>DALZLW010000048.1:0-22249 GCA_032007425.1 Stenotrophomonas sp.
GCGCCCGATAAGTTCGTACTGGGCGCCAAGCAGCTGGTGATCGGCTCGGCGGAGTACGAGCACTATTTTGGTGGCGGTCCTTGGGGGGCGGCGGCCTTCGTTGATACCGGCAGTGCCTTTGACAACACCATCGACCTGCACACGGGCGTGGGCTTCGGCGTGCGCTGGAAGTCACCGGTGGGCCCGGTGCGGGTGGACATTGCCCATGGCCTGAATGATCCGGACTCCAAGTTCCAGATCTACCTGAATATCGGAGCCGATCTGTGAGCAGCCCTACGCCGACCTCAACGCCGAACGGACCCGCTGCGGCCGTACCACGGGTGCGTTTCTACCGTCGCCGTCGCTTCTGGGCATGGTCTGGTGCCGGTGTCTTGGGCGTGGTGCTGTTGCTGCTGTTCGCCGTGTACTGGTTGCTGCAGACCGTGGCCGGACGCGACGTCCTGCTGGCACAGGTCGTGGCGCGGTTGCCGGTGGGCGCCAGTTTCACCTGGGACAAGGTGGAGGGGCCGGTGGCCGGGCCCTTGACCCTGTACAACGTCGATTTCAAATGGGACGACATCCATTTCCACGCCGAGCGTGCCCATCTGGAACCCGACCTGCGGCCTCTGCTGGGCCGCAAGCTGCGCTTGGACAAGCTGGAACTGCGCAATGCCAGCCTCAATCTGGCCAAGAGCGATGAACCCTTCACCCTGCCGAGCTGGCCCGAATCGCTGCCGCAGATCACCATGCCGCTGGCCATCCAGGCCGACGTGATCACCGTTGATGGCCTGCGGGTGACGCAGGCGGGTGAGCCGATGATCGACATCCACCGCATCCGTGGCGGGCTGGAGATCGCCAATGGCGAGTTTCGCACCGAGGGCCTGTTGGTTGACAGCGACATGGGCGATTTCCGCGCCAAGGGCCACTATGCCCCGGCCAATGATTACGACACCGACCTGACCGCGACCGCCGTGTTGCCGGCGCCGCGTGGGCGTACGCCGGCCAGCCTGGGGCTGGTGGCGCGTGGTGATCTGGGGCACATGGAAGTGGGCGTCGCCGGCCGCGCGCCGAAGCCGTTGCGGGCCATGCTGGTGTTCGACGGGCGTACCGATCCGACGTGGCAGGCCAGCGCCACCACCGACGCACTGGATCTGATGCTGCTGTCGCCCGCACTTGCAACCTCGGCGCTGGAACCGCTGACCGTCGACCTGCGCGCCACGGGCAAGGGCGGCGCGGCCGATCTGGCAGGTCAACTGCAGTACGGTGAAAACGCCATCGAGCTTGCGCCGTCGAAGGTGGCACTGGCCGATCAGGTGCTCACCGTGTCGCCGCTGGTCGTCAAGGGGCTGGGGGGGCAGGCGCAGTTGACGGGCACGGCCGATCTGCGTGATGCCGACAACCAGAAAGTCGAGTTCTCCGTGGTGGCCAACGATCTGACCTGGACCCCCGCTGCCGATCCGAACACCGCCGGCAGTGCGCCGGTGCCGGTGACGCTGAAGGAGGCCCGCCTTGGCCTGGCCGGTACCCTGCAGGCATGGGCGGCGATCGGCCGTGCCGAGGTCGCGCGTGAGGCCCAGCAGGCGCAACTGCAGTTCGATGTCCGCGGCGACACCGATTCGGCGGTCATCCGCGAGCTCAACGCACAGACACCCGGCGGCAGCCTGCAGGTGGAAGGGCAGGCGGCCTGGGCACCGCAGCTGCGCTGGGATGCCGAAGCGCGCCTGCAGGGCTTCGATCCGGGCTACTTCCTGCCCGGTTGGGACGGGCGTCTGTCGGGCAGTTTCACCAGTACCGGCGAACAGGCCGCCGCGGCCGCCGATGCACCGGCAGGCAGCACTGGTCCGCTGCAGGCCACCGTCGATCTGCCGACTTTGAAGGGTACGCTGCGCCAGCGTGTCGTGGATGCCCAAGGGCGCTTCGCGCTGCGTGGAAGCGAGGGGGAAGGACAGCTCAAGCTGGCACTCGGTGCCAGCCGCGTGACCGCTTCAGGCAAGGTCGGCGATCGCCTGGATATCGACGCCCGCTTCGAGCCACTGCAGCTGAGCGACCTTCTTCCGGGCGCCGATGGCGGCCTGCGCGGCCAGGTGCAGGTGAAGGGCCCGCGTGACGCGCCGGACATCACCGCAGATCTGCAGGGCAGCAACCTGCACTGGGATGGCTACAGCGCGCAGACGTTCAGCCTGCAAGGCCGCCTGCCGTGGCGCGGTGATGGCGGTGCGCTGGCGCTGCAGGGCAGCCAGGTCAATGTGGGCATGCTGCTGGAGCAGTTGGACGTGGCCGCCCGTGGCAGTGTCAGCAACCTGCAGTTGCAGGCCAGCACCCACAACGAACTGGGCGCGATCGACCTGCAGGGCAGCCTGCGCCAGCAGGGCACGCAGTGGCGTGGTGAGCTGGCCTCCCTGCGCATCGCGCCGGTGAAGGGCGATGCGTGGGCGCTGCGTGCGCCAGCGGCGTTTGCGGTCAATGGCGGTACGTTCACCTTGGCCGACACCTGCCTCGGCGCGGCCACCGGTGGCGCGCTGTGCGCCAGCGCCAACTGGCCGCGTGAGGGTCTGGCCGTGGGCGGGGATGCATTGCCGCTGGCGCTGGTGCAGCCGTGGCTGCCGCCCAATTCCGGCCGCCGCATGTACCTGCGCGGCGAGGTCAACCTGGATGCGCGCATCCGGCCTCGGGGCAATGCATGGGAAGGCCTGGTCGAAGTGCGTTCGCCCGAGGGCGGCATCCGCCTGGGCGACAACGCGCGCGGGGAGCTGCTGCGCTACGACCAGTTCTCGATCAAGCTGGACATGAACCCTTCGCGCATCGAGGGGTATCTGGGTGTGGGCTTCCAGGGCAACGGCTTCGTCGATGCCCGTGTGCAGACCGGCTGGGATGCCAATGCCCCGCTCACCGGACAGCTTTACCTCAACATGGCCCGGCTGTACTGGCTGGAGCTGTTCTCGCCAGACATCGTGCGACCGACCGGGCTGATCGAAGGGCATGTCAGCCTGTCCGGCACGCGTGGCAAGCCTTCACTGGGGGGCGAGGCCACGCTGTCCAACTTCAAGGGGGAATTCCCGGCGCTGGGGCTGACCTTCGACCAGGGCAAGGGCAGCTTCGTCGCCCAGCCCGATGGCTCGGCCAAGATCACCGCGCAGGCCAACTCCGGCCAGGGCACCCTGCATGTGGATGGTGGGCTGTCCTGGTTTGGCGATGCGCAGCCGCTGCAGCTGCACATCCACGGTGAGAACGTGCTGCTGTCCAACACCAGCGAACTGCGCGTGGTGGCCAACCCGGCCCTTGACTTCACCTTGGCGGCAACCGCGATGCAGTTGCGTGGCAACGTCCATGTGCCGGAAGCCGACATCGATCTGGAACGCCTTGACCGTGGCACATCGACTTCAGAAGACGTGGTGGTGCTCGATCCGGTGGACCCGGAAGAGACCCGGACCTCGCCCTTGGACATGGACCTGTCCGTGAGCCTGGGCGACAAGGTCAAGATGGCCGGCTTCGGCCTCAAGGGTGGGCTGAGCGGCAAGATGCAGGTCTGGGCACGGCCTGGCCGCGAGATGACCGCCAACGGTGGGCTGGAAGTCACCGGGCGCTACAAGGCGTATGGCCAGGACCTGACCATCACCCGTGGCCAGCTGACCTGGAACTACAACGCAGTGTCCGACCCGCGGGTGAACATCCGCGCCGAGCGCAGGATCGGCGACATCACTGCCGGTATCGATGTCACGGGCCGGGCCATGCAGCCGCGTGCCGACGTGTGGTCCGATCCCTCGATGTCCCAGTCCGAAGCCCTGGGCTATCTGGTCCTCGGCCGCAGCCTCACCGGCGCCACCAGTGACCAGGCACAGCAGGTCAACGCGGCCTCGGCCGCGCTGCAGGCGGGCAGTGGCCTGCTGGCATCGCAGCTCGGCGCCAAGCTGGGCCTGGATGATGCCGGTGTCAGCCAGTCGCGTGCGCTGGGCGGGTCGGTGATCGGGGTCGGCAAATACATCTCGCCCAAACTCTATGTCGGGTATGGCGTGTCGTTGGTGGGCAGTGGTTCGGTGCTCACCTTGAAGTACCTGCTCAGCCGCGGTTTCGACGTGGAAGTGGAATCGAGCACGGTGGAAAACCGTGGCTCGTTGAACTGGCGTCGGGAGAAGTAAGCCGGCGATGCCTTCCGGCGGTGGCCTGGCCACCGCCGGAAGATGAACACCAGGTGTCGTTGCACGGGCGTGGAGGACACCATGCTCGACTTTTGAATTCCTCGGGCGGCGCGGCTGCGGAAAATCGATCGGACCGGCATGGCCGGCCCCTCCACAGCGCTCTTCCCGCCTATGCTCGTCCTGCATCCCGCACAGTGCCACGTCGCACTGGCGCAGCCCTGCGCGTCCTTCGCGGCGCTCACGCCCTCAACCTCGCTCTGGCAGCCCGCGCGTGTCCAGAACGCGCGCTGCCCATTCTCCGCCGCATCCGTGGGAGCGCTGGGCAACGGGACACTTGCGTGCCGCGGCACCGCTGTGGCTGATGTAGCATCCGTCCTGTTTGACGTCAGCCAGTGGCCGGGCGCGGCAGTGTCGGAACAGGCAGCCGAGCACGCACCAGCCGTGTTGCCCGAACCGCCTTCGCAGGTGAGCCACCGCGCGTGGCGTGGCTCCGCCGCGCACCCGGCCCATCCTCCGCGCAGCCCCGAGTGCGGTGGACGCACCGTAGCCCATTCCCAACCCACGGCCTCGTCAACGGCGAGCGCAACGGCCGCACGAATCGACCACACCGTGGTGCCCCTGATGGGAGCTGCAGGCGCAGTCCCCGCCCTTCGACGTGGCGTGTTGCCTGCCCTTTGCGCCACGGCAAAGGCAGCCCTGGGACTTGCGGTAGCAGCCGGCGCGGGCCTGCTGGTGCGCGCAGGGCTGCGGGCGGGTGACGTTGCCATTGAAGCAGGCCCGATTGAACAGGACGTTGGCGGCGGATCGGAAGGTGCCGCTGCTGCGCCGCCGGTCGCACCGCCGGCCATCGCGCTCGACCGCCTGGAACAGTTGGAGGCAGAAATCGTGGCCTTGCCGGATGGGCGGTGGGCCAGTGCCTGGGATGTCCTGCAACAGGGTGACGGCACGGCAGACGCTGTACCCCGCGTCGACGATCCGTCATCGGCGCCACGACGCCTGCGCCGCGAGGACGCTGGCCACACCGGTCCGATGCTTGATCGCGAGCAGGTGAGCAGCCGGCACGCGATGGAGGAAGCGCTTGTGCTGCACTTCGCACGCCAGCCGGGCCTTGCCTGGCTCACGCAGCTGTCGCCAAACGAGCAGCGGCTCTGGCTTACCCACCACATCCGCCTGGAGCAGATGCAGCAACAGTGGGCGGATGCCGCGCAGACGGATGCAGGACGACTGGACACGGCGCTCAAAGCGGCCGGTTGGATCGGTGGCTGGCAGGACATCAGCGTGCATCCGGTAGCAACACAGTGGCAGAACCAGACCCTCGTTGACGATACGCTGCCGGTGCTTGAGTACTGCCTTTTCCGCGCCTCCACGGCAGGCGGCGTTCGCTTCTCGCGTAATGGGAACGCAATCGGCACGCGGGAACAGACGCTGCTGGGCGAGTTCGTTGCATCCAGCCAATGCACGGAGCTGGCGGCCCGGTCCCTTGCCCTGCCCACCGTGGATGCGACCCTGGTGGCTACGCTGCAGGCGCAGTTCACGGCCGCGGCGCTGCGGGCCAAGGCCAACAGGACCTTGGGCAGCGGCGGGGGCGCGTATCTACGAGGTGCCGAGATCGTGCTTGCCTTCATCAAGGGCAGTGCACACGTTGAACACGGGCATGTGCTCTACACCGGATTGCTCGATGCGGATGCGCAGCTTGATGATGGCCGACCTGCGGCTTCGTTCCGACTGCCCAATTACCTGGTCATCCGCAGTCGTGCCTCTGATCCAGACGCCCACCGTCGCGGACAGGTCGTTCTCTACCGCGCCGACAACGAGCTGCTGATGGCCTTCGCCAACGACACCGAGTTCCGGCAGTACATCCAGGCAAGAAGTGCAGACTTCGATCCCTCACTGAGCGGGGTGGTCAGCGAGGATGCGCAGGCGGCCGCACCTGACGGTGCTTCATTCGTACTGCAAGGGTTGCATGACGCAGACGCTTACCCGGGGAGGCCGGCGGAATGGTCGCAGCGCAATCATCTGCAACTGGTGTTCACCGAGCCGGCAAAGGGCGTGTCCGCTTTCGATGACTGGGCGACACAGGCCGCGGACGCACTGGTCCACAACGCCGCCACGCGTGCGCTGCGCCATTTCGCGCAACAACAACAGCGCTGGAGCCCGGTGGGCGTCAAGGCGGCGCAGGCCGTCGATCGCATGGAACAGGCCCTGTCTGCCGTACTGGGTTGGACAGATCATGCACGGCCTGCGGCGCTTGCGATGGCCAATGCCATCCACGAACAGTTGCTCACACCGGACTCGGAACATACCGCTCTGCTGGGAGACCACCACCGGGTCGAGCTGACCTACACCCCCACGGCCACGGCCAAGCCGCGCAGCGGCGATCTCGCCTTCTGGGCGACCCATGGCTGGGCGCGTGAAGGCCTGCGGAGCGACGGCAAGGGACGGTTCAGCGAAGATACCGTCGCCAGGACGCTGAAGATCTCGGTTTACGAACGTACCGCCGATGGCAAGGAGCGCATCGACACCGAGGCCACTGATCTGATGAACAGGCCGGTGTATCTGGTCAACCTATGCTATCGGCTGCGTGATCTGGAAGATGACACCACATGGTTGAAGGCTTACAGGAAGTACCTTCATGGCTTTCCCACGACACCGGCCGGAGCGAGGTTCAGGCAGGCGCTGGGTGAGGGGCTGCGGTGGCGCACCGCAGCCCTCCTGCAGCCAGGGGGCGTCGCCAGTGCCTGGATGGATGCTTCCACCCGCGAGCGTGCCTTGGCCCAGCACGAGCATCTTGGCACGCCGCGCGCGCCGCTGCAGGTGGTGACGCTGAACGGTCACCCGGTAGACCGTTTGTGGCAGATGGGCCGAGGGAAATCGGCCTTCATCTTCCTGTTCGATGGGCCAGATGGTGACAGGGTGATGACCCCGGCACAGTTCCTGCGCTTCGTGCGCGATGACCGCGTGCGCGCCGAACCCTACCTGCGTCAACGCACTGGCTATGCACATCACGCGGCGGTCGCAACGGCGCTGGGCAGCACACGCGTTGCAGATGGACTGGTCGTGGGTGAGCGTTTCGTCGGCAGCTTTGATCAGGCTGCGCAGGACTGGCTGCAGACCTTGGCCGACAACGCGGCCTTCCTCAAGAGCCAGCATGCCAGTGATATCAGCAACTGGCTGCCACTGGTCGCAGGATTTGCCGCGGCCGGAACCTGCATGGTGGCCACCGGCGGCCTCGGTGCGGCGTTGTGTGCAGGTGGCACGGCGGCGTTCGTCATCCGTGGATTCCGTGAGGCGGGCGAGGCACTTGAGCAGGGTGATGCACGGACTGCGCTTGCAGAGATGTTCGGCGCCGGCGCAGGCGGCTTCGGGATGCTGGCACCGCCGGCGGTGGCGCGACTGTTGTTCCATGTCGGTCGACGTTCAGTGGCCAGCGCGGCCGAGGCCACCGAAGCCGCAGTGGAATGGCTGGGTCAGGCCGTGGCGTTCGACGGCAGTGGATTGCTGATTGCCAGCCTGGCCCTGCCGCCATCGATGACGCCGCTGGTGAAGGCCCGCCGATCAGGTGGCGTGGGAATCGAGCTCACCCGCGATGGCAGAACCTACGTGCGCACGGCGCAGGGAGATCTGGCCGAAACCTACCGGGAGGAACGGGGTACCCACCGCCTGGTCGATGGGCGCAGCCCCGGTGCGGTGGGGCCACCGATTGCCTACAGCAAGGGCAGGTGGCGGCGAAACGACGATCCACCCCCGCATTGGTTTACCCGGACAACACCCAAGCCAGCGGCGCCGCTCACCCTGGCGCAGTCTGCCGTCGCCGATCTGCCTGAGGCGTCCCGGCAGTATCTGACCAGGATTTTCGGCTTGGGTGATCCCCGGATGACGATCACACCCGACCTGCGCAGGAACGTCGAGCACGCCTGGATCGCTGCGCGGATCGACGAGATGATCCAGTCGCCGCAGGAAATGGGCCTGCGGCAGGACATGCCCGCGCTGCTCACCGCGTGGTGCCATTCCGCTTTGGGTCAACAACGTGGCATCCGCCTGTACACGCCAGCGACGCGAAAGCGGGACTTCCAGCAAGGCCCGCTGTTTGGATTCACCGAAGGATTGCATGTGCCACTGCGTCAGGGTCAACGCTTGCCCCAGCTGCACGACGTGGTGGCGGCGCAGGGACATGCGGAGGTGGCCCAGCGGCTTGGACTGGCGGCGGGCACCGCACCGGACGAGCTGATGGCCGCGGTGCGCGAAGAATTGGCCAGGACGCTGGCCGCCAAGCGTTCCGTCGTTGCGGCCGCATGGCGCAACTGGGAAGACCGGACACAGGTGCCATCGCCCGCCACGGACAACCTCATGCAGCACTTCCCCCAGTTGACCCACCAGGAGGCACATCACCTGACCGCGCATGTGCCGAGGATGAAAGAGGCGGCCATCAGCTGGCACTACGACGCCGGACATGAGAAGTCGGTGGCAAGCGTGCTGGCGCAGCGTCGCAGCCGGGAAATCCGCGAGCGGCTGCTCGATGGACAACTGCGCCAGTTGGATGAAGTGCAGGCCTTGCAGTCGCACCTGCGCGACCTGCTGCCAGGGCGGAACTGGGTGGTGAGCGGCGGTGGAGCACAGCCTGTCGTGTTGTGGTTTGGCAGAAGCGGTGACACCGGGGCACCGCGTATGCGTGTTGACCGCCAAGGCCGCATGCGCTCGATCGGACCCGATGGAGGCGAGGGCGTGGCCTGCATCCGTTGGCAGAACTGCGTTCATCTACAGCTGGGCGAGGACGAGAAAAAGCTGCTGCCCGAGCCGTCTTCGCTCAAACAGCGCGTTGGCGAGCGGATGTCGAGCCAGCAGGGGGATGCGGTCTGCCGTCCCTGGCCAGCCCCCTCTGGCGCCAATCTGCGTCGCCGACGTGCGCTCGGCGGTGCATCGTGCCCAGTGCCGCCCGTAGGGCGACGCATCTCCGTCGAAGAGAAAAACACCATGGATGCCGTGCGTGACTCGCATGGCCGGGAAAGCGCGCTGTTCTGGACCACAGTGAACGAAAAGGCAACCGCCAAGGACATCAGCAAGGCTGTCATCAGCCACCTGCCAAGTGCCAACATGATCACCTGGAAAATAGAAGAATTAACAGTGCGGGGCAAAGCCGTGGACCTGGCTGGACTCGGCGAGACAGGGGCCGCATTGAGTGGAAGCTTCACATTGAAGGGCATGCTGCCCGGCATCGGACCACGAATCGTCTTCTTTCCGGTCGACGCCCAGTCCGGTCCCGGCCGGCGATCGGACGTGTTTCCCCAGCGCTATGCCTTTGGCGGGGATGCGGATCCGGTGGGTCCGGCTGGGCAGGGCGCTCGGGGGGGGACCCCTGACACCTTCCAGGTGGAGCAGGCCGATCTCGACCATATGCTGAAAAAAGGTAACCCCCGGTCGTTCAAGGAACTGACAGAACAGGATGTCTTGGGGGCTACCCCCATGCAGGTGCCGAGCAGGTTCCGGACCTTCTTTGGCGCAGGAAAGGACCCTCCCTTGCCGGAGAGCCTCGCCACCCTGGAGGCTGGCAGGACCTACCGGGCGTACCGCATACGCTCCTGCTCGGAAGGCAAGTGGCTGGATCAGTTGTTCACCACCTTGAGCCGCGTGGACGAAACACTGGTCGCCGACCTCCGGCGGGGTACTGCCAGGCTTGACGTCAAGGGCCGGATATTCCTGTTCTCGGACATGGACCCGTGCAGGACCAGTTGCGATCGCCGCCTTGCGAAGATGCAGACGCTGCTTCCCAACGTAGCATTGAATGTCCAGTATCGATTCAAGGACACCGCGCAGCGGAACGCGGAAAAGCAGGCATGGGTCGACCGTGCGTACGAGAAATGGATGGAATCCTGCAAGCTGGATGGAACCTGCACCGATACAATCGTGCCCTCTGTCCAGAAGCAGAAGAAAACGGAACTGGCCGCAGCGTGGTATGCGCAGGCACAGCATCCTGCAGAAACGCCGGGCGGATCACCGGTCCCGACGTACCTCTGGCGCCCGGCTGCATCCAACGACGACGATCCCACCTGAAGGAGCGATCCATGCCGATACCCTTGTCGCCCGTGGTGGCTGCCGGGCCCATGCCGGCCCATGACAGCGCCGCTGCCGTCGGACCGTCGGCGGCGCCGGCCTGGTTGGCCGAACTCACCACGTTGCGGTTTTCAGCGGCGTTGGTGCGCCACGGCTTGCCGGCACAGGCGTGCCGTGAGCTCACATCGATGTACCAGGCGTTCGGTTGGGAACTGGATGACCTGCTGTCAGGGGCCGCGTGGGCCGGAAGCGTGCCGGCGCAATCCGGGGGCGTGCGTACCCTGCAGGTGGCAGATGACGGGACCCTGGCCGCGCCAGCCGGCGCGCTGGTGTTCGCGATCAGCGATGAGCCGAAAGTCTTCTACCTGTGCCTCCCGGCCGCATCGCAGCGCAGCTCGCACTACGCCGCGGTGATGGTCGACGGATACGATGAGCAAGGCGATATCGCCCAGGTCCATGCCAGCGAATGGATGGCATGGGAAGCGTTCAATCCCCTGTATGTCGACTTCATCGCGCGTTAGCGCGATGGGGCGTGGGTCAGTCCTGTGGCGCTGGCCGCTGGTGTCCCAGCAGGTCCAGCAGCCAGTAGTACAGCACCATCGGCACGCCGACCCACGGAAACAGCATGGGTATCCACGCCCATCCGTGAGTGGGCGCAGCAGCGCTGATTGTAGGCCACGCCGGTACATACCCAACCATCGGCCGTTGCCCCCGTCGCTGGCAGCGGCTATGGTCCCGGGCTGACCTGCATCGCTGGAACCGCCATGTCCCTTCGTAACGCCCTTCCCACCGCGCTGGCCATCGGCCTGGGCCTGGCCGCCACGGCACAGGCCGACGAGGGCATGTGGATGCCCACCCAGTTGCCTGATCTGGCCGAGCCGCTGGCCAAGGCCGGGTTCCGGGGCGATCCGGCGGCGCTGGCCGACGTCACCGCGCCGCCACTGAGCGCGGTGGTACGTGCGGGGGGAGGCACCGGTTCCTTCGTTTCCGCCGACGGCCTGCTGCTGACCAACCACCACGTGGCGATGGGCGTCATCCAGTACAACAGCACGCCGCAGCACGACCTGATCAACGAAGGCTTCATCGCCCGCGACCGGGCCGACGAGCGACCGGCCAATCCGGATTTCCGCGTGCTGGTCACGGTGGGCTTCGACAAGGTCACCGATGAGGTACTGGCCAAGGCCCGTGGCAAGACCGGCCGCGCCTACCACGATGCCGTGGACCGCGCCCGCAAGCAGATCGTGGCGGCCTGCGAAGCCCCCGGCAACGTGCGCTGTTCGGTGGCCGACATGTACTACGGCACCGATTTCTACCGGGTGACCCAGCTGGAGTTGAGCGACGTGCGCCTGGTCTATGCGCCGCCGCGTGCCATCGGCAACTACGGCGATGAGATCGACAATTTCATGTGGCCGCGCCACACCGGTGATTTCACCCTGCTGCGGGCCTACGTGGGCAAGGATGGCAAGCCGGCGGCCTACAGCCCGGACAACGTGCCGTACCAGGCACCGGCGCACCTGAAGATGTCGGTGGAAGGCCCTGAAGCCGGCGATTACGCGATGCTGGCCGGCTATCCCGGGATCACTTACCGGCACCGCACCGCGGCCGAGTTCGCCAGCCAGATCGACACCGTGTTGCCACGCCGCGTGGCCCTGTTCCAGCAGCTGATAGACACCATCGAAGCCGCAACGGCGGCCGATCCACAGGCCCGTACCCGCTATGCCTCGCAGCTGCAGTCGTTGAAGAACAACCGCAAGCGCGCCGCCGGCGAGCTGGAAGGGCTGCTGCGCAGTGATGCCAAGGCCCAGCGCGCCGCCGATGAGCAGGCCATGCTGGCCGCTACCGATGCCCGCTACCAGGGGGATATCCGCGCGCTGCTGGCGACCCTGTCGCAGGGCGCTGCCGTGGGTGAGCGTGATCTGCTGCTGGATACGATGGCCGCACAGAGCCAATTGTTGCGTTCGGCGCTGACCCTGGAGCGCCTGCGCATTGAATCGGCCAAGCCCGATGCAGAGCGCGAGAGCGGCTTCCAGCAGCGCGACCAGGCACTCATCGAAGGGGTGCTCAAGCAGGTCCAGCGCCGCTATGACCCGGCCGTGGAAAAAGCGCTGTTGGCCGCCCTGCTGGTGCGCTACCAGCAACTGCCCGATGCCCAGCGCGTGGCGGAATTCGATGCGGCGTTCGGTCGCAACCCCGCCCGGATGGGCAAGGTACTCGATGACCTGTATGCCAACACCCGCTTGGGCAGCGAAGACGAGCGCCTGTCCCGCTTTGCCGCCGCACGCCAGGGCAAGGCGCTGGCCCCTGATCCATTGATCGCCCTGGCCGGCCCGCTGGTGGCCGCGCAGCTGCGTCTGGAAAACCAGGCCAAGCAGCGCGACGGCGAGCAGCTGCGGCTGCGCCCGGCCTACATGCAGGCCTTGTTCGCTTGGCGGGCCAAGCAGGGCAGGGCGGTGTATCCCGATGCCAATCGCACCTTGCGCATCAGTTACGGCAAGGTGGAGGCACTGCATCCGCGCGATGCGGTCAGCTTCGCGCCGGTGACCACGGTGGCCGGCATCGTAGAGAAGAACACCGATGCCTACCCGTTCGATGCGCCCAAGCCCCTGCTGGCGGCCATCGCCAAGGGCGATTTCGGTACTACCGCCGACCCGGCCCTGGGCACGCAGACGGTCAACTTTCTGACCAACCTGGATACCACGGGTGGCAACTCCGGTTCGCCGGTGCTCAATGCCAAGGGCGAGCTGATCGGCTTGAACTTCGACAGCAACTGGGAGTCGGTCAGTGCCAGCTGGTGGTTCGATCCGCGTTACAAGCGAGCGGTCCACGTCGACATGCGTTACCTGCGCTGGCTGTTGGCCAAGGTCTATCCCGCACCCGCACTGCTCGAGGAAATGGGCGTGCCGGCCGAGTGAGTCCCCGGTCGCAGCGCAACCCACTACACTGACCCGGTCCGCCCCGAGGAACCTGATCGATGGTGTCCAGCTGGATCCTGCTGATGGTCTCGGTCGCCTACGCCGCCCTGTTGTTCGGGGTGGCGTGGTGGGGTGACCGACGCCCGGTGTACCCCAACCGGCCCTGGCTGCGCCCGGTGGTGTACAGCCTGGCGCTGGCGGTGTACTGCTCCTCGTGGACCTTCTACGGCGCCGTAGGGACGGCGGTGCGCAGCGGTGCCGGCTACCTGCCGATCTACATCGGGCCGCTGCTGCTGATGCTCTTCGGCTGGCGCATCATCGAGCGGTTGGCGTTGATCGCCCGTAGCCAGAACGTGGTGTCCATCGCTGATTTCATCTCCTCGCGCTTCGGGCGCTCGCGGCGACTGGCCGCGCTGGTGGCCGGCATTGCGCTGATCGGCATCGTTCCGTACCTGGCGCTGCAGTACAAAGCGGTGGCGATGAGCCTGCAGGTGCTCAGCGGCAACACGGGGCCCACTGGCTTCTTCACCGATCCTGCGTTGTATGTCGCGCTGCTGATGGCCTTGTTCGCCACCCTGTTCGGCACCCGCCAGGTGGATGCCACCGAACACCACCACGGGATGATGCTGGCCATCGCCTTTGAATCCGTGATCAAGTTGCTGGCGATGGTGGCCGTGGGCCTGTTCGCGTACTTGTGGCTCAACGATCGCACCGATGCGGTCGTGGAGTCGGCGCATACGCTGTTCACCTCGCAGCCACCGGTGGGTTTCATCACCCAGACCCTGCTGAGCTTCCTGGCCATCGTGTGCCTGCCGCGCCAGTTCCACGTCGCCGTCGTCGAATGTGGTGACGTGCGCGATGTCCGCCGGGCCCGCTGGATGTTCAGCGCCTACCTGGTGCTGATCTCGGCGATGGTGGTGCCGATCGCCACGGCCGGCGTCACCCTTTTCGGCAGTGGCAGCGGCGTGGCCGACGATTCGATGGTGCTGGCCCTGCCGTTGGCCGAAGGCCGCAGTGCGCTGGCCCTGATTGCCTACGTCGGTGGATTCTCCGCCGCCACCGGCATGGTCATCGTCTCGTCCATCGCCTTGGCCACGATGATCAGCAACGACTTGGTGATGCCTGTGCTGCTGCGTCGCAGTGATGGGCACCACGAAGCGGCCGACGTCGCTTCACGGGTGTTGTGGATACGCCGCGCGGCGATCCTGGTGCTGGCCTTGCTGGCTTACAGCTATTACCGCAGCAGCAGCAACGACAGCACGCTGGCGTCGTACGGCCTGATGGCATTCGCCGCCGTGGCCCAGTTCGCGCCGGGGTTGATCGGCGGATTGTACTGGCGCGGGGCCAGCCGTCGTGGGGTGGAAGTGGGCATGCTGCTGGGTTTCGCCGCCTGGACCTATACCCTGCTGCTGCCTGCGATGACCCAGGCCGGTTGGGTGGATGCAGCGTGGATGCGCGATGGCCCGTTGGGCATCAGTTGGCTGCGGCCGCAGCAGCTGTTCGGCATGAGTGGTTGGGATCCCCTTACCCATGGCACTTTCTGGTCGCTGCTGGTGAATACCGCGGCGATGATGCTGGTATCGGCCCGCTGGCGCCCGGGCGTGGATGAACGCCTGCGTGCGGCGCCCTTCCTCGATCCCTACGCGCGGCGTCCTTCGGTGGCCGGTGGCTGGCCCGGCCATGTGCATGTCGGCGACCTGCTGGCGCTGGCAGCGCGGGTGGTCGGTGAACGCCATGCACAGCGTTCCTTCTTTGAACAGGCGCAGTCGTTGGGGCGGGAACTGCAGACCCAGGCGGCCGCCGACCGTTCCTGGGTGCAGTTCACCGAGCGCCTGCTCGCTGCCTCCATCGGTGCAGCCTCGGCGCGCCTGCTGCTGACCAGCCTGCTGCGCGGTTCGGGCATGGACCTGGGCGAAGTGGTGGCGGTGCTCGACGAGGCCGGCCAGGAGCTGCGCTTCAACCGCGAGATCCTCTCCACGACGCTGGAAAACATCAGTGCCGGGGTCAGCGTGGTCGACCCGGACATGCGCCTGACCGCCTGGAACCGGCGCTACCAGGATATGTTCGGCTACCCCGACGGGATGCTGTACGTCGGCCGTCCCGTGGCCGACCTGATCCGCTACAACGCCGAGCGGGGTGAGCTGGGCGAGGGCGAGATCGAAGGCCAGATCAACCGCCGCATCGCCTACATGCGCGCCGGGTCGCCGCATGTGTTCGAGCGTACCCGCAGCGATGGCAAGGTGATCGAGATGCGTGGCCAGGCCTTGCCCGGCGGCGGCTATGTGACCAGTTACAACGACATCACCGATTACAAACGCGCCGAGCGCGCGCTGCTGGAAGCCAACGAAACCCTTGAACAGCGCGTGGCCGAGCGCTCCAACGCCGCCGAGGCCGCGCAGCAAAGCAAGACGCGCTTCCTGGCGGCGATCAGCCACGACGTGCTGCAGCCGCTCAATGCGGCGCGTCTGTTTGCTTCGGCTCTGCGTGACAGCCATACCAACAACGATGAGCAACGGCATCTGGCCGAACGCGTGGATGCCTCGCTGCGCGCCGCGGAGGAATTGCTGGACGGCCTGCTGGATGTGTCGCGGCTCGATGCCGGTGGCCTGCACCCCGTGATCGGTGAGTTCGACGTCAGTGCGCTGATGCGTGAATTGGCTGCCCAGTATTCGCCGGTAGCCGCTGGCCGTGGCCTGCGCCTGGACCTGTTCGCGCGGCCGGCCTGGGTGCGCAGTGATCGGCGCCTGCTGCGGCGCGTGCTGCAGAACTTCCTGGCCAATGCGCTGCGCTATACCCGCAAGGGCCGCATCGTACTGGCGGTGCGGGTGCGTGGCGACGAGGTGGAACTGCAGGTGTGGGATACCGGTCCCGGCATCCCCGAACACCACATGCAACAGATCTTCGACGAGTTCCATCGCTACCAGCAGCCCTTCGACTGGGGCGAGCAGGGCCTGGGCCTGGGCTTGTCGATCTGCCAGCGCATTTCGCGCCTGCTCGACCATCGGCTCAACGCGCGCAGCCAAGTGGGCAGTGGCTCGATGTTTTCCATCATCCTGCCGCGCGTGGTCGCCACTCCCGGCTACGCCGAAGCCATGGCCGCGACCACCGCACCGCCAGCGCGCAGTGATTCGCTGGCCGGCATGCGCGTGTTGTGCGTGGACAACGATGAGGAAATCCTCGATGGCATGCGCGCGCTGCTCGGCCGCTGGCAGGTCGAGGTGATCACCGCCAGCACCGTCGACCAGGCGTTGGAACGGATCAGCGAGAAGCCCGATGTGATGCTGGTGGACTACCACCTGCACGACCGCCTGGATGGCCTGGACACCCTGATCGCCCTGCGCGAGGCCAGTGAGCGCACGCTGCCGGGCGCGCTGCTGACCGCCGATGGCCGCGATGAGTTGAAGCGCATGGCACGTGACCGCGGTTACCGGGTGCTGACCAAGCCGATCAAGCCGGCATCGCTGCGTGCTTTCCTGGCGGCGTACGCGCGGTCGGGCAGCTGATACCGCCATGACCGATCGCTGGAAGTGACCGGCGCACGAATGCGGATACTGCCTCGGCCTCTTCCGCCCTGCTGCTCCCCATGCCATTTCGCAACGATGCCGCGATGCCCCTGCCAACAGGTGCCTTGGCGCGCCCCGGAGGCCTTCCTGCGGGACCGGTGAGGGACGCGGCCGACACCACCTGGGCACTGCCGCTCAACCTGCTCAATACGCCATTGGAGTCGCGCCATGCCGAGAGCGTGGCACTGGCTGCCGGAAGCCTGGTGGGTGCCGGCATGGGCACACTGGCACGCCTGGTCAACCCGGCTGCGCCCGTGGCGATGGGTGCCGGGGTGGGGGCGGTGCTGGCAGGTCTCTATGTGCAGGGTGCTCTCATGTTCCAGCAATGGGATGACGAGCACCGGCAGCGCTGGCAGATACTGCAGCAGTTCCAGGGCACGCGCGAGTACATGGCGGCCAAGGGCATCGGATACCACGATGTGGAAGCGGTGCAACGCTTCAACGATCAGCTTCATGCCCAGTTGAAGCAGGCCATCGGCAATTTCCGCGAACATTGCCGGGTGCTGGGCATGCCATGCACGAGCACGGTGGAATACTTGGTGGAGTACTTCATCCTCGCCTACTGTGGCGAAAAGGCACCGTGCGTGATGACCAACATCCGGGAGCGTTGCTGGTACGTCGGCGCCATCGAACCGCGACGCTACGACGCTGTGCGCCAGGCGGTCCAGCGTGATCAACAGCATCCCAACCGGGTCTTGTCCCGTGAGCGTGCGGTCTACATGGTGATCGATCCTGACGCGGGGGCGCACCAGGCGCCGCGCGTCCAGCTGCGGGGGCTGGCCAGGCGTGAGACGCCGCGTCTGCCAGGCCATGCACGTGCACCATCCGCGGCCGCCACTGCAGGACCCACTGCCGTCGCGCCGCCGCCTGTCCGTGCCGCACCGCCACCCACCCAGCACGACATCGTACCGCCGGTGCGGGTTCGCCGGCGTCCTGCACGCGGCCCCACCGCCGAGCCACCTGCTGCACGCTCTGCTGACATGACGCAGGCAGCTGCATCAATGGCGCGCCACCACACAGTCGTGATGGGACCGCGCCTTCGCGAGCAGTGTGCAGACCTCCCGGCTGACAGCCGGACCATGGCCGAGCTGGAGCGGATCCGTGATGACCTGGCCGCAGGTCGCCGCGCCGGGCATTCCGTGAGCGTCGATGGCGGCGTGTTCATTGCCAGCGACATCCACCTACAGGGCCTGTCCGGTCGTAACCGCTGGCGCTTGCTTTACCGGCCCACGGCCGGCGGCTACGAACTGCACGGCATCGCCGATTATCACGGTGGCCCGGCGCGCGCTACGACGTGGTGGCGCGGCTGAGCGTTTCGAGGGTGGTCAGGCGACGCCGCTGAGGTGTTCGTACAGGATCGTGGCGCCGATGATCAGCAGGATGACACCGCCAACGATTTCCGCGCGCTTGCCTACCATGGCGCCCAAGGCGCGGCCGAGCATGATCCCTGCGGTGACCATGGTCAGCGTACACAGGCCGATCACTGCGGCCATCACGCCGATGTTGACGTCCAGGAAGGCCAGGCCGATGCCCACCGCCAGCGCGTCGATGCTGGTGGCAAGGCCGGTCAACGCCAGCTTCCAGAAGCCTTGGTGTTGGGCGGGGTCTTCGGCTCCGTCGGTATCTGGCTGCAGGCCGTTGTAGATCATGTGGGCGCCCAATGCGCCCAGCAGAACGAACGCAATCCAATGGTCGAAGGCTTCTACGTACTGCAGCGCGGCGCGGCCCAGGAGCCAGCCGATGACGGGCGTGATGGCTTCGATCACACCGAAGATCAGGCCGGCGCGCAGCGCATCGCGGAAGACGGGTTTACCCATCGCCGCGCCCTTGCCGATGGCGGCAGCGAACGCGTCGGTGGACATGGCAAAGCCAATGAGCAGGATCGAGACAGGAGACATTGCAGGGCACGACAGGTTGGGCGGGTGCGGACGCACGATCCGCGTACGCGCCCAACCTGAGTTGCGCACGCGGACCGCTGGTCTCGCCAACCATCATGGCTACCCACGCCACGGCGCACTGGCCGAGTATGTTGACGTGGGCGTCCACGGCTCGCGCGGTGGACAGGCTACTCCCCAAGGGGACGCGAAGCTTAGCACTGCATGCGGAAAAACCCGCGTTTTCAGTCAATTGCGCAGGTAGGGCTGGCTTTCATAGCGCAGGCTATACCGGGCCCGGCCGTGCTGTTGGATGCTCCGCGACAGGAGACTTCAGTCTTCTTCCGGTGGCAGCACGATGGAATCGTCATCGATGGCCAACTTGCCGGCCATCAGCACCGCCTGGGTACGGTTTGTGACACCGAGCTTGCGAAGGATCGCGGTGACATGGGCCTTGATCGTGGCCTCTGACACATTGAGGTCGTAGGCGATCTGTTTGTTCAGGCGGCCGGCGCCCAGCATCTGCAGCACGCGGAACTGCTGCGGGGTCAGCTCGCGCAGGCGCTGGCCGACTTCGCGTTCCTCGCGGCCGGTCTGCGGCACGTTGCTGGCCTCTGCCGGTGCCCAGGTTTCCCCGTCCAGGATGGTGCCCAGTGCGTGGCCGATGGTGTCTGAATCGGCAGATTTCGGTATGAAGCCGAACGCACCGTGGTCCAGCGCCCGGCGCATGATCGTCGGTTCTTCCCGTGCCGATACCACCACCACCGGCAGGTGCGGATGCAGCGAGCGCATGTGCACCAACGCGTTGAAACCCTGTGCCCCGGGCATGTTCAGGTCCATCAGCACCAGGTCGGCATCGTTGTGCTGCTCGGCCAGCGTGTACAGGGCTTCGACACAGTCCGCTTCGAACAGCTGGACACCGGGAATGACACGCTGCACGGCGCCGCGGAGGGCTTCACGGAACAGGGGGTGGTCGTCGGCAATCAGGAGGGTTGGCATGGGGCAAGCTTAGAGAGGCAGGGATGGAGCGGGGCGTGACGATGGACAGAAGGCGCTGCGCGCGGCCGGGACCCTCCTTCCCGGCCGCAGCGCGGCGCCTGCTGCACCGCGGTTCACGCGGTCATTTCACTTTACGTTCTTCCACCAGGGAGGCCACCACCGACGGATCGGCCAGGGTGGAGGTATCGCCCAGCTGGTCAGGTGCATTCTCGGCGATCTTGCGCAGGATGCGGCGCATGATCTTGCCCGAGCGGGTCTTGGGCAGGCCCGGGGCCCACTGCAGGTGGTCGGGCGTGGCGATCGGACCGATCTCCTTGCGTACCCATGCCACCAGTTCCTTGTGCAGCTCTTCGCTGGGTGCTTCGTCGGCGATCAGGGTGACATAGGCATAGATGCCCTGGCCCTTGACGTCATGCGGGAAGCCGACGACGGCGGCCTCGGCCACCTTGGGATGGGAGACCAGGGCGCTTTCCACTTCCGCGGTGCCGATGCGATGGCCGGACACATTGATCACATCGTCCACGCGGCCGGTGATCCAGTAGTAGCCATCCTCGTCGCGGCGGCAGCCGTCACCGGTGAAGTAGCTGCCCGGGTAGGTGCGGAAATAGGTATCGATGAAGCGCTGGTGATCACCGTACACGGTGCGCATCTGGCCCGGCCAGGAGTCACGGATGATCAGGTTGCCTTCGGTGGCGCCGTCCTTGATCTCGCCATCGGCGTTGACCAGGGCCGGCTGCACGCCGAAGAACGGCAGGGTCGCCGAGCCCGGCTTGAGGTCGACGGCACCGGGCAGCGGGGAGATCAGGATGCCGCCGGTTTCGGTCTGCCACCAGGTATCGACGATGGGGCAGCGGCTGTCACCGACGACTTCGTAGTACCAGCGCCACGCTTCCGGATTGATCGGCTCGCCGACGCTGCCCAGCAGGCGCAACGAGGCGCGCGAGGCCTTCTTCACGGGTTCCTCGCCCTCGCGCATCAGCGCGCGGATGGCGGTGGGCGCGGTGTAGAAGATGCTGACCTGGTGCTTGTCGATCACGTTCCAGAAACGCGAGGTGTCCGGATAGTTGGGCACGCCTTCGAACATCAGCGAGGTCGCGCCGTTGGCCAGCGGGCCATAGACGATGTAGCTGTGGCCGGTGACCCAGCCGACGTCGGCGGTGCACCAGTAGATGTCGTCCTCGCGCAGGTCGAACACCGCTTCATGGGTATAGGCCGCGTACAACAGGTAACCGCCGGTGGTGTGCAGCACGCCCTTGGGCTTGCCGGTGGAACCAGAGGTATAGAGGATGAACAGCGGGTCCTCGGCGTTCATGCGCTCCGGCTCGCACTCGGCCGGCTGGCTGTCCACCACGTCGTGGAACCAGCGGTCGCGCGGTGCCTGCATGTCCACCGCGCCGCCGGTGTGGCGCACCACCAGCACGGTTTCCACGGTATTGGTGCCGGGCAGCTTCAGCGCGGCATCGACATTGGCCTTCAACGGGACCTTGCGCCCCCCGCGCAGGCCCTCGTCGGCGGTGATGATCAGCTTGCTCTGGCAGTCGCTGACGCGATCGGCAATTGAATTCGGGGCAAAGCCACCAAACACCACCGAGTGGATGGCGCCGATGCGCGCGCAGGCCAGCATCGCCACCGCCGCATCGACGATCATCGGCAGGTAGATGGTGACCCGATCGCCTTTGACGACACCGAGGCTGCGCAGCGCATTGGCCAGGCGGCAGGTGCGCTCGTACAGCTCGCGGTAGGTGACGTGCTTGGCTGGCGCGTCCGGGCTGTCCGGCTCGAAGAGCAGGGCGGTCTTTTCGCCACGCGCTTCCAGCTGGCGGTCCAGGCAGTTGACGCTGGCGTTGAGCTCGCCGTCTTCGAACCACTTGATGCGGAAATCGGCCAGATCGTAATTGACGTTGCGGATCGTGGTTGGCGCGCGGAACCAGTCAAGGCGCTTGGCGGCCTCGCCCCAGAAGGCATCCGGATCGGACACCGAAGCCTGGTACTGCTGCTGGTAACGCGTCTTGTCGATCCGTGCCTTGGCGGCAAACTGCGGCTCGACGGGGTAAAGATCAGCCATGGCACCCTCACTTGCACGTGGACTTGAATGTGCGTCCGCAGCATATGCCACGGTCGTTCCCTGCAGTTTGCCCGATTCGCCGGTGCACGCGTGGCGAACCCGCTTAGACCATGGTCGAAACCCCGCCGTGGCAGGGCGGCGCCTGTCGTGCCTGCAGCCCGTATTGGCAGGCGTGGCGGCCCCGGTGGCGGCCGCGGCTTCGACTAATGGCCAATAGCGGCTGCGGCCACGGCAACCGCACGCTCAGCCTCGACCGTGCCCCACGCGCGGCTGACACTTGTGCCACTTGGGAGAGAGGGCAACATGAGCCACCGTTCGTTGAAGATCGCACGCAAGCCGTTGGCGGCCTGCCTGCTGGTCGCACTGGTCGCGCCGGGCATGGCGTTCGCGCAGACCGCAAAAGAAAAAGCGCTGGAAGCACGCGTCGTGGAGCTGGAGCGCCAGGTCCAGCTGCTGCTGTCATCGCAGCAACAGCAACAGGCGCAGATCAGCCAGGCGCAGCAGGCCGTGACCGAGGTGAGGACGGTCCAGGCCGAGCAGCGTCCGGCGGTGCCAGCCGGCAAGACGCCGATCCAGGTCACCACCATCACGCCGGGCGCCGCGCCAGGCACCACGGTGAAGATCGGTGGCTTCATCAAGGCCGACTTCCTGGCCACCCAGACCGGCGATGGCC
>DALZLW010000049.1:0-21575 GCA_032007425.1 Stenotrophomonas sp.
TGGTGGCGGCCCGGCGGGAGCGCGGTGTGCGCCCCGCCCGCGCATTGCCCTACCGCCCACAGGTGGCCTTCAGCGTGGACCGTGCGGCCGGTACGGTGGCGCTGGGCTTGGGCTGCGAAGGCGCCGCGGCGGTGCTGCAGGTCTATGACGGACTGCGCCTGCAGGCGATTCCACGGCGCTATACCGTGGCGCCAGGGGCCGTGCTGCGCGACCAGTGGGCGCTGGATGGGCAACAGGGCTATGACCTGTGGTTGCTGGGTCCCAATGGCTTCCACCGACGCTATCGTGGCCAGGCGGACACCGTGCCGGTGCAGGCACAGTTGCTGCGGGAAGGTGACGAACTGCAGCTGCAACTGCACAACGCCGCCCGGCAGCCCGTCAGTGTGCAGCTGCGGCCGGCGGCCTATGCCGCGCACATGCCGTCACGTGACCTGCAGCTGCAGGCCGGTGCGTCTGCCAGCCTGCGCTGGCCGGCGGCTTCCACCGGCGGCTGGTATGACCTGTGGGTGCTGCAGGCCGGCGCACGCCAGCGGCTGGCGGGCCGTGCCGAAGATGGTCGAGCAGGCAGCACGGACCCGGCCATGGGTCTGCAGCCGCTGCAGTTCGTACTGCAGGAATAAGCCCAGCGGCACGCGCTGGGCTTGTTCCTGCCGCTGGCACCAGCGCTCAGCGGCGCGACGGTGGCAGCGCGCCCATGGCGGCGGCAGTGCCGCTGTGCGCCGCCGCCTGCCAGGCACGCAGGCCCATCACCGCCAGGCCGATGAACAGCAGGTACAGCGCCGCGGTGACATGCAACGACTTCACCAGGTAGGTGCCGACGTAGACCACGTCGACCACGATCCACATCCACCACGCGGCGATGTGCCGCCGTGCCTGCCACCACTGCGCGACCAGGCTCATGGCCGCCAGCATCGCATCGAGCCACGGCAGCGCGGCATCGGTGAAGGTGTGCATGGTCGCACCGAGCGCGATGCCACCGACCACCCCGACCGCCACGTCACGCAGCAGTTGGCGTCTTGGCAACGCGGCGATGTGGATCTGTCCGTCCAGCTGCGCCTGCCGCCGCCAGCTCATCCAGCCATAGACCAGGAAGCCGGCGAACACGACCTGCAGCAGGGTGTCCGAATACAGCCGGGCTTCGGCGAAGACCACCGCATACAGCGTGACCGAGACCAGTCCAGCCGGCCAGGCCAGCAGCATGCGCCGGGCCATCAGCCAGACCGCCAGCACACTGACTGCGGCCGACACCCATTCCAGCGTCGCCGGGTTCATAGCGCGAAGGTCACCGAGAGGCGCGCCTGGCGCGGGGCGCCGGGGAACAGGTAGTAATCGCCCGCGCTGCTGCCGGTATCACGCCAATAGAACGTGTTGAAGACATTGTCGACCGACAGGTTCCAAGTGACCGGGGTGCCGGCCAGGGTCTGTTGCAGGCGCAGGCCGGCATCGACCACGTGGTAGGACGGGGCACGCACGCTGCCATCCACCGTGGCGGCATTGGACGCGGCATAGCGCCAGCCGCCGGTGAGGGCCAGGGCCGGTACACGCGGCAGGGTGTAATCGACATGGACGCTGGCCCGCGCCTTGGGCACGTTCACCAGTTGCTGGCCATCGTAGTAAGCGGTGCCGGCATCGCGTGCGCGGGCCTGCAGCACACTGGCGCTGGCGTTGATCGACAGTTGCGGGGTCAGCTTGCCGTTGGCGCTGAGCTCCAGCCCGGTGTGGGTCTGCTTGCCTTCCTGCACGAAGGTGAAGCCGGCATCGCTGTTGTCGGGCTTGGCATATTGGAACGGCTGCGTCGTACGGAACACCGCCGCGCCCAGTGTCAGTGCATCGCCGACCGTGTACTTGAGTCCGGCCTCGAGTTGTCGCGACTCGATGGCCGGCAGGAAGGTATCGGCGTTGCTGGTCCAGAACGGGGCTTCCTGGCCCAGCGATATCCCGCGCACATAGCTCAGGTAGGCATTGACCCGATCAGTGGCCTGCCAGATCACCGCTGCCTGTGGCAGGAAACGCGACAGGCGACTGGCGCGTTCGGGGTTGCCACGCTTGTCGTAGGCGCGTTCGTCCAAGCGGACATAGCGGCCGCCGGCCAGCCACTGCCAATCGCCGAAGGTGATCCGGTCCAGGGCGAAGAACGCCCGTTGGCGGCTGTCCAGGCGCCGTGCCGATGCACCAGGCTGCAGCGGTGACGGCGTGAACACGGGCACCTGGGCGTCGTGGATATTGGCCGTGCCGACGTACTCGTTGACGTTCTGCCGGCGGTCCACGGTGCGCTTGAACAGCTCTGCGCCGACCGACAGCTGGTGCTGCAGTGCGCCGGTGCTGAAGTCGCCACGCAGTTCGCCACGTGCCTGCTGGTTGCGGCGCGTGTCGTCGGGGCTGCGGTAGTCGTAAATGTCGTAATCGCCATTGGGCGCGAAATAGTTGCCGGGCACGCTGCCATCGGCACAGCCCGCGGCGTAATAGCAGCCATAGGCAAAGGCCACGTTGTCATCGATGACGCTGCGGCTATGGCCGACGGCCAGCCGGCTCTGCCAGTGCTCGCTCAGTGCGTAGGTGTGCAGGGCGGTGAGATTGGTGCTGGCGATACCCACCGGCTGCTGCCACGGCTGGTAACCCAGCAGGTGCGAGCGGCGTACCCCGCGCGGCAGCGTGCTGGCGCCGAGCAACTGGAAACCCGACGCCGAGCGCTGTGCGCTGGTCTGGTAGTTGGCGTCCACTTCCAGCTTGCCCCGCTCACTGATCAGCCAGTCGGCGGCCAAGGCGTAGAAGTTGCGGCGGCCATCGGCGTGATCAATGTAGGAGTGGTTGTCTTCCCAGGCGGCATTGAAGCGCACGCCCAAGCGCGGCGTCAGCCAATGGCCGACATCCATGGCGGCATAGCGGGAGCCTTCCGAATCCGTGCCCAGGGTCAGGGTGCGCACCTCGGCAGGCCGCTTGCCGACGTAATTGATGAGGCCACCGGGTGCCATGACCCCGGCAGCCAGGCCGGCCTCACCCTTCAGTACCTCGACCTGCTGGATGTTTTCCAGCGCCAGCCGCTGTTCACCGGCAATGCTCAGCCCGTTGAAGCGGTAACCCGTGGCGGCATCCAGGGCAAAGCCGCGGATGGCGACGTTCTGGTAATAGCCCACCGGTGCGTAGCTGTCCCCCAGCGAAGCATCCAGACGGGCCAGTTCGGACAGGCTGCGCACCTGCACGGTATCAAGCAGGGTCCGGTCCAGCACCGTCACCGAGGCGGGGGTGTTCTTCCAGTCACCGGCGCCGAAGCTGCTGCTCTGGCCGGTAGTGGCCTTGGCCTGCTGGGCCTGCACGCGCACGGCGGCCAGTTCGGTGGGGGAGGCGTCGGCCACGGCGGCGTCTGCTGCTTCAAAAGCATGCAGCGGGAAGGCAGCACACAGGGCCAGGGCAAGCAGGGTGGGGCGAGGGCAGCGGTTCATTCGGTTCGTCATCGGCCAGTAAGGGAGACGAAGCGACGGCGCACGCACGCACCTGCCCGGGACGGGGGTGCGCGTGCTGCTCAAAGCTCCCTACGCCGGTGCAAACCGGATCAGGTTCCAAGGGACTCTCTCAGCCTGGCAAACCCAGGCACCCCCGCTTCAGGGCCTTATTTCACACCAAACGGCGCCATATTGCGAGCGGCCCGCTCAGGCCGCCGCGTGCAGGGCCTGCAGCAGGTCCGCTCCCGCAGCGCCGTTGAACCACGCGGCATGGCCGAGCAGGAAGGTGCGGTAAGCCACGTCGGCATTGGCTTTGGAGCCGGTGACCGCGTGGAAATATTCGACTTCGGAAAGCGCGAAATCCAGATGCACCACCGGCAGCAGATCGGCCAGCAGGTGCAGGCGCTTGGCCGACAGCGGGCGCACCGAACGATAGCCTTCGATCAGCGCCAGGGCGATATCCACACGGACCGCATCGGGGTTGTGCTCCAAAGCGAGCCAGGCGATGGCGTTGCGCTCGATGGCCGTGGCCAGGTCGTACACCGCGCTGGTGGGGGAGGCCAATCCGAAGTCCAGTACGGTCGTCACCGCCGGCGTGGACGGCTGGCCCTGCCACAACAGGTTGGAGACGTGCCAGTCGTTGTGGCACCACAGCCGGGGCTCGTCCTGCAGCCGGGTACCCAGCCGCGTGTGCCAGGGCAGCACGCTGTGCTGCAGCTCGTCCTGCCATGGGGTGCCGGCCAGGTAGCCTGCCAAACCGGGGCGCTGCGCCAGCTGTCCCGCCAGTGCCTGCAGCGGTGCGTCGGCGCGCAGCAGGTCATCGCGGGCGACCAGCACATGCGTGCCGCGTTGGGCGCCGCCGTAGCCTGCAGCCGCTTCATGAAGGCGCGCGAGCATGCGTCCGGCCTGGCGGGCATCATCGACATCGGTGGCCAATGTCCAGGAATGGGCGTCGCGGTACAGGTCTTCGCCGTGACCGACACTGTGCACCTCGAACGTCCAGTCGCCGTGGGTGAGCGCGGTCTGTCCATCGCGGTCTGCATGCACCTGCACCACGGGCAGGCCATTGGCCGCCAGATGAGCGATGAACCCATGCTCCTCGCCGAGCGTGGCCGCCGTGCGTACGCTCTGGTGGTGGCGTTTGATGAATGCCTTGCCGTGCGCCGTCTGCACGATGGCCGCGGCCGACAATGGCCGTGGACTGTGCCAGAGCAGCTGCCAGTCACCGCCCAGTTGCGGATGGCGTGACTGCAGCCACCGGGCTTCGGCCACGCTGATGGCGGGCCAGTCTGCTGCCACGGAGTCCTGGTTCAGGCCTTGGACGCGATGAGGATGCAGGGTCATGGCAACAGCGTTACAGCGTGCACGGAAGAAGGGTGATGGTAACGCGCGCGGCCATGATCAAAACGGCAACAGACGACGTGCCTGCTCGACGATGCCAGCCACCACCTGCTCGGCCGGTGCCTCCTGCGCCAGCGCTGCGGACTGTCCTGCCCAGAGCGAGATGAAGTCGCCATCGCCATGCGCCTGGCTGTAGGCCCGCAACGCCGATGACTGCGAACCGGCATAGGGGAATGCCGGCGCGGCCGTCGACATCGGTCCCAATTCACGGATCATCCGGTTCAGCAACCCGCGCGCTGGCCGCCCGGTGAATACATTGGTCAGGCGGGTGCCGCTGTCGCTGCCCAGCGCCAGCGCCTGCCGGTGTACGGCGCTGGTGGTGGCTTCCGGGGTGCGCAGGAAGGCCGTGCCGATCTGCACCGCGGCGGCGCCGAGCAGCAGTGCCGCCGCCATGCCGCGGCCATCGGCAATGCCGCCGGCGGCGATCACCGGCACGTCCACGGCATCGACGATCTGGGGCACGAGCGCCATCGTGCCGACCTGGCCGTCGATGTCATCGTCCAGGAACATGGCGCGGTGGCCGCCGGCTTCCCAGCCCTGGGCGATCACTGCATCGGCGCCATTGCGGGCCAGCCAGCGCGCCTCGGCGACCGTGGTCGCACTGGACAGCACGATGGCACCCGTTGCCTTGACCGCCTCCAGCAAGGGCGGTGCGGGCAGGCCGAAATGGAAGCTGACCACTTCCGGCCGCAGGGCCTGCACCGAGGCCAGCGCCTGGGCATCAAAGGGCTGCCGGCCTGCGCTGGCGCTGCGCGGTACCTCCAGCGCCAGCTCGGCATGCAGCGGCTGCAGGGCTTCGGCCCAGCGCTCGATATCGGCGGTCGCCGGTTCGACCACCTGGTGGGCGAAGAAGTTGATGTTCAGCGGCGCGGCGACGGCGGCGCGGTAATGCTGCACCTGCTCGTGCAGTTGTTGCGGTGACAACGTGGCGGCAGGAATCGCGCCCAGCCCGCCTGCACGAGCAATGGCGATGGCCAGCGTGGCGTTGGCCACACCTGCCATTGGCGACAGCAACAGGGGCAGCTGCACGTTCAACAGGCGCAGCAGTGCGGAGGAGGCGGTGGTGGACACGGTGTGCTTTCCGGGACAGTCGATAGCGATACCACCGGACCTTAGCACCTCGCCGGTAATGCGCGCAGTGACGTTCCTGCACCCGCCATGCGACGCCTTCAGCCTGCTGACCCGCTACAGAAAGCAGGAAACATGACCGCCTGCTGTCTCGCCATCATTCTTCCGGGGACTGTGTCCGGCATGATGCTGCCGTGCCTACAGCCGCCCGTCGCGCAGGTAATCGAACAGAGCGGCATCGCTCTTGAGCCCCAGCTTGAGCATGGCATCGCCTTTCTGCCGGCTGATGGTGCTGGCACTGCGATGCAACAGCTTGGCGATGTCCTTGACCGTCATGCCTTCGCCCAGCAGCCGCAATACTTCGATCTCGCGCGGAGACAGGCGACGCGATTCGCTCTCTTCGATCGTCGTGCTTCCTGCCGCTTCCACCCGGCCCTGCAGTGATTGGCTGATGTAGCGCTGGCCGCGATGCACCACGCGGATGGCCGTCGGCAGTTCTTCCATCGGAGAACCTTTGTCGACCAGTCCCAGCACGCCGGCTTCGCGCACCATGCGCAGGATGGCCAGGTTGCTGGACACACTGAGCATCAGGATCGGCAGCGCCGGGTAGTGGCGGCGGATCATGTTGATCATTGCAAACCCGTCGGGCAGCGAAGGATTGGCAGCGGGCAAGGTGGCGTCCGGCATCGAGTAATCGGTGACCAGCACGTCGCACTCGTACCGTGCCAGCGCTGCCATCAGCGCCTGCGGGGAACTCGCTTCAGCGACGACTTCACCGATTCCGCTGGCTTCGATCACCGAGCGCGCGCCGATTCGGACGACAGGATGGTCGTCGGCGATGATGATGCGTAGCGACATACTCTAGTATGGCCCTCGGCGACGGTGGAGGCGGTGGCTGATACCGATCATCCGCCTATTCTAGGGAGACGACACCACATGCGCACGATCCAAATGCTCATCTGGAAGACAGTCGCGTTAATTGTGATGAGTCTGATTCCCTTTGTAGCAGGTGCTGGCCGGACTTTCCTGCCCGAAGCCAGCCTGCTGTGGCTGGAGCAGCACGACACGCTCAAAGTGGGGGTGTACGACAGTGCTTGGCCACCGTTCGAAGAAATCGTCGATGACGCCGTCGTCGGCCTGGGCCCGGATACCCTGGGCGCCGCCATTGCTGGCCAACGGCTGCACATCCGCTACCAGCGGTACGCCAACTGGGAGCAGGTCCAGGATGCGGCCTGCCGTGGCGAAGTAGACGTGGTGATGAACGTCGCGCTCAGTACCGACCGCTCCGACTGCCTGCTGTTCACCGCGGCGTATGCGCAGGCCGAGCGCGCGGTCGTGGGCCGCCATGGTGATCTGCGTGCTTCCAATGATCCGGACATGGCGGGCCTGCGGGTCGTCACCGAGCAGGGATTCCTGACCGGACAGGAACTACGCAGGCGCTTCCCGGCTGCACGGCTGCAGACCGTGACCACGACCGCGCAGGCGCTGCGCCAGGTCGCCGAAGGCCAGGCGGACTACTACATAGGCAGCGCCTATGTTGCCAGCCATCTGATCGACAGGCTGGACTTGAAGGGCATCGAGTTGCAACGACCCAGCGTGCTGCCGCCGGAGGCGCTGCGTTTTGGCGTTCCCAACCGCCACGTTGCGCTGCTGCCCATCCTGAACCAAGGATTGCTGGCCATGCCCGCGGCGCAGCGTGCGGCCCTTGCCGGGCGTTGGCTGCGCGTGCCGGTCTGGTCCGGACCGGCAAGGCAGGTGCTCGATGAGGCCGAACAGCGGGTGTTGGCCATGCCACTGCGCCTGGGGTTCGCCCCGGATGCGGCGCCGCTGTCGTTTGCGGCATCGGACGGGACACCGTCCGGCCTGGCTGGTGCCTATGTGGAACAGTTGCGCCTTGCCGGTGCCTCGTTGCTGCCGCAGCCCAGCCATGACTGGTATGACCTGCGCGAGAACATGCGTCGCGAAACGTTGGACGTGGTCATCGGCATCCCGGCTGATTCGGCGTGGTTGGGCGAAGGCTGGGTGTTCAGCCAACCCTTCATCACTGTTCCCAATGTGATCGTCACCGGCCCTGCCAGTGGCACGGTGTTGGCGACAGCGGATCTGTCCGGCAAGCGCATCCTGCTGTCCGATCCCGAACGGTTGCGCGCGCAGGTGCTGCAGCAGGCACCGGGGGCACGTATCATTCCGGCACGTGGCACCGAACAGGCCCTGCAGCGTCTTCTCGACGGTGAGGCCGATGCGTACATCGGCAACCTGGCGCTGGTCGATCGGCTGTTGCGCGAGCGCTTTCCGGGTCAGTTGCAGGTCGCTGCGCCGGCCGGCTTCACCGATGCCCTGGCGCTGGCCGTGCGTCGCCCCTATGCGCCGCTGGCGACGCGCTTCGATGCGTTGCTACGGCAGATGAGCCAGGCGCAGCATGCCGCGCTGCGCAGCGACTGGCTGAGCGCACAGTATTCAACGGGCAACGATTGGCGTGGGCTGCTGCGCTGGTTGTTGCCCCTGCTGCTGGTGTTGTCCATCGCCGGGTGGGTGCATGTGCTGGGCCATCGACGCCTGCGGCGCGAGGTCCGTGACCGGCAGGCCCTGGAGAAACGCCTGCAGGAGGTCACTGGCAACCTGCCGGCGGTGGTGTACCAGATGCGCCGGTCGGCGGACGGAACCCTCGTGTTTCCGTACGTCGCCGGACAATTGCCGGTGTTGTTCGGGATCGAAGCCGGGCAGGCCATGGCGTCCAGCGATTGCCTGCTCGAACGCATCGACGTTGATGACCGTGCGACCCTGCTGCAGGCCATCGAGCAGGCGGCGCGCAGCTTCGTGGCCTTGTCGTGCGAGGTGCGCGTGCGCGGTGTGGAACCCACCCGCTGGATGCACACCCGCGCACAGCCTTATGCAACGGAGAACGGCACGGTCACCTGGAGCGGCTATTGGGTGGACGTGAGTGACTCGCGGGCACGCGCCGATGCCTTCATCGAGGCCAAGGGCGTGGCCGAGCAGGCCGCCGAAGCCAAGGCCCAGTTCCTGGCAATGATGAGCCATGAAATCCGCACGCCGATGGTGGGCGTGCTGGGCATGCTGGAGATGCTCGAGCGCGCCCCGTTGCCTGCCGCGCAACGACAACATGTGGAGGACGCACAGCACGCCGCCCGGCAGTTGCGCCACATGCTGGACGCGATCCTCGACTACGCACGCATCGATGCCGGAGCGCTGCAGCTGCAGCCCTTGCCGTTGCCATTGCGGCCGCTGCTGCGCGGGCTGGGGAAGGCCCATGCCGCACGTGCGGCTGCCGCCGGGCTGAGCCTGCAGGTCGAGATTGATCCAGCGCTGGCACCTGCCCACGAAGTGGATGGACAGCGCCTGCAGCAACTGCTGGACAACCTGCTGGATAACGCCCTGCAGGCCACCCGGCAAGGTGGGGTGGTGCTGAGCGTGCTGGTGCTGGAATCGCCTTTCCCCAGCCTGCAGGTGGTGCGCATGCAGGTGATCGACACCGGCCCCGGGATCGCCCTGCCGCAGCGCGAGCAGTTGTTCCAGCCACGGGTGCACGCCGACGGCACCGGTGCCGGCGAGCGCCGCGGCATCGGCCTGGGCCTGGCGATCAGCCAGCGACTGCTGCAGATGATGGGATCGCAGTTGCAGCTGCACGGTGAGGCGGGTCGGGGAACGCGGGCGGAGTTCACCCTGTCCTTGCCGGTGGCCTGCGAAGAAGACCTGGCGGCCACCGCGCCCGGTGCCCCGCCGGTGACGCCGCTGCCGCCTGGCCTGACGGGGGCGCGGGTGCTGGTGGTCGATGACCATCCGGCAGCGCAGGCGATGCTGGCCTGGCGGCTGCAGACACTGGGCGCCACGTGCGTGGCGGTCGACGACGGCAGCCAGGGCCTGGATCGGCTGGCCAGCGAGCGCTTCGACCTGGTGATCAGCGATTGCCGCATGCCCGGCGTGGATGGCTATGCGTTCACCCGCCTGCTGCGCGAGCGCGAAGGCAGGCAGGGGGCTCGGCGACTGCCGGTGGTCGGCCTGACCGCCAGCGTCCGCACGCAGGACCTGCAGCGCGGACTGGATGCCGGCATGGACGAAGTGCTGAGCAAGCCGCTGTCACTGGCGCAGTTGCGCGACTGCCTGCTGCGCCGGTTACCGGGCGATCACATGCCCGAGTAGTTGGGACCGCCACCGCCCTGCGGGGTTACCCAGACGATGTTCTGGGTAGGGTCCTTGATGTCGCAGGTCTTGCAGTGCACGCAGTTCTGCGCATTGATCTGCAGGCGCGCGGCATCGCCTTCGCCGATGAACTCATAGACCCCGGCCGGGCAGTAGCGTGCTTCCGGGCCCGCGTACTCGGCCAGGTTCACCTGCACGGGAATTGCCGGGTCTTTCAGCGTGAGGTGGCTGGGCTGGTCTTCGGCATGGTTGGTACTGCTCAGGAACACCGAGCTCAGCCGGTCGAAGGTCAGCACGCCGTCGGGCTTGGGGTAGGTGATGCGTGCATGGCGCGAGGCCGGTTCCAGGCAGGCGTGGTCGGGCTGGCTGCGATGCAGTGTCCACGGTGGATTGCGGATGCCGAGCTTGGGCAGCAGCCACTGTTCGACGGCGGTCATCACGGTGGCCACGGCCTGGCCCTTCTTGAACCACTGCTTGAAGTTCTTGGCCTGCTGCAGTTCGGCGTGCAGCCAGCTGGCTTCGAACGCCTTCGGGTAAGCGTCCAGCACGTCGTGCTGGCGATCCTGCGCCAGCGCGTCGAAAGCGGCATCGGCGGCCAGCATGCCGGTCTTGATGGCGGCGTGGCTGCCCTTGATGCGGCTGGCGTTGAGGTAACCGGCCTCGCAGCCCACCAGCGCACCGCCCGGGAACACCGTGTTGGGCAGCGACAACAGGCCGCCGGCGGTGATGGCGCGGGCACCATAGCCGATGCGGGCGGCGCCTTCCAGGTGGGTGCGGATGGCCGGGTGGGTCTTGAACCGCTGGAACTCTTCGAACGGGCTCAGCCAGGGGTTGCGATAGTCCAGGCCGACCACGAAGCCGATCGCCACCTTGCCGCCGTCGGCGTGGTACAGGAACGCGCCACCGTAGGTATTGCCATCCAGCGGCCAGCCGGCGGCATGCACGACCAGGCCCGGCTCGTGACGCGCCGGATCGATCTGCCACAGTTCCTTGATGCCGATGCCGTAAGACTGCGCATTCTTGCCCTCATTCAGCTTGAAGCGGGCAATCAGCTGCCGGCCCAGGTGACCGCGCGAGCCTTCGGCGAACACCGTGTAACGCGCGTGCAGGGCCATGCCGCGCTCATAGCCTGGACCATGGCTGCCATCTTTCTCGATTCCCATGTCACCGGTGGCCACGCCGATCACCTCGCCGGCGTCGCCGTACAGCACCTCGGCAGCGGCAAAGCCGGGGAAGATCGCTACTTCCAGCGCTTCGGCCTGCTGCGCCAGCCAGCGGGTGACTTCGCCCAGGCTGACGATGTAATTGCCCGCATTGTGGAAGCACTCCGGGATCAGCGCCTGCGGCGTGCTGCGCGCGCCGGTTTCACTGAGGAACAGGAACTCGTCGCGGGTGACCGGCTGTTTCAGCGGCGCGCCGCGCTCAGCCCAGTCGGGGAATAGTTCGCTGAGCGCACGCGGGTCCATCACCGCGCCTGACAGCACGTGGGCACCGGGTTCAGAGCCCTTTTCCAGCACACAGACCGAGACCTCGCGGCCGGCTTCGATGGCGCGCTGGCGCAGCCGGATGGCCGTGGCCAGGCCGGCCGGACCGGCACCGACGATGACCACATCGAATTCCATCACTTCGCGCGGCGGCAGGGCGGTATCTACAGCGTCGGCACTCATCAGGGGCATGACTCTTGGGTAGTGCCGGTCAGGAAGCCACCGGCGGTTGCCTGGGAATCGCGCGTGCTGCCACGGCGAAACGACTGTTTGAATGTGTCAGGTTACCGGGCTGCGGCGCTTCGATCCAGATCGAACGACACGTCCGACCATGCTGCGGCGCATCAAGTGCCGGGCTGCGGACGCGTTCGTTTGCATCGTGGCGGTGCGCAGCGGCTACCGCGCCAGGGTGGCTCAACCGCCGCCGGAAAAACCATGCTGGCGCCAGGCTTCGTACATCACCACGGCCACGGTATTGGACAGGTTGAGGCTGCGGTTGCCTGGCCGCATCGGCAGCCGCAGGCGCTGGCCGTCGGGCAGGCCATCGAGCAGGGATTGGGGCAGGCCACGGCTTTCCGGGCCGAACAGGAAGGTGTCGCCATCGACAAAGGGGACGCTGTCGTAGCGCACGCTGGCGCGGGTACTCAGGGCGAACACGCGGTGCGGCTGGATGCGTGCCAGCGCGGTGTCCAGGTCGGGGTGGACCTGCAGGCGTGAATACTCGTGGTAATCCAGGCCGGCGCGCTTGAGCTGCTTGTCTTCAAGGGTGAAGCCAAGCGGCTCGACCAGATGCAGCTGCGCGCCGGTGTTGGCACAGAGACGGATCACATTGCCCGTATTGGGCGGGATCTCGGGTTGGTACAGGACGACGTGGAACTGTGGGACTGGGCTCATCGGCGCAGTGTAACTGCAGCGCCGCGCGGAATCGGATCAAGGGCGGATGATCGCCTTGGCCGTCTCGTTGGCCAGGGCCTGCAGGTCCGAAGCGCTCGGGCGCACGTGCAGGGTGGGCAGGTTGACGATGACTTCGTTGGCCACGGCAGTGGCGGCGGCCGTGAACAAGGTGGCGTAGTGCTTGGCTTCCAGTTCGGCGGCCAGCGCCACCCGCTGTTCCAGGCTGGGGCGGACTTCCACTGCGGCCAGCGTGGTGATGGCCATCGGTGCCGCCTGGGCGACAACCGGGGCGTCCTGCAGGCCGGCGAGCTGTTCTGCGCTGGGGCGGACTTCCACCGTGGGCAGGGTCGGGATGCCGCTGCGGGCTTCCCAGGCCTGTTGGGCCAGCTGTTCGGCGTCCGGGCGCACCTGCACGGTGTCCAGCGTGGCGATGGGGGCGGCGGCCTGCACCGGCGAAACAAACGCGGAGCCGGCGATCAGGGCGATGGCGAGAGCGAAGGTCTTGGTGTTCATGGCGGGGCCTTTGGTGTTGTGTGGCAGTGGTGTGGTAGTAAGGTAGTACACCGGCACTGGGGCTGCAAGAACTTTCTGCAGATTTCCTCGAGTGTTCAGCTTGCAGTCATGTTGCCTTGATTCCTGTCTGTCGCAAGAAACAACAGAGCAAACCGCATGCCAACTTTTTATCTTTAAAGTTCAATGATTTACATCTCAGCCAAAGTGTCCGCGGCGCGGACACGTGTCCGCTGGCCGGCCGACGGACAGAGGCCAGCGACGGCGTCGAGGGGCAATGACTGTTGGCCGATGCTGGTGGCCGCACGGCAGGCTAGGATCTGCCTTCACCTTCATGACCAAGGATCTGGAATGCCTGCCGTCCTGCGCCCGCGTACCGCGCTGCTTGCTGCCGCCCTGGGCACTGCCCTGCTCGGCTTCGTCCCCGGCCCCGTGCTTGCCAAGCCGGCCGCGGTCTCCAACGTCGACATTCCCTATGAGCAGTTCACCCTGCCCAACGGCCTGCGTGTGGTGGTACACACCGATCGCAAGGCACCGATCGTGGCGGTCAATGTCTGGTACCACGTCGGCAGCAAGGACGAGCCGGCCGGGCGCACCGGCTTTGCGCACCTGTTCGAACACCTGATGTTCCAGAGCAGCGAAAACCACGACGGCGAGTACTTCGAGCCCTTCAAGCAGGTCGGCGCGACCGGCCAGAACGGCACGACCAACACCGATCGCACCAACTACTTCGAAAACGTTCCGACCACCGCCTTGGACATGGCGTTGTGGATGGAATCGGACCGCATGGGCCACCTGCTGGGTGCAATCGACCAGGGCGCGCTGGATGAGCAGCGTGGCGTGGTGCAGAACGAGAAGCGCCAGGGTGAAAACCAGCCCTACGGGCAGGCGTGGACGGTGCTCAACCGCGCGCTGTATCCCAAGGGCCACCCGTACCACCACAGCGTGATCGGGTCGATGAACGACCTCAACGCGGCGTCGCTGGACGACGTCAAGAACTGGTTCCGCACCTGGTACGGCCCGAACAATGCGGTGTTGGTGCTGGCCGGCGACATCGACCTGGCAACCGCCAAGGAAAAGGTGGCGCGTTACTTCGGCAGCATCCCGGCCGGACCGACCATGGCCCAGCCGAAGGTTGACCCGGCGCGCCGTCCTGCCGACACCCGCGAAGTGATCACCGACAAGGTGCCGCAGACGCGCATCTACCGCGCATGGAACGTCGCCCAGGTCGGTACCACCGACATCGACCAGCTGCAGATCCTGGCCCAGGTGCTGGGCGGCGGTAAGTCTTCGCGCCTGGATCAGCGCCTGCTGCACAAGGAGCAGCTGGTGGACAACGTCGGCGCCTTTGCCAGCGGCTCCCAGCTGGGTTCCAAGTTCATGATCAGCGCGACCGTCAAGCAGGGCGTTGATGCGGCCAAGGTCGAAGCGATCATCGATGAGGAAATCGATCGCCTGATCAAGGACGGTCCCACCGCCGACGAACTGGCGCGGGCCAAGACCACCTTCCGTGCCGGCTTCATCCGCGGCATCGAACGCATCGGTGGTTTCGGTGGCAAGGCCGATGCGCTGGCCGAATGCACGGTCTACACCGGTGATCCGGGCTGTTTCCGCGCGTCGCTGGCAACGTTGGAAAAGACCACCGCCGCCGATCTGGGCAAGGTCGGCCGTGAGTGGTTGAGCGTGGGCAGCCACACCCTGCTGATCGAGCCGGGCGAGCGCGTGGCGCTGACCGAAGAAGCTTCGGTGACCCCGGCACCGTTCACCCTGCCCGCCGCCGACAGCAAGTACAGCGTGCTGCCGCAGCAGGTCGACCGCAGTGCCGGCGTGCCGGCCACCAGCAAGTTCCCCGACCTGAAGTTCCCGGCCCTGCAGCGCGCCACCCTGAAGAACGGCACCCGCGTGGTGCTGGCCGAGCGTCATGAAATCCCGGTGGTGCAGCTGAGCTACCAGTTCCCCGGCGGCTACAGCGCCGACCAGGGCCGCAAGGCCGGCACCGCCAACTTCACCATGGGCCTGATGACCGAAGGCTCCGGTGAGCTGGGCTCGCTGGCCTTCGCCGATGCGGCCGAAGCGTTGGGCGCCAGCATGGATGCCTCGGCCAGCCTGGACACCACCAACGTCTCGCTGTCGGCGCTGAAGGAAAACCTGGCGCCCTCGCTGGCGCTGTACGCCAAGCTGCTGCGCCAGCCGCGCTTCGACCAGAGCGAGATCGACCGCGTGCGCAGCACCTGGATCGCCGGCATCGCCCAGGAGAAGGTCAATCCGCGTGCGGCCGCCATGCGCGTGCTGCCGCCGCTGCTGTATGGCAAGGGGCATCCGTATGCGATCCCGTTCACCGGCAGCGGTGACGAGGCGGCCATCCGCAGCCTGACCCGCGAGGACCTGGTGGACTTCCACAAGGACTGGCTGCGCCCGGACGCCGGCACCCTGATCATCGTCGGCGACACCACGCTGAAGGAAATCGTGCCGCTGCTTGAAAAGCAGTTCGGCGACTGGAAGGGCGAAGGCAGCGCACCGCAGGTGGCCGCCGCCAGCGCCGTGGCCCTGCCCAAGGCCCCGCGCGTGTTCCTGATCGACCAGCCCGGCGCGATCCAGGCCAATCTGTATGCCGGCCAGGTGATTCCATCGTCCACGGACCCCAGCTCGATCCGCTTTGATATTGCCAATGGCGTGCTGGGCGGTGATTTCACTTCGCGCCTGAACATGAACCTGCGCGAAGACAAGCATTGGTCCTATGGTGCCGGCAGCTCGGCCTCGGCCACGGTCGGCCAGCGCCCGTGGATGGCCACCGCCCCGGTGCAGATCGACAAGACCGGTCCGGCGATCGCCGAACTGCGCAAGGAGATCACCGAGTTCGCCAGCGGCAGCCGCCCGCCGACCGAGGCCGAAGTGGCCCGCATCCGCAACATCCAGACCCTGAGCCTGCCCGGTGCCTATGAAACGGCCAGTGCAGTGCTGGGCACGATCAGTGGTCTGGTGCAGTTCAAGCGTCCGGATGACTACGTGTTCAAGCGCAAGGCCGAGATCGAGGCGATGACCCCGGCCCAGGTGCAGCAGGCGGCCACCGAGCTGAACCCGCAGGCGCTGACCTGGGTGGTGGTCGGCGACCTGAAGCAGACCGAGGCGGCCGTGCGTGCGCTGGAGCTTGGTGAAGTGGTCGTGCTGGATGCCGACGGCAATCCGGTGAAGTAAGCCCCGCCAGGCGCCGGGGAGCGCCGGGCCTTGCCCGGCGCGCACAGCGGCACAGGCAACGCCGGGTCACGCCCGGCGAATGCGCCGGGCGGCATCCACGGGATCCGCCCGGCCTGGCCTTGCCCGGCGCGACCGCGATCCGTCCCGGGCTACCCGCCATTCAGTCGGCTGGGGCACAATCCCTGTTGAATCCTTGCCCGAGTCCTGCCATGCGCCTGTTGCTCCTGTCTTCCCTGCTGCTCAGCGTTTCCGCCTGCACCTGGGTGCCCATGCAGCCGGCCGGCAAGACCGTGCGCGTGCTGGCTCCGGGCCCGCTGCCCGCCGGTTGCCAGGCCAAGGGGGAAATCGTGGTCACCGTGAAGAGCAAGGTCGGCTTCTACAACCGCAACCCGCTCAAGGTGCAGGATGAACTGGAGACCCTGGCCCGCAACGAGGCGCCCAGCGCCGGTGCCAATGCCCTCCAGGCCGCCGCGCCGCCGGCCGACGGCAGCCAGCGCTTTGCTGCCTTCCAGTGCCCCCCGCGCTGATCCACGGCCACCATACGCCTGCGTCTGAATTCGTAAAGGTGCGGTGAATGCGGCGGGGTTATAGAATAGCCCCCCTTTTCGCCTGAGCCTTGGCGCTAACTCGATGCTCTTCAAGAATGTCTCGATCGCCGGCCTGGCGCACGTCGATGCGCCGCACGCGCTGACGACGAAGGAAATCAACGAACGTCTCCAGCCCACCCTGGACCGCCTCGGCATCCGCACCGATGTACTCGGCGATATCGCCGGCGTGCATGCGCGCCGGCTGTGGGATCCGGGCGTGCTGGCCTCCGATGCGGCCACGATGGCCGGCCGCAAGGCGCTGGAAGACGCCGGCATCACCGCCGACCGCGTCGGCCTGCTGGTCAACACCTCGGTCAGCCGCGATTACCTGGAACCGTCCACGGCCAGCATCGTGTCCGGCAACCTGGGTGTCGGCGAGGAGTGCATGACCTTCGACGTGGCCAATGCCTGCCTGGCGTTCATCAACGGCATGGACATCGCCGCGCGCATGCTCGAACGCGGCGACATCGACTACGCCCTGGTGGTGGACGGTGAAACCGCGAACCTGGTCTACGAAAAGACCCTGGAGCGCCTGACCGCGCCAGACGTCACCGCCGAAGATTTCCGCAGTGAACTGGCCGCGCTGACCACCGGTTCCGGTGCTGCGGCGATGGTCATGGCCCGCTCGGAGCTGGTGCCGGACGCCCCGCGTTACAAAGGCGGCGTGACCCGCTCGGCCACCGAATGGAACCAGCTGTGCCTGGGCAACCTGGACCGCATGGTCACCGACACCCGGCTGCTGCTGATCGAAGGCATCAAGCTCGCCCAGAAGACCTTCACCGCGGCCAAGCAGGCACTGGGCTGGGCGGTGGAAGAACTGGACCAGTTCGTGATCCACCAGGTCAGCCAGCCGCACACCGCGTCGTTCATCAAGAACTTCGGCATCGACCCGAAGAAGGTGATGACCATCTTCGGCGAGCACGGCAACATCGGCCCGGCCTCCGTGCCGATCGTGCTGAGCAAGCTCAAGCAGCTGGGCAAGCTGAAGAAGGGCGACCGCATCGCGCTGATGGGCATCGGCTCCGGCCTGAACTGCTCGATGGCCGAAGTGGTCTGGTAAGCCGCGCACGGGTCCTGCGTGCGGCCGCGCCTGTGGGCGCGCAGTGCGCACGGACCCGTTGTCGATTGCAAAGGGCCGGTGATTCCGGCCTTTTTTACAGGTACAGCGCATGCACGCACTCCCCGGCTATCCCGCAACCCGCCACCGCCTCGAGGTTCGTCCCGGGGTGTCGATGCACTATCTCGACGAAGGCCCGCGCGATGGCGAGGTGGTGCTGATGGTGCACGGCAACCCCTCGTGGAGCTATTACTGGCGCACGCTGGTGGCCGGCCTGTCCGACCGCTATCGTTGCATCGTGCCGGACCATGTCGGCATGGGGCTGTCGGACAAGCCCGATGACCGCCGTTACGACTACACCCTGCAGTCGCGGGTGGACGATCTCGATGCGCTGCTGCGCCACCTGGACATCACCGGCCCGGTCACCCTGGCCGTGCATGACTGGGGCGGCATGATCGGCTTCGGCTGGGCGCTGTCCCACCACGAGCAGCTCAAGCGCCTGGTCGTGCTCAACACCGCCGCGTTCCCGATGCCGGCGGCGAAGAAGATGCCGTGGCAGATCGCGCTGGGCCGCCATTGGAAGATCGGTGAGTGGATCATCCGCCGCTTCAACGCCTTCTCCGCCGGTGCGTCGTGGCTGGGGGTGGAGCGGAAGATGCCGGCCGATGTCCGTCGTGCCTACGTCGCGCCCTATGACAGCTGGGCCAACCGCATCAGCACCATCCGCTTCATGCAGGATATCCCGCTGTCACCGGCCGACAAGGGCTGGTCCTTGCTGGAGCGCTCGGGCCAGGTGCTGCCGTCCTACGCCGATCGCCCCGCCTTCATTGGCTGGGGCCTGCGCGATTTCGTCTTCGACCACCACTTCCTGGCCGGGTTCCAGCAGGCCCTGCCACGTGCGCAGGTGCATGCCTTCGAGGACGCCGGGCATTACGTGCTGGAAGACAAGCACGAAGTGCTGGTGCCGGAAATCCGCGCCTTCCTGGACGCGAACCCGCTGTAACCGCGACCGCTGCGGCGACCCGGTCGCCGGGTTGGCCCGGCGCTACCCGGACACCCCGATGGTCGCGCCGCGTACGCATGCGCTGGCGCCGGGCCATGCCCGGCGCGCGGTGACGCTGGATCAGGCGGCCCAGTCCGCCGGCGTCAACGGATCCAGCCCATAGGCAATCCGCGCCTTGTCGCACTGCGCGCTGGCCTTGCCGTACTCCCACGAGGCGTCGACCTCGCGGCACACGCTGGGCCGGTTGGGATGGATGGTGCAGCGCGAATACACCCCGATCTGCGCATCCAGGGCCACGCACCGCACCGGACTGGAACGGGTGCCGCGCATGCACAAGCGGTGTGGGTCCAGCACTTCGGTCAGCTGGTGGGGCACCCCGCCGGGGGCGACTTCGTCCGATTCCATCCAGTGGAAGGCCACGCGGTACTGGGTGCAGCAGGCGCCGCAAGTCATGCAGGGATGTTGCATGGGCAAGCCGCCTCGGGCGGCAGTTGGATGGAGAGCGAGCTGCGGATTTTGCACGAACGGCGCTGGCGCGCAAGAAATTCCGTTAGCGGCGACAATGAACGGATGAACCGACCCTGCAACATCGCCGCCCGCCTGCCCGAGCTGGCACGTGAACGCCCCGAACAGGTTGCCATCCGCTGCCCTGGCCGACGGGGCCCCGGCAACGGCATGGCCGGTTACGGGATAACCCTGGACTACCGCCAGCTCAACGCCCGCAGCGATGCCATGGCGGCGGGGCTGGCCGCCTACGGTATCGGCCGTGGCGTGCGCACCGTGGTCATGGTGCGGCCGTCGCCGGAGTTCTTCCTGTTGATGTTCGCCTTGTTCAAGGTCGGCGCGGTGGCGGTGCTGGTCGACCCCGGCATCGACAAGCGCGCGCTGAAGCAATGCCTGGACGAGGCCGAACCGGAGGCCTTCATCGGTATCCCGCTGGCCCATGCGGCGCGCGTGGCACTGCGCTGGGCGCGCTCGGCCACCCGGCTGGTCACCGTCGGCCATCGGCTGGGCTGGGGCGGCACCACGCTGGCGGCACTGGAACGTCGCGGTGCTGCGGCCGGTCCCGTGCTGGCCGACACCGACGGCGAGGACGTGGCCGCCATCCTTTTCACCAGTGGCTCCACCGGCGTGCCCAAGGGCGTGGTCTACCGCCACCGCCATTTCCTTGGCCAGGTGCAGCTGCTGGGCGCGGCCTTCGGCATGCAGCCCGGCGGCGTGGACCTGCCCACCTTCCCGCCGTTTGCCCTGTTCGACCCGGCATTGGGGTTGACCTCGGTGATTCCGGACATGGACCCCACGCGGCCGGCCAAGGCCGACCCACGCCGCCTGCTCGATGCCATCGAGCGCTTCGGGGTGACCCAGCTGTTCGGCTCGCCGGCGCTGATGCGGGTGCTGGCCGCGCATGGGCAGCCCCTGCGCGGGGTGCGCCTGGTCACCTCGGCCGGCGCGCCGGTGCCGCCGGACGTGGTGGCACGCATCCGCCAGCTGCTGCCCGCCGATGCAAAGTTCTGGACACCCTACGGTGCCACCGAGTGCCTGCCGGTGGCGGCCATCGAAGGCCGCGTGCTGGAGCAGACGCGCGCGGCGACCGAGGCCGGCGCCGGCACCTGCGTCGGTGACGTGGTGGCGCCCAACGTGGTGCGCATCATCGCCATCGACGATGCGCCCCTGCCGCAGTGGCAGCAGGTGCATGAACTGGGCGTGGGCCAAGTGGGTGAAATCACCGTGGCCGGGCCTACCACCACCGACAGCTATTACAACCGGCCGCAGATGACCGCGCTGGCCAAGATCAGCGAAACCCTGGCCGACGGCAGCCAGCGCACCGTCCACCGCATGGGTGATGTCGGCTATTTCGATGCGCAGGGACGGTTGTGGTTCTGCGGCCGCAAGACCCAGCGCGTGGAAACGGCGCAGGGTCCGCTTTACACCGAGCAGGTGGAGCCGGTGATCAATACCGTGCCCGGCGTGGCCCGCAGCGCCTTGGTCGGGGTCGGGCCGGCCGGTCGCCAACAGCCTGTGCTGTGCGTGGAACTGCAGCCGGGCCACGCAGACGGTCCGCCGTTGCGCCGGGCACTGGCCGAAACGACGGCTCGCCTGCTGCCCGCAGCCGGCCTGCGGCAGGTGCTGGTGCACCCCGCTTTCCCGGTGGACATCCGCCATAACGCCAAGATCGGCCGCGAGAAACTGGCCGTGTGGGCGGCCACGCAACTGGAGAAGCAAGCATGAAGATCCTGGTCACCGGCGGTGGCGGGTTCCTGGGCCAGGCGCTGTGTGCCGGCCTGGTCGAACGGGGCCACCAGGTGCTGAGTTTCAACCGCGGCCAGTACCGCGTGCTGCAGGACATGGGCGTGGGGCAGATCCAGGGCGACCTGGCCGACGCGCAGGCGGTCAAGCAGGCGCTTACCGGCATGGACGCGGTCCTGCACAATGCCGCCAAGGCCGGTGCCTGGGGCAGCTATGACAGCTATCACCAGGCCAACGTGGTGGGCACCGACAACGTAATCGCGGCCTGCAGGGCACATGGCATCGGCAAGCTGGTCTACACCTCCACGCCCAGCGTCACCCACCGCGCCACCCACCCGGTGGAAGGGCTGGGTGCCGATGAAGTGCCGTACGGCGAAGATTTCCAGGCGCCGTATGCGGCGACCAAGGCGATTGCCGAACAGCGCGTGCTGGCCGCCAATGGGCCGGCGCTGGCCACGGTCGCCTTGCGCCCGCGGCTGATCTGGGGCCCGGGCGACCTGCAACTGGTGCCCCGCCTGGCCGCGCGCGCAC
>DALZLW010000050.1:0-21461 GCA_032007425.1 Stenotrophomonas sp.
CCCGGAAGAACCGCCGCTGCTGGCGGGAACCCGGCCAAGCCGATACCCAGCCAGCGGCACCCGGAAGAACCGCCGCTGCTGGCGGGAGCCCGGCCAAGCCGATACCCAGCCAGCAGCACCCGGAAGAACCGCCGCTGCTGGCGGGAACCCGGCCGAGCCAGGAACCCGGCCCGCCCGTAAATCAGAGCTTCGCGCGCTGCTCCCGCAAGCCCGCCAACTGCGTATTCCAATCCACCAAACGCACGCGTTCCTGTTCCACCACCGCCGGCGGCACTTTCTCGCTGAACTTGGCCAGCTTGGCTTCGCTCTTGTCTTTTTCCGCTTCCACCCGGGCGATTTCCTTGTCCACACGGGCACGTTCAGCCCCCAGATCGACCAGGCCTTCCAGCGGTACCAGCAGCTTCAACTCACCCACGATCGCGGCAGCGGCCGGTGGCGTGGCCTGGCCGTCGTCCAGCCACTGGATGCTGTCCAACTTGAGCAGGAAGGCCAAGGAGGCGCTGAAGCGCTCGCTGCGTACGCGGTCCGCCTGCAGGCCACCCTGCAGACGCAGCGGCACCTGCTTGGACGGCGCCACGTTGAGCTCGCTGCGCACGCGGCGCACGGCGCTGATCACGGACTTCAACCATTCCACGTCGGCTTCGGCCTGGCTGAAGTCGCCGGCGAACTCCGCAGCTGTCGGGTACGGGCGCTGCGACAGGGTCGCTTCCTCCAGGCCCAGGCGCGGGGCCACCTGCAGCCACAGCTGTTCAGTGATGAACGGGGTCAGCGGGTGCAGCAGGCGCAGCAGGGCTTCGAGCACGTACAACAGGGTGTGCCGGGTGCTCTGGGCATCTGCGGCGTCGCTGCCGCTCAGCGCCGGCTTGCTCAGCTCCAGGAACCAGTCGCAGAAGGCATTCCAGGCGAACTCGTACAGGCACTGCGCCAGCAGGTCGAAACGGTAAGCGGCGAAATGGCCCTGCGCTTCGGAACTGGTGGCCGCCAGCTGGGCGAGGATCCAGCGTTCGGCATCGGTGCGCGGCTGCGGCACGCCGGTGAAGCTGGCGCCTTCGGTGTTCATCAGGGCGAAACGGCTGGCGTTCCACAGCTTGTTGCAGAAATTCTTGTAGCCCTCGGCGCGGTTCATGTCGAACTTGATGTCACGGCCATGGGTGGCCAGCGCGGCGATGGTGAAACGCAGGGCGTCGGCACCGTGGGCAGCGATGCCATCGGGGAAGTCCTTGCGGGTTTCCTTGCCGATGCGCTCGGCATCCTTGGGCTTCATCAGGCCGTTGGTGCGCTTGGCCAGCAGGTCATCGAGCGAGATGCCGTCGATGATGTCCAGCGGATCAAGCACGTTGCCCTTGGACTTGGACATCTTCTGGCCGCGCGAGTCGCGGATCAGGCCGGTGAAGTACACGTCCTTGAACGGGATTTTCCCGGTCAGGTTGTCGGTGGCCATGATCATGCGCGCCACCCAGAAGAAGATGATGTCAAAGCCCGTGACCAGCACGGACGAGGGCAGGTAGCGGTCGAAGCCACGTTCGGCCATGGCCTGCGCATCGGGCCAGCCCAGGGTGGAGAACGGCCACAGCTGCGAGGAGAACCAGGTCTCCAGCACGTCGTTTTCCTGCTGCAGCACGATCTCGGCGCCGAGGCCATTGTTGGCGCGCACTTCCGCTTCGCTGCGGCCCACGTAGCAGGTGCCGCTGGCCGCGTCGAACCAGGCCGGGATGCGATGGCCCCACCACAGCTGGCGGCTGATGCACCAATCCTGGATGTTGGTCATCCAATGGCGGTAGGTATTGATCCAGTTCGGCGGAACAAAGGCGATGCTGCCGTCTTCGATCAGCGCAAGGCCGCGCTTGGCCAGTTCGTCCATCTTCACGAACCACTGGTCGGTCAGGTAGGGCTCGATGACCTGGCCGGTGCGGTCACCGCGCGGCACCTGCAGCGTATGGGCCTTGGTGTCCACCAGGATGCCGAGGTCTTCCAGTTCGGCAAGCACCGCCTTGCGTGCCGCGTAGCGGTCCAGGCCCAGGAAGCGCTCGGGCGCATTTTCGTTGATCGCCGCCACCGGGGTGAACAGGTTGATCATCGGCAGGTTGTGGCGCAGCCCAACCTGGTAATCGTTGAAATCGTGTGCCGGGGTGACCTTGACGACCCCGGTGCCGAAGGCGCGATCGACGTAGTCGTCGGCGATCACCGGGACCAGGCGGCCGGTCAGCGGCAGCACCACGTTCTTGCCGATCAGGTGGGCATAACGTTCGTCTTCCGGGTGCACCATCACCGCTGTATCGCCCAGCAGTGTTTCCGGACGCGTGGTGGCCACCACCAGGTAATCGCGGGTTTCACGCAGGGTTTCGTTGCCGTCGGCGTCGCGCTCGACGTGTTCGTAGGTGGCGCCGTTTTCCAGTGTGTACGCAATGGACCACAGGAAGCCGTTCTCTTCGGCGCTTTCCACTTCCAGGTCGGAAATGGCGGTCTTCAACACCGGGTCCCAGTTCACCAGGCGCTGGCCACGGTAGATCAGGCCCTGTTCGTACCAGCGCACGAAGGCCTCATTGACCGCCTGCGACGGCTGCGGGTCCATGGTGAAGGTGCTGCGCGACCAGTCGGCCGAGGTGCCCAAACGGCGCATCTGCCGCTCGATGGTGTCACCCGACTGTTGCTTCCACTCCCACACCTTGCCGATGAAGCCCTCGCGGCCCAGCGAATCGCGGGTTTCACCCTTGCCCTCCAAGGCCAGGTTGCGGCTCACCACCATTTCCGTGGCGATGCCGGCATGGTCTGTCCCTACCTGCCACAGCGTGTCGTAGCCGCGCATGCGGTGGTAGCGCACCAGCGCGTCCATCAAGGTCTGCTGGAACGCATGGCCCATGTGCAGGGTGCCGGTGACGTTCGGCGGCGGCAGCAGGATGGTGTACGGCTCGCCCTGCCCGGATGGCTTGAAATGGCCGGCCTTCTCCCAGCCGTCGTACAGGCGGGTTTCGAACGAAGTGGGGTCGTAGCTGGGGGCGAGTTGGGTCATACGGGGGAACCAGGCGGGCAATCAGGGAAGGATCGGGGCGGCGGGCACGCGCATCAAGAGGCGTGGCCTGCCCTTACATGTCGTATTTCTTCAGGTCGTAGCCGGCGTCCTTGTACTGACGCCAGCGTTCACGCAGCGGTTCGCGGGCGTCCGGGTCGGCCGGGACCACTTCCAGCACGCGGTCGCAGGCGCCCAGCCAGGGCGCATCGCGCAGGTTGATCACCAGCGGCCGGGTCGGTGCATCGGCGCCCGGCGCCGCGATCAGCACCAGGGCTTCTTCCTCGTCCATGTCCTCGCCGACGATCTGGTGCGGGATGTACGCCTCGTCATCAAAGGACCACAGCAGCTCGTCCAGGGCCTCGGCCTGGGCCTGGTCACGGGCCAGCACCAGGGTCACGATGCCGGCATCGTTGGCTTTGCGGGCCAGCTCACAGACCAGGCGCAGCGGCTCGGCAAGGAAACGGGGCTTGGCGATCAGATAGAAATCAGCACGGGGCATGGCAGGGTCCGAGGCGGGCAGGGGCCCGTCCATGCCGCAGGACGGCAGGCCGGGTAACGCCCCGGCCGGCAGGGGCCGGCCGGGGTCAACGGTGGCATCAGGCGCGGGCGACCTGGTCCAGCAGCCACTGGCTCAGCAGGCCGACCGGACGACCGGTGGCCATGCCACGCTTGCCTTCATCGCTGGCCACGCCGGCGATGTCCAGGTGCGCCCAGCGCTGGCCTTCGGCGAAGCGGGCCAGGAAGCAGCCGGCGGTGATGGCGCCAGCCCAGCGGCCACCGATGTTGTAGACGTCGGCGAAGGTCGAATCCAGCATCGGCTGGTACTCGTCCCACAGCGGCAGGCGCCAGGCACGGTCGAACACGTGTTCACCGGCGGCCAGCAGTTCATTGGCCAGATCGTCGTGCTTGCTCATCAGGCCGGCGGTCTGGTGACCCAGGGCCACCATGCAGGCGCCGGTCAGCGTGGCCACGTCCACCAGGGCCTGCGGCTCGAAGCGCTGGGCATAGGTCAGGGCATCGCACAGGATCAGGCGACCTTCGGCATCGGTGTTGCCGACTTCGATGGTCTTGCCCGACATCGAGGTGATCACGTCAGACGGGCGGTAGGCATTGCCGTCGATGGCGTTCTCCACTGCCGGCACCACCACCACCAGGTTCAGCGGCAGCTTGGCCGTCACCGCGGCGACGAAGGTGCCGATGACATTGGCGCCACCGCACATGTCGTACTTCATCTCCTCGATGCCGCCCTGGGTCTTCAGGTTCACGCCGCCGGTATCGAAGGTGATGCCCTTGCCGACCAGCACGTAGGGCTTGGCTTCGCCGCCGCCATTCCACTTCAGGACCACCAGGCGCGGGCGGTTGGCCGAACCACGGGCCACGGCCAGCAGCGAGCCCATGCCCAGCGCTTCCATCTGCGCTTCGTCCAGGATGTCCGCCTCGGCGCCGGTGTGTTCGCCGGCGAATTTCACGCCGACTTCGGCCAGATAGGCCGGGGTGCAGTAGTTGGGCGGCAGGTTGCCCAGTTCACGGGCGAACTCGACGCCTGCGGCGATGGCCTGGCCCTGGGCCAGGGCCTGCGCGTCGCTGCCGGCGATGGCCAGCTGCTGCAGGCCGCCGTCTTCGGCCTTCTTCTTGCCCACGGTGGCGGTGTAGCGGTAGCTGGCGTGATCGGCAGCAATGATGGCCTGGCGGATGGCCCAGGCGGCATCGCGCTCCTTCACCGGCAGCTCGGCAAGGGTGAGCAGGGCCGTGCGGCTGGCGCCTGCCTTCAGGGCACGGGCGGCATCGCCGATCGCCTTGAGGTACTGCGGCACGCCGAAGCGGGCAGCGTCGCCCAGCCCGACCACCAGCACGCGCGGGGCCTTAACCCCCGCCACGTCATGCAGCACGGTGGTGGCGCCGGTCTTGCCGGGCAGGTCGCCGCGCTGGGCCAGCACGGTCAGGCGGCCGCCGCTGGCGGCGTCGACGGCCTGCGCAGCCGGCGACAGGGTGTGGTCGGCAAAGGCGCCGACGACCAGACAATCGACCTCGGCAGAGACCGGAGCGGAGTGGTTCAGGGTGAATTCGAGGGCCATTGATCAGATTCCATAGGCAAATCCGTACAATCGCGGACCGTTTACGTCCAGCAGGTAGACTGGGCGGCACCGCGAACGAACCTGAGAGTTTAAACCACCACCCCATGTTGAAGCTCGATCGCTATCTGCTGGGCGATTTCGTCCAGAGTTTCCTGGCCACGCTCATCGTCCTGCTGGTGGTCAGCGTGGGCGGGGTGCTGGTGGACATCCTCGGCAATATCGCCGATGGCCGCCTGCCGGCACGCCTGCTGTTTTCCCAGCTGGGACTCCAGTTCATCGTCTACATGCCGCTGATCCTGCCGCTGGCGCTGCTGCTCGGCCTGCTGCTGGCGGTGGCCCGGCTGTACCGGGATTCAGAAATGGCGGTGATCACCGCCATCGGGGTCGGGCCGCGGCGGCTGCTCAAGCCGCTGCTGATGCTGGTGCTGCCGGTGGTGGCGCTGGTAGGCGCCTGCTCGATGTGGCTCGGGCCCTGGGCCGACCGCACCAGCGAACGGCTGATCGACGAAGCCAACCGCAGCGTCCTGCTGGCGGGCCTGGAGCCGGGCCGCTTCACCACCTTGTCCAATGGCGGGGTGGTCTACCTGTCATCAGTGTCCAGTGATGGCGGCACCCTGGGCAGCGTGTTCCTGCAGCGCCAGCGCGGTGACCGGATCGAAGCGGTGTCGGCAAAGAGCGGCACGCTGACCTTCGAAGGCGACCAGCACCGCTACCTGCAACTGCAGGACGGCCATCAGATCGAAGGCCCGGTGGCCGGTGGGCTGGATTATCGGCTGGCGACATTTGCCCGCAACGACGTGGCCATGCCGGATGGGGCACAGACCCGTAGAGACGATGATCCGGAGCTGATGCCGACCCTGCAGCTGCTTTCAGACCCGCGCCCGGAGGCCAAGGCGCAGCTGCACGCGCGGATTGCCCCGCCGCTGATCGCACTGGCCTTTGCCCTGCTGACGGTGCCGCTGGCACGCAGTTCGCCGCGGCAGCAGCGCTACGGACGGATGATGCTGGCCTTCCTCGCCTACATGGTCGGCATGAACCTGATGTTCATCGGCACCGGCTGGATCGCCGATGGCAAGGTGCCGGCGGTGCTGGGGCTGTGGTGGTTGACCCTGCCGCTGCTGGCGCTGGCCGGCTGGGTGTATGCCCGTGATGGACGACTGGCCCGGCCCAAGGGAGCTGCCGCATGAACCTGCGCCCCATGCGTTTCGACCTTTACCTGGGACGGGCGGTGTTCGGCACCGTGCTGTTGACCTGGGCGGTCCTGGTCGGGCTGGACATGGTCATGGCCTTCTCCAGCGAGTTCAAGGATATCGGCAAGAACGGCTACGCCATCGGCGATGCCGCGGCCTGGGTGTTCTACACGGTGCCGCGCCGTGCCTATACCTACTTCCCGACGGCGGCGGTGATCGGTGCACTGATGGGGCTGGGGCAACTGGCAGCGACCTCGGAACTGACCGCGTTGCGCGCGCTGGGCCTGTCACGCAAGCGCCTGAGTGTCTCGGTGGCCATCGCCTTGTCCCTGCTGACCGGTGCGATGGTGCTGAGCGCCGAAACCCTGGGCCCTTGGGCGCAGGACCGCGCCGACAGCCTGAAGGCCTCGGCGCGTTGGGGCGCCAACCTGTCGGTGGTCCGCTACCAGGGCCTGTGGGCGCGCGAAGGCGATACCTTCCTCAATGCGCAGAGCGGCGAGGAGCAGTTGACCGACGACAAGGGCACGCGCCTGGTGCTGCACGACGTGCGGTTGTACCGGATCGGCGAGGACGGTCGGATCGCCAGCCTCACCCATGCGGCCACGGCCGAACATGACCGCAGTGGCTGGGTGTTGACCCAGGTGCGCCGCGATACCTTTGCCGAGCGTTCCGCGCAGCGCACCCAGGTCGACCGCGAGGTGTGGGATTCCAAGCTCGATGCCGGTGCGCTGGCCAATGGTTTGTCCAAGCCGCGCAATCTCAGTGTTGCCGAGCTGCGCAGCAGCATCGAGTATCGCGAGCGCAATGGCCTGGATGCGCGCGATTACGAGGACGTGTACTGGAGCCGATGGTTCTACCCGGTGAACGTGCTGGCGCTATGCCTGGCTGCGGTACCGTTCGCGTTTGGCTCGCTGCGCTCGGGGGGGATGGGCAAGCGGCTGTTCTTGGGCATTCTGTTTGCGCTCGGGTTCTGGCTGCTGCAGTTGTTCTTCGGACGCATGGCCGGTGCGTTGAAGTTTGACTACAGGATTGCCTATGCGTTGCCCCCGCTGGTGATGCTCGGGGTGTCGGCGATGCTGTTCAGGCGTAAATCGGGCTGAGGGCGCGCGCGGCGGCAGTGCCGGGCCATGCCCGGTGAATACGCACCGCACCGCACCGTGCTGCGCGCTCGGCGCGCATGGCGGCGCTACTGGGCCAATGCCATCAGGTTGGCTTCCACTGGCATCGACGGGGCCGGGCACAGGCCGGAGGGTGCCTGCCGGCTGGCGCCCAGCCATCCTTCCACCACGCCGCCGAGCAGGTCAAGGCGCATCGGCAAGGTGATGTGGTCTTCGCCACGCAGTTCGATGTACTGCACGCGCCGGCTGCTCCGTGCCAGCTGCCGGCCCTGCGCCACGGGCACGTGCTGGTCCCGCTCGCCATGCACCAGCAGCACGCAGGCGGGCAGTGTCGCCACCGCGCTGCGCAGGTCCACCTGGTCCAGGTCCACGCCGATGCTGTGGCCGGCGGCGGCAATCACCGCCTCCAGGTCCTGGTCACCATACTTCCAGCGCGCAAACGAGGCCACGGCCTGCGCCTTCCAGCCATGCGGCTGCAGGGTCAGCATGTGCGGCACCATGCTGCGGATGGCGGCGCCTGCATTGGCGAACGGTTCAAGCGCCACTACGCCCGCCACCTCGTTGCCCAGCCGTTGTGCCGTGAACAGCGCCGTGGCTGCGCCATAGGACACCCCGAACAGGTACAGCGGGCCTTCCACCTCACCCTGGCGGCGCAGTGCGTGGATGACATCGGCCGTTTCCACCGATTCCACCGTGCCATAGCCGGCCGCGCCGTGGCCGGAGCGGCCATGGTTGCGCAGGTCCAGGGTGATGACCCGATAGCCGGACTGCGCCAGCTGCATCGACCACGGCAACATCGAATCGCCGTTCATCATCCAACCGTGCAGCAGCACCACCGTGCCGCGCACCGGCAGCGGCTGAGCGGCACCGCGCGGGTCGAGACTGAAATCCATGTCCAGCGCCTTGCCTACGTCCTGGTGCGGGCCGTCATAACGGTAGCGCAGCCGGTACTGCGCAGGCGCGAATGACCGCCAGAAGATCGGCACCCCCTGGCTGCTGGTGACGAAGCCGCTGCGGTTGGGAAGTTGATCGATGACCGCGTTCAAGCGGTCCTGGTCGATCAACGGCGAAGTGCCGCCGGGATCGACCAAGCGGGCACTGAGGGAGGTGGAGGGGGTGGATGTACAGGCGGCCAGCCACAGGCAGGCGCAGCCCAGCAGCAGGAGCAGGCGCGTCATCGGCGTCGGGGTCGACAAGGGGGAGCGCAAGGCTACGGGCCCGGGCGGCGGGCCATCTACCGTGGTTGCATGACAGGTTGATGACGGTGCAGGCGGCATTCAGCCAGTCGCCAGGGCGCCATGGCTTTCAGCGGCGCTTCGTCGGAGGCGGCGCACGCAGCAGACGGGTGCCGCTGGCGCGGTCGTGCCAGGTCAGCCGTTGGCGGTCCAGCAAGGCCCACCAGAAGCCGGCGCCAAACAACAGCAGCGACACCGTCCCCACGGCGAAGCGCTTCCACAGCGCCTTGCGGCTGACCACGGCGCCCGGCGCAGCGACCAGCTGCAGTCGCCATGGCCGCATGCCCAGCGTCTGTCCGCCACGGCGCCAGCTCACCGTGGCGTAAACGCCGGTGACCAGCCAGCAGCACGCCCACAGTGCCCACTGCCAGGCGCTGAAGGGGGCGATGTTTTCGCGCGTGGCATGGCCACTCAAGGTGAAGGCGAGCACGAACAGGCTGGCCACCAACATCCACAGCGCCAGCACGGGCCAGAGGTCGTACAGCAGCGCCAGCAGGCGCCACCCCAGCAGGCGGCGAGCGGGCGGTAAGGGATCAGTGGCGGGGGAGATCGAGGACGCTGCGGGCATACGGGCAGGATACGCAATGCTGGCCGTCGTCGGGGCGCCGCCGTATTCTGCCGCCATGGCTGTTGCTTCCACCCCTGCAGAACGCCGGCAACTGGTAAACCAGCTGCCGCCGGTGCGTGCCGACGATGCGGCCGCCATCACCCGTTTCCTCGATGCGGCCTGGGCCGAACAGGGCCTGGCCAAGGCCAGCCTGGACAGTTATCGGCGCGATCTCGAAGGCCTGGCGCGGCATATCGATGGGCGTGGCGGGGGCCTGCTGCAGGCTGATCGTGCCGGATTGTTCGAGTATCTGGCGTGGCGTACCCGGCACGGCTGGTCGCCGCGCAGCAACGCTCGCTTGTTATCGGCGCTTCGTGCGTTCTTCGCCGACGCAGTGCGTCGCGGTCGGCGCAGCGATGACCCCACGACGCTGCTGGACCCGCCCAAGCTGCCGCGGCTGCTGCCCAAGGCGCTGGCCGAAAGCCAGATCGACGCGTTGCTGGCGGCGCCGGATCTGGACGATGCGCTGGGATTGCGCGATCGGGCGATGCTGGAGCTGATGTATGCCGCCGGCCTGCGCGTCAGCGAACTGGTCAATCTGCCTGCCACTGCCGTGAACCTGCGCCAGGGGGTGCTGCGGGTGACCGGCAAGGGCAGCAAGGAACGCCTGGTGCCCTTGGGGGAAGAGTCGCAGCATTGGCTGCAACGGTACCTGGATCAATCACGCCCGCAGCTGGCGGCCGGTCGCAGCGTGCCTGCCGACGCCAGCGGCCAGGTCCCGCTGTTCATCGAAGCCAGCCTGCGCCCGCCCAGCCGGCAAGCGTTCTGGCACCTGGTCAAGCGCCATGCGGCCACGGCGGGCATCGACCCGGAGCGGATCAGCCCGCACGGCCTGCGGCACAGCTTTGCCACCCACCTGCTCAACCGCGGCGCCGACCTGCGCGCGCTGCAGATGCTGCTGGGACACAGTTCGCTGTCGACCACCCAGATCTACACCCTGGTGGCCCGCGAGCACCTGCAGCAACTGCATGCGCGGCACCACCCGCGGGGGTGAGCGGTTCTGGGCAGCTTGAGCGCGCGCTGTCGTGTCACGCGAAGGTGATCACTCAGGGCGCGATCGCTTCGCTGCGCAGGGCGGCCATCCGGGCAACCAGAATCGCGATCTGTGTATCCAGAATCGAGGCCTGTAGCGGCATCGCCGTCGCGGGCGCCTGATCCTTGGCGGCCTCGTACAGGTCCAACTGCAGCGCCAGCGATTGTGCCTGATCGAACAGCCCACCCTCGATCATCAGTTGGTTCTCCGCTGACACCTGTACGGCAAGCGCCAATCCTTCAGCGTCCAGCAGCCCTTTCCAGAAGTCAGTGAAGGTGGCTTGGCGCCGCTCCTCGATGGTTGGCAACGGTGGCAGGTGCTTGCTGTTCAGTCGGGCAGGTCGGCTTCCCCCATGCGCCGGTGGTGCAATGTGCTGCACGACCCGCTGTAGCCAGGACTTCAGCGTGGCCACCACCCGCCGTGGCAGGTCGGCCCATCGGGTCTTCACCGCGGGCGCGGCATCGCCAGGTGAGAGGTTCGGGACCGCAGGTGGGCCGTGTTGGGTCAGCTCTGATGTGGGAATGCATGCCACGATCTCAGAGTCGCCACAGGTCGATACGCCAGATCCAATGTCGACTGCAGCGGTAGCCTTCACGGCCAGTTTGACGGGTGGCGCATCGCTCTCGCCGTCTGACCAGTTGCAGGACACCCCCGCACCGGCAATCGACGCGGTATCGGTCTCGGCGTCGGAGTCAGCGTGGTCGCTTGGGTGGAGGAAGGAGAATTCGCTGGAAATGACGCCGGATGATCCGGTGGCCAGTGAGCGCTGGTCATCATGGTGCAGGACGGTGAACTCACTGGAAGAGGCGTCCGATGATCCAGTGGACTGTGAGCGATTTCCCGTCGTGCTGATACGGGCTCGTGGGATTTGAACCACCTCGCTGTTCTCCACGCGCTTGAGCGTGGATTCGGTCCATTGCACAGGACGTTCAGGCATGTCGCCTGCAATGGTGGCGACCATGTCCACGTTGTTGCGTACAATGTCCAGTCTGTCTGCCAGCGACATAAACGCCTGCGGCGTAATCTCCTTTGCCGCGCGGGCAAGACACAGCTCATTGTGCAGGTTGCTGATGCGATGGAGCAGCAGGGGAGCGTGAGCGGCACAGCCGGTGAGCCGCATCCACGTGGCCGCGTTCCGAAGTGCATCGACGTCGGATTTCAGCGCAGCGGCATGCGCGGGTTGCCAGGCAGGTCGGGGAGCGGCGGTGGCGGTCAACGGCATGGGGCTCTCCAAAGGCGGGGGCAGCGATACGATCCGTGAGTGCGAGCCGTTGTACTTTCAATAAGTGAGCCGAGTGCAATGCATTGCATTCAGCCTATCGGCATGCTGTTCTGGCTTATGCGAGAATCGGCCTCCCTTCTTTGTTCGTGGACGTCCATGATGTTGCGCATGGCTCTGGCCGCTTTGATTTCTGCTTCCAGCCTGTCCGCGTGCGCGCAGACGTCACCGCCCGGCGCTGTCAGCGCAGCGGTGTCCAAGCCCGGTGCAGCGGCGCCAGCAGCCCCGACGGGCTCTGATATGGCCGTTCGCGACGCGCTGCGCACGCTGGATCCGGACTTCAACCCGGATTACATCGGTGCCGCGCCCTTCCCCGGGTTCCGCGAGGTCGTGGTCTCCGGCAAGGTGCTGTACGTATCCGATGACGGCCGCTACCTGATGCAGTCCCAGCCCTACGACATCCAGGCAAAGGCACTGGTCAACAGCGCCGGTCTGCTGGGCTACCGGCGCAGCCTGTTGGCCAAGGCCAACCACGGCGACCGCATCGTGTTCGCAGCGCCCAATGCCAAATACACCATCAGTGTCTTCACCGATATCGAATGCGGCTATTGCCGTCGTCTGCACCAGGACATTTCGGAATTGAATCGCAACGGCATCACCGTGGAGTACCTGGCCTTCCCGCGCATGGGACTGGGCAGCAAGGATTACACCGACATGATCTCCGTGTGGTGCGCCAGTGATCGCCGCAAGGCGCTGACCGAAGCCAAGCAAGGAAAAGGCGTCACCGCGCGCAACTGCACCAACCCGGTCGCGATGCAGTACGCCCTGGGACAGCAGTTGGGCGTCAACGGCACGCCGGCTATTTTTGCCGCCAATGGCAGCCAGCTTGGCGGCTACCTGCCGCCAGCGCAACTGCGCGCGGCGCTGGAACAGGCGGCTGCCACCAAGTAAGACTGTCGCGGGGAAATCAACAGTTGCCACACGCCTCGCGCGGTGAGCGGGCAGGGGCGCAGAGCATCGGCCAGGCATGGCATGGCATGGCCTGGCGCTGGCGTAAGCGCCCAATGACCTCCGCGTGCGCCACGCCCTGCGGCGCGCCCTGGGGCACGCGGGTTGCAGAGCTGCTGGGCCTGGTCAAGGCGGCAGCGGCTGGTCAGGCGCCATGAAGGCCATCAGGTCTGGCTCAGCTTTCAGCAGGCGAACGAGTGACTGGCGCAGGACCGCGTTGCTTTCCGCGAGGCTGTCGACTTTGGCGCCGAATGCCAGCGACAGGCACGAGAAGAAACAATCCCCGTCGCTTGGCACGTTGATGACGACATCCTTCTGGTCGCGCCGGATGAGACTGTAGTGGTCCGCGTAGCGCATGAGGATGATTTCATCCTCATCTGGCTCTGGAAGCAGGCTGTCCGGGTTGGACGGGTCATGATGCAGTTCGTCACCATCGGTGAATAGACTGATGCTGCCGGACTGGCAATCGACAATGCGTAGCCGGTGGCCGCCCGGCCACATTTCGGTGCGCGGCATCAGGGGTATGGCCGCCTCGGCGATGCCGCAGTTCCAGTGGCCGGGACGGGCGAGCAATTCCAGTACGATGGTCTCCTTGCTCGGCATTTCCGCATGCATCGCCGTGGGGGCCGGGAGAGGGGCACTAAATGCCGCTGGCACGTGATTGCTGATGGACGAGGGCGTGGGCAGCGGTCGGCCGGTCTGTATGAGCGGCGCGCGCGCGGCCAGCGGGGCGACCGCAGGGGGCGCGGACATGGCTGGGGGGAACTGTTGGCAAGTGCAGGGCATGGGGACTCCTGTACGGTAGTGGCAAGGTGGACCGGGATCTAGCCAACCCACTCGGCAGCGTGTTCAGCCCGGGGGGGACCCTGCGTACGAAGTTGCGCCACCCGCAGCTGGTCAGTGCGGATTTCAGCCATGATCCGCTGCACGAATGGCGTGTTCGTGCCGGGCTGGCTGGCTGCGTATGGGCGGGCCGGTCCTGCTGGCCCCAGGACCAGGGTTGCCGGGCGAAGCATCTGCGGGGCAAGCACGCCTGCAACGTGCGCCCGTGAGCTGGCACCGTGGCCGATGCCTCTACGCACCGGCCGTGAAAGCTGCAGAGCCGTTTCGCTCCTGACGCTCGCGTTGCACACCGTGCGTGGTTCCAGTGGTTCGATGTCCAAGCCTGCGCGCTTGAGGTCTTTGATCGCTTCTTGGACGATGCCGGGGCGGGTCATGATCTTCATGCTCTGGTGCTCCAGGAAGGTAACGTCCATCGTGCTGCATCGCTCCCGCTGGCGCAGGCAAGTTTCGCTCATGCGCCAGCGGGGCTTCTGTCCGGTCAGGTGATGGGACGACCGACAAAGTGAACCGGCTGCGGTGCCACCGGATCCCACGCGCCGTCGACACTGCTCGTACGTCGTTCGCTGGATGCAGCCTCTTCGACCTCATGGCCGGAACTGTAGTCCGAGTCCATTTCACTGTCCGACTCGAAGGTCTTTACCTTCACCAGGTCTTCCGAGAACTGCAGTCGGTGTTTGCCGGCAACCCGTGTTGCCGGGTTTCCAGCGGACGTGCGCAAGGCGCTCTTCTTAGGCTGCAGGGTTCCCGTGTTGACGATCACTGTCGCTGGACCGCTCTTCATGTCAGAGGCAACTTCAGCGGCCAAGCGCGTCGCCGTTTCTCGAGCGATCTGCATCGAATCGTGGAACGTCTCATGTGGCGGTGAACGCAGACCTTCGTAACGGGCCATGCGATCCTCTCGATCTGCATCGCACTCGGGCGCCAGATGCTTGGCGGTGAGCTCCTTGATCAGGTTCAGCGACGTTTTCTTCATCTCAGCCGCGGCGCGGGCACGTTCAGCTTGGTCTGTCGCCACGGCAGGTGGCGTTTCCTTCGCCAGGGAACGGATCGATGCGTCCGGCACGTGGCGGTCATCCATTGCCTGGGCCGCCACCTTGGCGCGCCGTGCCAGTTCGGCGATCAGCGCGCTTTGTGTTGCGCCCATGCGTAGTGCGTGTGGCTTATGGTGGCTGGCAACGATTACCGGTGGACGCGCAGGATGTTCATGAGATTGCTTCACCAGCGCCGGCGAGGCCAGTGATGGGTAACGGATGGCCAGGATGTCCGACGCACTGTGCTTTTGCGATCCGGTGCGTCCCGCTTCGGGCGTGGTCGTGGCTTCTGTGCCGACAGGCAGATGTTCACTGGCGCGCTTGCTGGCAGTCTTCGCCAACAGTTCTGCCAGCATTGCTTCGCGAGGGCTTTGCGTGTTCACGACAGTTGCGGACGGCTTGGTGGCTGTTGTCTTGGAGGGCCGGTTTGGGCCGGCTGTTGTGGACGGCTGTCCTTTTACGTGACGGCTCGCCGCATCACTGTCTGAATGCGTGGCTCTGGGGCTGGATCCGAGGGCCGACGGGGGCGTCGTCGGCCTGGTGGTCGATCGGCTCTCGGCCGCCACCCCGTGTTCATCCGGCACAGGGCCAGGCACGGGGATGGTGGAAATGTGCGGCGATGCCGCTGCATTGGCGGCAATCTCGTTGGCGATGCCTGTTTCCCTCAGTGGTGCCTGCGGTGCAAACATGTTCCTGTAGGCAAATTGCGCGACAGGCGAGAGTGGCCGTGCTCTGGCTGGGGGAGCAATCTTCTCCATTGCTTGTGCACTGGCCTGGGCAGCAGGTATCTCCTGCGTGACCCGTCGCAGCAAGCTGGACGCGCCGTCCCTCTCGGCCTGCTTCATGTTGGTCTTGCGGGGCATGGCGCCTTCAATCGCCTGTACCGCGGCGGAAACCACCGTCTGCTTGGGAATAATGACGACGCCTTTCAGTTGGCTGACCCAAAAGCCGGGGCGCTGGGGTACTGGCTGTGGTCGGGCAGCGGCTGCATCGCGGTCGTCTTGCACACTGTGTCGCGCCGCCGTTGTTGCAGGCTGCGGCTGCTCGCGTGTTGCGTCAATCAGGCGGATGTTGCGCACCATCAGCTGTTTTGGAAAGGCTGGCAGCTGGTCACCCAGAGGTTCGAGCTTGTGGAGCTGTTTGATCAACTGGGCCAGGCGTGGCGTGGTCGGGGTCGTGTTGATGTAGTGACTGGTCTGCATGGGGACTCCGATGGGGTGGGCGAGCTACAGCCTCGCTCAAAGACGTGCCTAGAGGCCTTCAACATTCGCGCATTGCCAAAACAAATTGACTGGTCTTACAAATCGTCTCTGTCACTCCACAATCGGTCCGTCAGTGGTGCCGGCAGACGCGACCCGCCCGGGCCACACAGGCGCCGGACCCTCACGCCGAAGGCGTGACGTCGGTGACGACCAGACCTTGCTGGCATGACGCGGGGAGGGTTTCACCAGAGGTCCGCCGAAAGGCATGGCGGCATCCACAGGGGGGGGCAGCATAGGAAACCTGCCGCCACGCAACTCCCGGAAAATGGCCATCGGCTCCCCGCCCCCCGCCCCGCGAGCTCCTGCCCCGGCTTCCGGTACAATGGCGGGCCCTGCTCCCAACCACGGTTCCCCGGACATGATGGTCCTTGAGGGCGCGCCCGCGCTGTCGCCGTTCCGCCGCGAACGTCTTGAATCCCGCCTGCAGTCTCTGGTTCCCGGCCTGCGTATCAGCGGTGCCTGGCATGTCTACTTCGTGCAGGAGGAGGGTGAGGCTGCGGCCGATCCGGCCACGCTGCGCCGAATCCTGGAGGCCGAGGCCGCTGCAGCACCGCGTGCCGACGGTGCCGTCAGCCGCTTCGTTGTGCCACGTCTGGGCACGCTGTCGCCGTGGTCCAGCAAGGCCAGCGAGCTGGTCCGTGGTGCTGGCCAGCCGGTTGCCCGGGTCGAGCGTGGCCTGCGCATCGATGTCCAGGGCTGGCCCAGTGACGCCGCTCAACAGGCGGCGGTGGCCAAGCTGCTGCACGATCCGATGACCCAGTCGGTGCTGGAAACGGTAGAGCAGGGCAGCGCCCTGTTCAGCACGCCGGCCCGCGGCGAGCTCGAACGCATTGCCATTGACGATCTGGAAGCGGCCAACCAGCGGCTGGGGCTGGCCATGGCCCAGGACGAGATCGATTACCTGCGTGAACGCTTCACTGCCTTGGGCCGCAAGCCTGCGGACGTTGAACTGATGATGTTCGCCCAGGCCAATTCCGAGCATTGCCGGCACAAGATATTCAATGCCAGCTGGACCATCGACGGCCAGGACCAGGACCGTTCGCTGTTCCGCATGATCAAGAACACCCACCAGCAGACGCCGCAGCACACGCTGAGTGCCTACAGCGACAATGCGGCCGTGATCGAGGGCCACCCGGCCGCCCGTTACCGGCCTGATCCGGCCACGGGTGAATACCGTGCCGAGGCCGTGGTTCCCAGCGCCTTCCAGATCAAGGTGGAAACCCACAACCACCCGACGGCGATTGCGCCGTTCCCCGGTGCCTCCACCGGCGCGGGCGGCGAGATCCGCGACGAAGGCGCCACCGGTCGGGGTGGCAAGCCCAAGGCCGGTCTGACCGGCTTCTCGGTGTCCCACCTGCGCATTCCGACCCTGCCGCAGCCGTGGGAGGCACCGCGCGCGCTGAACCCGCGCATGGCCCCGGCGCTGGACATCATGCTGGACGGTCCGCTGGGCGGCGCCGCGTTCAACAATGAGTTCGGCCGGCCGAATCTGCTGGGTTACTTCCGTACCTTTGAACTGCCTGAAGACGGCATCACCCGTGCCTACGACAAGCCCATCATGCTGGCCGGCGGCCTCGGCGCCATCGACCGGGTGCAGGTGGACAAGATCACCCTCAGCGAAGGCGACGCGGTGATCGTGCTCGGTGGCCCGGCGATGCTGATCGGACTGGGCGGCGGCGCCGCCAGTTCGGTGGCCTCCGGCGAAAGTGCCGAGGACCTGGACTTTGCCAGCGTGCAGCGCGACAACCCGGAGATGGAGCGGCGCTGCCAGGAAGTGATCGATCGCTGCGTGGCGATGGGCGCCGACAACCCGATCAAGTTCTTCCATGACGTTGGTGCGGGCGGCCTGTCCAATGCCATCCCGGAGCTGCTGCACGACTCCGGCGTGGGCGGGGTGATCGACCTGGGCAAGGTGCCCACCGATGACCCGTCGCTGTCGCCGATGCAACTGTGGTGCAACGAATCGCAGGAACGTTACGTGCTGGGCGTGGCCCAGGACCGTCTGGCCGAGTTCGCCGCGCTGTGCGCGCGCGAACGCTGCCCGTTCGCCGCCGTTGGCGTGGCCACGGCCGAAGAACGCCTGGTGGTGGCCTATGGCGCGGCCCCGGGCAACCTCCCCGCCGATGCGCCGATCGATCTGCCGATGGACGTGCTGTTCGGCAAGCCGCCGAAGATGCACCGTGATACGGCGCACCCGCCTGCACCGCGTTGGCCCGCCCTGAAAACCGCCGGGCTGGACCTGCAGGAAGCCGGCCTGCGCGTGTTGGCCCACCCGACTGTCGCCTGCAAGAGCTTCCTGGTCACGATCGGCGACCGCAGCGTTGGCGGCCTGACCGCGCGCGACCAGATGGTCGGGCCTTGGCAGCTGCCGGTGGCCGATGTGGCCATCACCCTGGCCGATTTCGATGGCACGGCCGGCGAAGCCATGTCGTTGGGCGAGCGCACCCCGCTGGCCCTGCTGGATGCGGCGGCTTCGGCCCGCATGGCGGTGGGCGAGGCGATCACCAACCTGTGCGCCGCACCGGTGGAAGCACTGGACCAGGTCAAGCTGTCGGCCAACTGGATGGCCGCCGCCGGCCACCCAGGTGAGGACGCGCTGTTGTACGACGCGGTCAAGGCCGTGGGCATGGAGCTTTGCCCGCAGCTGGACATCAGCATTCCGGTCGGCAAGGATTCGCTGTCCATGCAGGCGCAGTGGCACGACCAAGGGGAAGCGCACAAGAGCGTCTCGCCGGTCTCGTTGGTGATCACCGCCTTTGCGCCGGTGACGGATGTGCGCCAGCAGCTCACCCCGTTGCTGGATCGCACCGTGGACAGTGAGCTGTGGCTGATCGGCCTGGGCGCTGGCAAGCAGCGTCTGGGAGGCTCGATCCTGGCGCAGGTGCATGCCGACCACTCGGCCCTGCCGGCCTTCGCCGGTGCAGCGCCGGATCTGGACGATGCACAGCGGCTGCGCGCCTTCTTTGAACTGATCCGCGATGCGCGCCAGGCCGGCCTGCTGCTCGCCTATCACGACCGCAGCGACGGCGGTGCGTTTGCCGCGCTGTGCGAAATGGCCTTTGCCTCGCGCCAGGGCCTGGACATCGCGCTCGACGCGTGGGGCGATGACCCCTTCCGCAGCCTGTTCAATGAAGAGCTGGGCGCGGTGGTACAGATCGCGCGCGAAGACCGTGCCGCGTTCGCCGACCTGGTCGAACGCCACGCGCTGACTGAGTGCGCGCAACGCATCGCGCGTCCCACCACGGCGCCGGTGGTGCGGGTGACGCTGGGCACAAACACGCTGGCGCAGTGGCGCTGGGAGGCGCTGTTCGATGCCTGGTGGTCCACCACCCATGCCATGCAGAAGCTGCGTGACAACCCGGAGGCGGCCGACCAGGAACGCGACGTCGCGCGCAACTTCCAGGCCCCTGGCCTGAAGCCGAAATTGACCTTCGACGTCGACGAAGACATCGCCGCGCCGTACCTGGATGTACCCGTGTCGCGGGCGCAGGACGCGCAGGAGCGACCGCCCTTCATCAGCCGCGGTGCCCGGCCGCGGGTGGCCATCCTGCGCGAACAGGGTGTCAACGGGCAGATCGAAATGGCCAACGCCTTCGAACGTGCCGGCTTCCGCTCGTTTGACGTGCACATGAGTGATCTGGTGGAAGGGCGTGTGTCACTGGACGAGTTCCAAGGGCTGGTGGCCTGCGGTGGCTTCAGTTATGGCGACGTACTGGGGGCAGGACGCGGTTGGGCGACCTCCATCCTGGAGCGTTCGGCCCTGCGCGAGACCTTCGCCGCGTTCTTCGCCCGTGAGGACAGCTTCAGCTTGGGCGTCTGCAATGGGTGCCAGATGATCAGCCAGTTGAAGGCAATCATCCCCGGCGCCGAGCACTGGCCGCAGTTCCGCCGCAACGCCAGCGAGCAGTTCGAGGCCCGCACGTCGCTGCTGGAGGTGGTGGAGTCGCCGTCGATCCTGCTGCGCGGCATGGCCGGCTCGCGCATCCCGGTGGCCGTGGCCCATGGCGAAGGCCGTGCGGTATTCGCCAATGCGATCGACCAGGCGGCGGCGCGGGTGTCGCTGCGCTTCATCGATGGCGACGGCAATGCAGCCAGCCAGTATCCGCTCAATCCGAACGGCTCGCCGGATGGCATCACCGGGCTGACCACCACCGATGGTCGGGTCACCTTGATGATGCCGCATCCCGAACGCACCCCGCGTGCGCTCAACTTCAGCTGGGCGCCGGCGGAGTGGAAGGGCGATTCGCCGTGGATGCGGATGTTCCGCAACGCGCGCGTCTGGTGCGGTTGACCGATACGCGCTGACGCGCGCGTTTGATGCACAGCGCCAATGCCATGGCGTATGGAAAGCCCGCGGCTGACCCCGCGGGCTTCTTCGTTTGCGCGGGTGAAAGACGTAGCCTGCTCCGATTTAAGGCGATGATCGCAGCGTGATCAATGCGTTAGCCATCTGTATCACTATGTGTCGCTGAATAGGCAATTCTGTGAAATTCATCTCTGTAGCTATTAATTCCCGGTCAAACTCTTGACGATCCCATAGGGATCAAGTTACACCTGATACTCGTTCTGGGAACATTCAGTCAGCCGTACCCGCAGGATCGCGCGCACCGCTGTTGGTAACTCGCGTGCCGTTCGGCAAACGCACAAATTCTTTGCATTCAACGCCCTGAGGGGACGTTGGGCCAATGGGCCCGGCGATGGCGTTGCTTTGCCTAAAAACCAGTCCAACCAGGAGTTTTACGCAGATGAATCGGATTTATCGCAAGGTCTGGAACAAAGCACTCGGTCAGCTCGTCGTGGCCTCTGAACTGGCCTCGTCGGATACGTCCGGTGCGGTCGTCGATAAGCGCCGACACCTGGCGCCGGCGGTGATCGGCGCTTCGCTTGCGTTGGCCCTGGGTTGGACAACTCCTACGATGGCGCAATCGGTGGCCATCGGTGACACGGCACAGTGCCTGCTGGCCGATGGCGTCACCGTCTCCGAGTGTGCGGTGCAGGGCACGGCCTTGGCCGGCACCTTGGCCACTGCGGTCGGCGGCAACAGCAGCGCAAGCGGTCTGCTGAGCACCGCCGTCGGCAACCAGGCGCAAGCGGCCGGCACCGCAGCGTCCGCGTTGGGCGGTGGCGCCCGTGCCAGTGCCGCGGTCAGCACCGCCTTGGGCAGCGATGCCAACGCCGGTGGCAACAGCAGCACTGCGGTCGGCAGCGGGGCATCGGCCAGCGCCAGCAACAGTGTCGCGCTGGGTGTCGGCTCCACAAATACGCGTGCCGACACGGTGTCGGTGGGCTCGGCAGGGCAGGAGCGCCAGGTGACCAACGTCGCCGCCGGCAGCGAAGCCACCGATGCCGTGAACAAGGCGCAGTTGGATGCAGTCGCCGAAGTGGCTGATACCACCGCGTCTTACTTCCAGGCCGATGGCACGGGCAGTGCGGCGGCCAGTGGTTTCAACGCCGTGGCCGCCGGTTCAAACGCCACGGCCATTGGTGAAGGCAGCGTGGCGCTGGGTGCCAGCAGTGGCGCATCGGAGCTGTACACCACGGCCATCGGTGCTTCGGCACAGGCCGACAGCGCAGGTGCAGTGGCCGTGGGCGCCGCCAGCGGAGCGACGGGCATTTTCTCCGTCGCGTTGGGGACTGGTGCCTATGCAGACAGCGACTTCACCACGGCCGTCGGTGGCGGCGCACTGGCGTCGGGCGTGAACAGCACCGCGCTGGGTAACTACGCCCAATCCAGCGGTACCAACAGCGTGGCGCTGGGTGCGGATTCCATCGCCGACCGCGCCGGCACCGTCTCGGTCGGCAGCGCCGGCAGCGAGCGCCAGATCACCAA
>DALZLW010000051.1:0-21441 GCA_032007425.1 Stenotrophomonas sp.
ACCCCCGACATCCTGCTCCCAAAGCAGGCGCGCTACCAGACTGCGCTATACCCCGATGCGGTACGCCTTCGGGAGCTGTCCCGAAAGAGGCCGCAATTGTGGGCATCGCCCCACCATCCTGTCAACGCAGAAAAACGTCACCCAGGACTGGGGAGGCCGCCACATCGCCGCTGGCGGCTATCCGTTATGCTTGAACCAGAGGCCAGTGACGGCCCATTCCCCATCCTTCGCACGGAGACATCGCATGCGTAGCGGCAACCCGGCTCTTTCCGAATCCACCTTCCTCGACCCGGCCAGCGGAGCCGTACTGTCCCGGTCCAGCGAGACCATGACCCTGAACGGCACGGTCAACAAGACGGGCTTCCTGCTGCTGCTGACCGTCCTCACCGCAGCCTTCGCCTGGAGCCAGGTCCACGTCCCGGGTACCAACGAAATCGCCGCCGGCACCATGGGCTATGTGCTGGGTGGCGCGATCGGCGGCCTGGTGCTGGCCCTGATCACCGTGTTCAAGAAAACCTGGTCGCCGGTGACCGCACCGCTGTACGCACTGGTGGAAGGCTTCTTCCTCGGCGCCATTTCGGCGGTTTTTGAAATGAAGTACCCGGGCATCGTGTTCCAGGCTGTCCTGTTGACCTTCGGCACCCTGTTCGCCCTGCTCGCCGCCTACCGGACCGGCCTGATCAAGGCCACGGAAAACTTCAAGCTGGGCGTCGTCGCCGCGACGGGCGGTATCGCCCTGCTCTACCTGGCATCCTTCGTGCTTTCGTTCTTCAGCATCAACGTCCCTGTGATTCACGACGCCAGCTGGCTGGGCATCGCCTTCAGCCTGTTCGTCGTCGTGGTCGCAGCGCTCAACCTGGTGCTGGACTTCGATTTCATCGAAACCGGCGTGGCTCAGGGTGCCCCCAAATACATGGAGTGGTATGGGGCCTTCGGCCTGATGGTGACCCTGGTCTGGCTGTACGTGGAGTTCCTGCGCCTACTGTCGAAGATCCAGCAGCGCTGATCCCGGCGCTGGCCTGCCGCTACGGCGGCAGGCCGCCACGCCAGCCCGCGTAATGCGCTTGCAGGTACTCCACCAGCGCACGCACCTTCGGTGCCAGCGCGCGGGCATGTGGATACAGCGCAAAGTAATGACGGTGTCCGGCGTGCCAGTCCGGCAACACGCGCACCAGCCGACCTCTGCGCAGGTCTTCCTGCACGGTCAACGCGGTGAACAGACCGACACCCATGCCCACCTGTACCGCCGCATGCAGCGCCGGCGTTGAATCCACGCACAGCCGCTGCCCCACCTCGACGCTGGCGCGCGCGCCACGCGGCCCATGCAGCTGCCAGGCCGAGGCCGGGCCGCCCTTGGGGCTGAAACCAAGCAGCTGATGACATTCAAGCTCAGCCGGGGTACGCGGCAAACCATGTCGGCCCTGATAGGTCGGCGCCACCACCATGATCCGCTCGCACGTAGCCAGTGCCCGCGCCACCAGCTGACTGTCCGGCAGCGTGGCGGCGATGCGCAGTGCCAGATCGAAGCCACCACCCACCACGTCCACCAGCTGGTCATCGGCACTGAGGTCGATGCTCACCTGCGGATGCTGCTCGAGAAAGCCGGGCAGCCAGTACGGCAGCTCCTGGCTGGCAACCACCTGCGGCACGCTTAAGCGCACCGTGCCGCTGGGCACGGCCTGTGCCGCCCGCGCACGGTTGTCGGCCAGTTCGAGGCGGTCCAAAAGCAGCACCGCCTCGTGGTAATAACGGCTACCGGCCTCGGTGAGCGACATGCGCCGACTGTTGCGGTCCAGCAGCCGTACCTGCAGGTGTTCCTCCAGCTGGCGCAGCTGGCGCGACATTGCCGAATGGGTGGTACCGAGCCGCTCGGCGGCAGCGGTGAAACTGCCCGCCTCGACGATGCCGCGCAGGGCACGCAGGGCTGCGAATTGGTCCATCGATGGCGATGCCCACCTGCGCCCGCCGGTTACGGGCACGCCCAGCTTAGCAGGCAGCCAATACCTCGGCGTGTACCGGCAGCGTCAGCAGCTGCGCCGTGTTCAACACTTCGGCATAGGTGTCTTCCAGCGTTGCCAGGCTGGCGGCATGCAGGCTGCGGTGGTCAATGCGGCTGCCATCGGCCAGCTGCAGGTCACGACTGGCGACGGCGTCGGCGGCGACAATCACCCGGTAGCCGCGCGGCGCGGCGGCAGCATCGCGGGCAGCGCCGGAAACGCAGGCGTGGGTCTGCAGGCCGGTGATGATCAGCGTATCGATCCCGGCTGCGCTCAGTACCGCGTCGAGTGCCGCCGCCGAGGCGCCGGCGAAGACGCTCACATTGTCCTTCTCGATTACTACCTCGCCCTCGCGCGGCTGCATCTGCGGGTGGAAGCCGGCATGGCTGCTGCCTGCAGCGAACAGCGGCATGCCGGCCGGCAGCACGTGGGCGACATGGATCACCTGGATGCCATGGCGATCAGCGAATTCCAGCACGCGGCAGGTCTGCTGCAGGGCGGCTTCGCCATCGGGGATGACCATGCGGCCACCACAATGGCCAATGGCCGGGTTGGCGGCGAAGTACTCGTTCTGGAAATCAATGACCAGCACGGCAGTGCGTGCGGCCTGCAGCGCGGTGGTCAGCGGGGCGCCGGCCATCTGCCGGATGGTCGGGTTGAGGACAGCAGTCATGAATGTCTTCCGGTTTGATCAGGCGGCCAGCTTGCGCTGGCAGGCCCGTCCACAACAGCCCCGGTAGACCACAGAATCTGTGCGCTCGACGCACAGATAACCCTGCCCTGCAATGCAAACGCAACGGGGCGCCCGAAGGCGCCCCGCTACGCAAACCGTCGTGCAGCGCAGGGCTTACAGACGGCTGGCGATGGCCTTGGCAAAGCCCATCGTGTTGCCGGTGCCACCGAGGTCGCCGGTCAGCGAGTCCTTGGCTTCCAGCGTGGCCACGATGGCCTTGCGCAGGCGCTCGGCATTTTCCGGCTGGCCGATGTGGTCCAGCATCTGTGCTGCCGCCAGCAACAGGGCGCAGGGATTGGCCTTGCCCTGCCCGGCGATGTCCGGGGCGGTACCGTGCACGGCCTCGAAGATGGCCGCGTCCTTGCCGATGTTGGCACCCGGGGCCAGGCCCAGGCCACCGACCAGACCCGCACACAGGTCGGAGATGATGTCGCCGAACAGGTTGGTGGTCACGATGATGTCGAACTGTTCCGGACGCATCACCAGCTGCATGCAGGTGTTGTCCACGATCATTTCCTGGAACTCGATGTCCGGGTACTGGGCCGCCACTTCACGGGCCACGTTCAGGAACAGACCCGAGGTGGACTTGATGATGTTGGCCTTGTGCACCGCAGTGACCTTCTTGCGGCCGGTGGTGCGGGCCAGTTCGAAGGCATAGCGCACGATGCGCTCGGAACCCTTGCGGGTGATGCGCGTGCCGGAGAAGGCGGTTTCGCCGTCAGCAGACACTTCCTGCCCTTCGGCCAGGTACGCACCCTCGGTGTTTTCACGCACCGTGATCAGGTTGACGTTGTCGAACCGGGACTTGGTGTTGGGGAAGGTGTGCGCCGGACGGACATTGGCGTACAGATCGAAATGGCGGCGCAGGCTGACATTGATCGAGGTGAAGCCGCCACCGACCGGGGTGGTCAGCGGGCTCTTCAGGGCGACCTTGTTGCGTGCGATGGAATCCAGGGTGACAGCCGGCATCAGGTCGCCGTGCTTTTCCAGGGCCACGAGGCCGGCGTCGGCGTCTTCGTACTCCAGACCGGCATTGAGCTGGTCCAGCACGTACAAGGTGGCGTCCATGATCTCCGGGCCGATACCGTCGCCGCGGATGACCGTGATTTTCTGCGTCATTGATCGATGTTCCGAACAGAGGGGGTAATACCGCCGTCCGGAAGGTGCCCGGAACGCCGGCGCGAGGGAAGTTTCACCCGCAATTATGCCTGAGCCGGGGGCAAGGTCCCAAATAGACCATGGTCCCACTCCCCGCCACAGGCAGAATTGCCCGCGCATGTCTCCTTATCCCCGCGCCTGTCGGCGCGCCCCCTTGAACAACAAGGGGGCCCTGGGCGGTTGGATCGCGCGGAACCCGCGGCGCTACCTCAGTGTTCGTGGGCGTCCGGGGCGGCGGCGCCGCCTTCGAGCTGGTCCAGGAAATCCACCGCCCGGCGCAGGTGCGGGATCACGATCGAGCCGCCCACCACCAGACCGACCGAGAAGGTCTCGAAGAACTCTTCACGGCTCACCCCCGCTTCCTTGCACTGGGCCACGTGATAGCTGATGCAGTCGTCGCAGCGCAGCACCATCGAGGCCACCAGTCCCAGCAGCTCCTTCGTCTTCACATCCAGTGCGCCTGCCTGGTAGGTCTGGGTGTCCAGCGCGAAGAAGCGCCGCACCACCTGGTTCGGTTCGCCCAGGATGCGCTCGTTCATGCGCTTGCGGAAGGCGGTGAACTCGGCGATGCGGTCGCCGCTGTCATCGCTGGCGCTCATTCCGGGGCCTGCCCGGCCAGCAGCGGCTCCAGCTTGCCTTCCCGGTGCAGGGCCATCATGTCGTCGTAACCGCCGACATGGACGTCGCCGACGAAGATCTGCGGCACGCTGGTGCGGCGGGTGCGGGCCATCATCTTCTCGCGCTCGGCCTGGTCAAGGTCGATCCGGACCTCGGTCCATTGCTGACCCTTGCTCTTGAGGAAGTTCTTGGCCGCCACGCAGTACGGGCAGACGGCAGTTGAATATATGGTGATGGCAGGGGCGCCACTGGTCGACTCGATCTGGCTCACGGGAAACTCCACGTCCGAAACATTGTCTGTACATGGTAGCGCTGTGCTGGCTTTTCCATGTCGCCACCGCAACACTGTGGTTTAACGAACGGTTTCCCTGGGTCCTGCCACGCTGGGGACACCCTGCCCGAGGTATTGAACGCGTGCGAACGCTGCTGCTCACCGCTGCCCTCACCCTGGCCCTGGCCGCACCGTCCCCTGCGGCGCGGGCCCAGGATGCGCTGCCGGACATCGGCTCATCGGCAGGCGAACTGCTGACCCCGGCGCGCCAGGCCGAGTACGGGGCGATGATGCTGCGTGAACTGCGCAATTATGGCTACCTGCTCGACGACCCGCTGGTCAACGACTGGCTGCAGACCATGGGTACCCGGCTGGGCTCCAACAGCGCCCAGCCGCGCCAGAGCTACACCTTCTTCATGATGGGCGACCGCCAGATCAATGCGTTTGCCACGCTGGGCGGCTACATCGGCGTCAATGCCGGGCTGGTGCTTACCGCGCAGCGCGAGGACGAGGTAGCCGCGGTGCTGTCCCACGAAATCGCCCACGTCACCCAGCAGCATGTGCTGCGCGGGGTCGAACGCGCACAGCGTGACCAGATCCCCATCCTGCTGGGCATGCTGGCCGCAATCGTCGCCGCCCAGCAGGCCGGGGGCAATTCGGCGGGCAATGCCACCATGGCCAGCATTTCCGGCGCGATGGGGCTCATGGCCCAGCGCCAGATCGACTACACCCGGTCCAACGAATCGGAAGCAGACCGGCTGGGCATCCGCACCTTGGCCCGAAGCGGCTACGACGTGGATGCCATGGCCGGCTTCTTCGAGCGCATGGCCGCCTCGATGCGCGGCAATGACGGCGGCTACAGCGTGCCGGACTTCCTGCGCACCCACCCGGTCAATACCACCCGGATCAGCGAGGCCAAACAGCGCGCCGAACAGATGAAAAAGGACACGGTGCTGCTGACCACCGAGGTCCCCGGTGGCATCCGCCAGGAGCGGGTGGATCCGGCCGATCCTGCCCTGTCCGAGCCGATCGTCCGGCGCAACAACCTGCTCCTGCCCCCCGGCATCACCTTCAGCGTAGGCCAGCTCAGCCGCGGCGCCAGCGGCCAGTTTGACTGGGCGCGCGAGCGCCTGCGGGTACTCAGCGCCACCACGCCGGGCGAGCTGGCCCGCGAATACGATGCACTGGCCCGCAGCCAGGCGACCGGGCTCACTCCTGCCCAGCGTTATGGCCAGGCGTTGGCCGACCTGCAATCCGGCCGCGAAGGCGCCCGCCGCGCGATCGCCACGCTGACCCCGCTGCACGACGCCGACCCGGACAATCTCTGGGTCGCCCTGGCCATGGGGCAGGCCCTGTCACGCGCCGGCAAGCCGGCCGAAGCCAACGCATTTTTCGAACGCCTGCTGCACGGCCATCCCGGCAACCGCCCGCTGGCGCTTACGTTTGCCGAAATCCTCAACGAACAGGGCGGCAAGGAAGCCGGTCAACGCGCACAGGTCATGTTGCGCCCGCTGCTGTCACAAAGTGGCAATGACCCGGTCTTCCAGCAACGTTTCGCCCGTGCCAGTGAACTGGCTGGCGATGCCCACCGGGCCAGCGAGGCCTATGCCGAGGCCGCCTTCCTGAATGGCCGCCCGGAACAGGCGCTGATGCAGCTCAATGCACTCAAACGCGCACCGGATCTGGATTACGTCACCCGCGCACGGGTGGATGCGCGGATTGCCACCATCACGCCATCCGTGCTGGAAATGCGCCGCCAGGGGGTGAAAGACCCCGAGCTGGAACGGCGTTGAGCGGCCTTGCTGCCGATCCATGGGGCCGGCGCATGTTGCAGCACAGCGACAGCCGCAGCCAAAGTCACAAAGCTGTCATTAAATCGTAGTCTACTGTCCGCCAATCCTGTTCTGATCAGCTATCCGGTGGGCACGTGCAGAAGCGTATTTTGATCGTTGACGATGAACCCGCAATCCGGGAAATGGTGGCTTTCGCCCTGCGCAAGGGCGAATACGAGCCCATCCACGCAGGCGATGCCCGCGAGGCGCAGACCGCCATCGCCGACCGCGTCCCCGACCTGATCCTGCTCGATTGGATGCTGCCCGGCACCAGCGGCCTGGAGCTGGCACGGCGCTGGCGCAAGGAGGCGCTGACCCGCGAGGTGCCGATCATCATGCTGACGGCCCGTGGTGAGGAAAATGACCGGGTCGGCGGCCTGGAGGCCGGGGTCGACGACTATGTGGTCAAGCCGTTCTCGGCACGCGAGCTGTTGGCACGTATCCGCGCGGTGATGCGCCGGGCCCGCGAGGACGACGAGGACGGCAGCGTCAGCGTTGGCCCGGTGCGGATTGACGGCGCGGCCCACCGCGTGTTCGCCAATGACCAGCCGGTGCCGATCGGTCCCACCGAATACCGCCTGCTGCATTTCTTCATGACGCACCCGGAACGGGTCTACACCCGTGCCCAGTTGCTGGATCACGTGTGGGGCGGCAGCGTCTACGTCGAAGAACGCACCATCGACGTGCATATCCGCCGGTTGCGCAAGACGCTGGAACCGTTTGCCGCGGAAAACATGGTGCAGACCGTCCGTGGTGCGGGCTACCGCTTCTCCACGGCCATCTGACCACACGGCCACGGCGCGCACCTGCAAACACCCATGGCGGTCATCAACCGTCTGCTATAACCCAAGGTGGCCGCTACCGGCCACCACCCGCCTCGAGAATGCAATGCCGCGCCACATCCGATCCGCCTGGTTCAAGACCCTGGCTTCCTTGGCCACGGTGCTGTTGGTTGCTGGCGTGGTGGGATGGTTGGCCGGCGATGCCTGGGCCGGCATCGCGCTGGCGTCCATCGGCGCATTGGCCTGGCACTACTGGCGCATGCGCAATGTGCTGCGTCGACTGACCGCGCGCCAGCGCTGGGATACCGCCAAGGGCGCCGGCGTGTGGAACGAACTGGACCGCCTGCTGTTCCGCAACCAACTGGAAATGCGCACGCGCAAGCGCCGGCTGCTGGACATGCTGCGCAGCTACCGCGCCGCGGCTGCAGCCCTGCCCGATGGTGTCGTGGTGCTGGACCGCAACAGCCAACGCGTGCAGTGGTTCAACGAGTCGGCCACCAGCCTGCTGGGACTGCACCACCCGGGGGACCTGGGCCAGGCGCTGGTCGAACGCCTGCAGCCGATGCCATTGGCACACTGGCTGGCCGGCGGCCGCAACGCCGAGCCCATCCTCGATGTGCCCTCTCCCGTGGACCCCGCGATCCGGCTGAACCTGCGCCTGATCCCCTACTCCTCCGATTACTGGCTGCTGATCGCCCGCGATGTCAGCAAGCTGCTGCGGCTGGAACAGGTTCGCCGCGATTTCGTGGCCAATGTGTCCCACGAACTGCGCACCCCGCTGACCGTGGTCCACGGCTACCTGGACATGATGGATCCGGAAGACTTCCCCTGCACCGGGCCGATGCTGGAAGAAATGCGCAAGCAGAGCCAGCGCATGGCACAGCTGGTGGAAGACCTGCTGACGCTGTCGCGCCTGGAATCGCAGGAGCACGGTGAACAGGAAACCGTGGCCATGACCCCGATGCTGGCGACGCTGCGTCGCGAAGCCGAAGCGCATAGCCAGGGGCGGCACCAGATCGTCATCGAAGACCATGCCGACGTCGACCTGTGTGGGTCGATCAAGGAGCTGCACAGCGCGTTTTCCAACCTGGTCACCAACGCCGTGCGCTATACACCGGCCGAGGGCCGCATCAGCGTGGACTTCCGTCGCGAGGGCGGCGGCGCCGTGCTCGAGGTCCGCGACACCGGCTATGGCATCCCGGCCAACCACCTGCCGCGCCTGACCGAACGTTTCTACCGGGTGTCCAGCAGCCGTTCGCGCGAAAGCGGTGGTACCGGCCTGGGCCTGTCGATCGTCAAGCACATCCTTGGCCTGCACCACGCCCGCCTGGAGATCCAGAGCGAGGTCGGCAAAGGCTCCGTGTTTTCCTGCCATTTCGATGCAGACCATGTGCGCCCGCGCGCGCCCGTCCTTCCCTCTCCTGCAGAAGAGTGACCGCCATGAGCATCCTCGGCTCCCTCCCCGTTCCTGTCAGCCCCGAAAGCGACCCCCTGCGTGAGCCGGCGCTGTACATCAACCGGGAGCTGTCGCAGCTGGATTTCAACTTCCGCGTGCTGGCACAGGCGATGGACCCGCAGGTGCCCCTGCTCGAGCGGCTGCGCTTCATGTGCATTTCCTGCACCAATCTGGACGAGTTCTTCGAGATCCGCGCCGCGGCCGTGCGCCACGCCCAGGAGTTCGGCCTGCCACCAGCACCCGATGGCATGAGCCCGCAATCCATCCTGACGGCCATCCACGACCGTGCCGCCGAACTGGTCGACCAGCAGTACCGCTGCTGGAACGAGACCCTGCGCCCGGCGCTGGCCGAGGCCGGCATCGGCGTGCTGGGACGCGACGCCTGGAACCACCGCCAGCGCCGCTGGCTGCGCGCGTACTTCCGCAACGAGATCATGCCGGTGCTGTCGCCGCTGGGCTTGGACCCGGCGCACCCGTTCCCGAAGATCCTCAACAAATCCTTGAACGTGGTCGTGGTGCTCAAGGGCATGGATGCCTTCGGTCGCACCGGGCATCTGGCGATCGTGCGTGCACCGCGCTCGTTGCCGCGCATCATCCAGCTGCCGGAAAAACTGGGCGGCCCACAGAACTTCGTGTTCCTGTCCTCCATCCTGTCGGCCTTCGTCGACGAGCTGTTCCCCGGCATGGAAGTCACCGGCTCGTACCAGTTCCGCGTCACCCGCAATTCCGAACTGGTGGTGGACGAAGAGGAAGTGGAAAACCTCGCACTGGCCCTGCGCGACGAGCTGGTGGATCGCGGCTATCGTCCGGCCGTGCGCCTGGAGATCGCCCATGATGCGCCGCGCGACATCGTCCGCACCCTGCTGCAGAACTTCGGCCTGACGGAAAATGCGGTGTACCGCATTGATGGCCCCGTCAACCTCAACCGCGCCATCCAGCTGTACGACATGATCGCCCAGCCGGACCTGAAGTACCCGCCGATGACCCCGCGCACGCTGCGCGATGCCGACGGTATCTTCGACATCGTGGGCCGCCAGGATGTGCTGCTGCACCACCCGTTCGATGCCTTCACCTCGGTGCTGGACCTGATCCGCCAAGGCGCCGTGGATCCGGACGTGCTGGCGATCAAGCAGACGCTGTACCGCACCGGCAAGGATTCGCTGATCGTCGATGCGCTCATCCAGGCCGCGCGCAACGGCAAGGACGTCACCGTGGTGGTGGAGCTGCGCGCACGCTTCGATGAGGAAGCCAACCTTGGCCTGGCCGACCGCCTGCAGGAAGCCGGCGTGCAGGTGGTCTACGGCGTGGTGGGCTACAAGACCCACGCCAAGATGCTGCTGATCGTCCGCCGCGAAGGCCGCAAGCTGCGCCGCTACGTGCACCTGGGCACCGGCAACTACCACAGCGGCACCGCGCGCGCCTATACCGATCTGAGCCTGCTGACCTGCAATCCGGATATCGGCAGCGATGTCCATCTGCTGTTCCAGCAGTTGTCCGGGCTGGCCTCGAAAATGAAGCTCAAGCACCTGTTGCAGTCGCCCTTCACCCTGCACACCGGCGTGCTCAAGCGCATTGAGCGCGAAACCCGGATCGCCCAGGCTGGCCGTCCGGGCCGCATCATCGCCAAGATGAATGCCCTCAACGAGCCCACCGTCATCCGCGCGCTCTATGCGGCCTCGCAGGCCGGGGTGCAGATCGACCTGATCATCCGCGGTGCCTGCACCCTGCGTCCGGGCGTGGAAGGCGTGTCGGACACCATCCGGGTCCGTTCGATCGTCGGCCGCTTCCTGGAACACAGCCGTGTCTATTGGTTCGGCAACGATGGCGCCCCGGAACTGTTCTGCGCCAGCGCCGATTGGCTGGAACGCAACCTGTTGCGTCGGGTTGAGACCGGCTTCCCCATCCTCGATCCGGCGCTGGCCCGCCGCGTCTACCGGGAAGTACTGCAGAACTATCTGGATGACAACCTCAATGCCTGGGAACTGGGTGCCGACGGCGAGTACCGCAAACTCAGCCCCGCCCACGGTGTCCCCCCCCATTCGGCGCAGATGGCGCTGATGCAGGGCTTGTAGCGGAACTGGGGACGGGTTTGCCCCGTCCTCATTTCATTCCGGCTACCATCTGCGCATGCCCCATTCCATGACACCTCCCGCATTACAGGATGGCGACCTGCTGGCCGCCATTGATCTGGGTTCCAACAGTTTCCACATGGTGATCGCCCGCTACACGCTGGGACAGTTGCGTGTCGTGGATCGCCTGCGCGAAACGGTCCGGATGGCCGACGGCCTGGATGGCAAGGGCGGCCTGTCGGCGCAGGCGCGCCAGCGCGCGCTGGAATGCCTGGCCCGGTTCGGCCAGCGCATCCGTGATGTGCCTTCCCATCGCGTGCGCGCCCTGGCCACCAATACGGTGCGCCAGCTGCGCTCGCCGCAGAGCTTCCTGGTACCGGCGGAAACCGCGCTCGGCCATGCCATCGAAGTGGTCAGCGGGCGCGAAGAGGCCCGCCTCATCTACCTGGGCGTGGCCCATGCGCAGCCGCCCAAGGCGGACCAGCGGCGGCTGGTGATCGACATCGGCGGCGGTTCGACGGAGTTCATCATCGGCCAAGGCATGCAGACCCTGGAGCGCGAGAGCCTGCAGGCGGGCTGCATCGCCAGTACCCGGCGGTTTTTCCCCGGTGGCAAGTTGAGCCGCAAGCGCTGGAAAGACGCTCTGGCGGAAATCGGCCGCGAGTTCCAGCCCTTTGCCAGCAAGTACCGCGCCTTGGGCTGGCACGAGGCGCTGGGGTCTTCGGGGACCCACAAGGCGATCAGCGAGATCTGCGCGACGATGAAGCTCAGCAAGGGCGCGATTACTGCCGAAGCCCTGCCGCAGCTGCGCGACGAACTGCTGCGGGCCAAGAAGATCGAAGACATCAACCTGCCCGGCCTGTCCGCCGACCGCCGACCGATCATCGCCGGCGGCGTGCTGGTGCTGGAGGCGGCCTTCCAGGCCCTGGGGCTGGAGAAGCTGCTGGTGAGCAAGGCGGCGATGCGCGAGGGCATCCTGTACGACATCCTGGGCCGCGCCAGCGAGCAGGACCCACGCGATGAATCGGTGGCCGCCCTCACCCACCGCTACGGCATTGATGTGGCCCAGGCGGACCGGGTCGAGCGCACGGCGCTGGATCTGTTCGCCCAGGTGGGCGAAGGCTGGGGCCTGGAAGCCGACGATGCCCGCATGCTGGGCTGGGCCGCCCGCCTGCACGAGCTGGGGCTGATGATCGCCCACAGCGGTTACCACGTGCATGGCAGCTACATCCTGGAGAACTCCGATATTGCTGGCTTCTCGCGGCAGGAGCAGCAGATGCTCGCGGCCCTGGTGCGCACGCACCGCCGCAACATCCCCAAGAGTGCATTCGATGCCCTGCCCGAGCGTCTACTGCTGCCCGCTCGACGGATGGCCGCCCTGCTGCGCCTGGCGGTGCTGCTCAACCGCGCGCATGAGGCCACGCCCTTGCCTGCGCTGGACCTGAACGTCGACGACACCACGTTGTCGCTCATCGTGCCGCAGCGCTTCATCGATCCGCGCCCCCTGCTGCGTGCCGATCTCATCGGCGAAAGCGAAGGCATGGCCGGCCTGGGCCTGCAGTTCCGCCCGTTCGTGGCCTGACCCGGGGCCCGCGCAAGCGGGCCGACGGTGCTCCTTCAATCCCTCCGATGTCCGCCTTCCTCGAGGCGGACAATTTCGTTCTGCGCAGTCACCCGACTGAACACGCGTTCAGGATCGGCTGGAGCAGATCGTGATAAGGCGCACATTTTAGGATAAGCCCTTGATTTCCATTTATTAACATTACATTCATCTGAAACAAACCGACACTTTTTGCTACAGGCTCTTTACAAGCGGTTAACGATCGAGACTAATCTGAAATCACCGGCTCATTCCCCGATGAACCGGCTTTTGGCAGGGCCGCCACGGCCCTGTCCTTTTTCAGAACCACCCGAGAGAGAGCCACGTACATGAATCCACGTACCACCGTCCTGGGGCAGTCCATCCGTGTTGCCCTGATCGCCACCACCGCAACCGTGGCCGCCCTGCCGGCCTTCGCACAGGACAGTGCACCCACCACGCTGGACCGGATCGAGATCACCGGTTCGCGCATCCGCCAGGTGGACGTGGAAAGCGCCAACCCCGTGCTGGCGATCTCGCGCACGGATATCGAACGCCAGGGCTTCAGTTCGGTGTCGGACATCCTGCAGAACGTCACCGCGATGGGCAGCCCGACCATCAGCCGCGCCAACGTGCTGACCGCCGGTGAAAACGCCGGTGGTACCTACGTCGACATGCGCAACCTGGGCACCCAGCGCACCCTGGTGCTGATCAATGGCAAGCGCCTGGGCATCAGCACGTCCGGCTACCAGGACGTGTCGACCCTGCCGGTGTCGGCGGTGGAGCGCGTGGAAATCCTGAAGGACGGCGCCTCGGCCATCTACGGTTCCGACGCCATGGCCGGTGTGGTCAACATCATCACCCGACACGACGTAACCGGCGTCACCGCCAACGCCTATTACGGCCAGTACAGCCAGGGTGACGGCGCCCGCAACCGTTTCGACGTGGTCGCTGGCTGGGCCAACGACCGCGGCTCGATCACGGTGTCGGCAGAACACTCCGAAGAACAGGCGGTGTGGGCCAAGGACCGCTGGTTCAGCGCCTACAGCAATACCGACCTGCACCCGACCGAAGGCTGGACCACCGTCAGCCAGTGGGGCCAGATCACCGGCCTGCGTGGCCCGGGCTGTGCGTCCGCCAACGGCTGTAGTTACTCGCTCAACCGCGGCGCCGATCCGACCAACCCGGCCAACTACCACCTGACCAACCCGGCCGCGTTCACCGGTGACACCAGCAACACCAACGAGCAGATGCACGTGAACTTCCCGCTGAAGCGGAACAACGTGTTCGTCGATGGCCGCCTGAACATCACCGACAACATCCGCTTCAGCACCCAGCTGGGTTACAACCAGCGCGAATCCAGCCGCCAGATCGCCGGCTATCCGCTGCAGTCGTCCACCGCCGGCATCGGCCCGATGTCGATCAACAGCTACTTCAACCCGTTCGGCAGCCAGCACCGCTACGCAACTCCGACAGCAGTGGCCTGGAACCGCCGTACCTGGGAAGTGCCGCGTGTCAGCGACAGCGAGCTGAAGACCTACCGTGCCGTGGCCGCCTTCGATGGCTCGTTCACCGTCGGTGAGCGCTACTTCGACTGGGAAGTGGGCTACCAGTACAACAAGAACGAGATGCGCCAGCACGCCACCGGCAACCTGCACAAAGAGCGGGTGAAGAATGCCGTGGGCCCGTCCTACTACAACGCCACCACCGGCAAGGTCGAGTGCGGCGTCGAAGGTGCCCCGATCTCCGGCTGCATGGTCTGGAACCCGCTGGTGCCCTACGGCACCACCAGCCCGTACGGCCTGTTCGGCAACCAGGCCCTGATCGACTACCTGATGCCGGCGGAAAACTCCTCCGGCCAGACCGTGGGCAAGAACTTCTTCGCCGCGATCTCCGGCAACATCGTGCCACTGCCGGGCGGTGACCTGGGCTTCGCCTTCGGCGTGGAAAACCGCAAGGAATCGGGCAAGTTCATTCCCGATCCGCTGGCCCAGACCGGTGCCACCACCAACCTGGCCGCAGGCCCGACCGGCGGCGATTACCGCGTCAATGAAGCCTACCTGGAACTGAGCGCGCCGATCCTGTCCGGCCTGCCGGGCGCGCGCGAGCTGACCCTGAACGCAGCGACCCGCTTCTCCGATTACGACACCTTCGGCAACACCCTCAACAGCAAGTTCGGCTTCAAGTGGAAGCCGTTCGACCAGCTGCTGGTGCGCGGTACCTGGGCTGAAGGCTTCCGTGCACCGACCATCTCCGATCTCTACGGCGGCGGCTCGGAAACCTTCACCACCGGCTACGCCGACCCCTGCGATACCGTCTATGGTTCCTCGGCCAGTTCGTCGGTGGTGCGTGGCCGCTGCGCGCAGGACATCGCCAACGCCAATACCTACCGCCAGCTGAAGCAGGGCATGGTGCCGATCACCAGCAGCACCGACCAGACGCCGGTGCCGTTCACCAGCGGCTCCAACCCGCTGCTGCAGCCGGAAACCTCCACCAGCAAGACGCTGGGCGTGGTCTGGAGCCCGGACTTCATCCAGAACTTCAACCTGGCCCTGGACTGGTGGAAGATCCGCATCGACAACACCATCGTCTCGGACACACCGAACCAGATCCTGATCGACTGCTACGAGCAGGGCGTGACCTCGCGCTGTGCCCAGTTCACCCGCGATCCGGTGACCGGCATCGTCAACAAGCTGCAATATGGCAACCGCAACGCCGGTTTCATGGAAACCGAAGGCTACGACCTGGATGTCAGCTACCGCCTGGACACCGATGGGTACGGCAAGTTCAGCGCCGGCTGGTCGACCACCTATGTCAGCTCGCTGATCACCCGTTCCACCAATGATCCGACCACCATCCCGACCCCGTCCAACGGCATCGGCAGTGGCTTCCGCGTCCGCTCCAACCTGACCATGGGCTGGGACCTGGGCGACTTCGGCATCACCTGGACCGCGCGTTACTACTCCGGCGTGAAAGAGCAGTGCCTGAACCTGAGTGCGCATCCGGATGAGTGCTCCGATCCGGGCCAGCGCGCGCCGTGGTATCCCGGTGTGCGCAACTACAACGAGCGTGGTTCGGTGACCTTCCACGACGTCCAGTTCCGTTACAACCTGCCCTGGGATGCCACGGTGTCGGTGGGTGCCAACAACGTGTTCGAGAAGTACGGTCCGGTCATGTACACCAAGCCGAACTCGGTGTTCTCCTACTACGGTGGCTACGACATCGGCCGCTTCGTCTACATGAAGTACCAGCAGCGCTTCTGATCCATCGCGTCCCGCGCGCCATGACCACGGCCCTTCGGGGCCGTGGTTTTTTGCGTCTTCGCCCGTCATCTGTTGGTCGCAATGCGGTCACGTGGTCTACATCGGGTGCGGTCAGCATGCCGCCATACCGGACCATCCCGGGAGGGCCGCCATGCGCTACGCCATCGTTACCGAGACCTACCCCCCTGAAGTCAACGGTGTCGCCCTGACCGTCCAGAGCCTGGAACAGGGCCTGCGTGCCGCCGGTCATGAGGTCGATCTGGTCCGGCCACGGCAATCGGCGCAGGATGCGGACACCGACGCTCTGCTGGTCCCCGGTGCCGGCCTGCCGCGCTACCCCGGGCTGCGCTTCGGCCTGCCCGCGCCGATCCGTCTGGGCCGTCATTGGCAGGCACGGCGCCCGGACGCGGTGTACATCGCCACCGAAGGCCCGCTGGGCTGGTCGGCCCTGCACTGCGCGCGTCGACTGGGCATCCCGGCCGCCACCGGCTTCCACACCCGCTTCGACGAGTACCTGCCGGACTATGGCGTGGCCTGGCTGCAGCCCACGGCGATGCGCTGGATGCGTCGGTTCCATAACCAGGCCGATGCCACCTTGGTGCCCACACGCGAGCTGCAGGCCTTCCTGGGCGGCGAAGGCTTCCAGCGTGTCCGTCTGCTGTCTCGCGCGGTGGACAGCCAGCAGTTCGATCCCATCCATCGCGATGCGCCGCTGCGCGCGCAATGGGGCATCGATGACGATGGCTTTGCCGCGGTCTATGTCGGTCGCATCGCGCCGGAGAAGAACCTCGGCCTGGCCGTCACCGCCTTCCGTCGCCTGCAGCAGGTTTTGCCCAAAGCGCGCTTCGTACTGGTCGGCGATGGCCCCGCGCGGGAAAGGCTGGCACACGACAATCCCGACTTCGTGTTCTGTGGTGTGCAACGTGGCGAGGCACTGGCCCGCCATTTCGCCAGCGGCGACCTGTTCCTGTTTCCCAGCCGCAGCGAGACGTTCGGCAACGTGACTCTTGAAGCCATGGCCAGCGGCCTGTCTACCCTCGCCTTCGATTACGGCGCCGCACGCGAGCACCTGCGCAGCGAGGTGAACGGCATTGCGGTGGATACCGATGCCCAGTTCGTCGACGCTGCCGTCCGCCTGGCCGGCGACGCAGCATTGCGCCAGCGCCTTGGCCAGCAGGCCGCACAGGACATGAAGCGCCTGCACCCGCAACAGGTGGTTGCGGAATTTGAAACCCTGCTCGCCGAACTCGCCCACGCCCGGAGGACGCATGCGCACCACGCCGCTTGATACCTTGGTTGGACGCGAAACCCGCTGGTGCCGCCGCGCCAATCTGTACTGCCGCCGTCGCACCGTACGCCATGCATTCGCCGTGGTCAGCCGGCTCGGCGACGGCGTGTTCTGGTACATGCTGATGGGCGCCCTGGTGCTTCTGGACGGCTTTGACGGCCTGCGTGCCAGCACGCACATGGCCGCCACTGGAGTGGCCGCGCTGCTGTTGTACAAAGTGCTCAAGCGCTGGACGCGACGCCCGCGTCCCTACAAGGCCGACATGCGCATCCGTGCCTGGGTGGCACCGCTGGACGAGTTCAGCTTCCCGTCCGGGCATACCCTGCACGCTGTGTCGTTCACCATCGTCGCGCTGGCCTACTATCCGTGGCTGGCACCGATCCTGGTGCCTTTCACCCTGAGCGTGGCGGCATCACGGGTCGTGCTGGGCCTGCACTACCCCAGCGACGTCCTGGCCGCCACCGGCATCGCGGTCGTAATGGCATCGGCCAGCCTCGCATGGCTGCCGCTGCCGATGTGACGCCTACACCGCGGTCACGGCATGGCCGCGATAGAATGCAGCCATGACCACGCTGTTCATTTCCGATCTGCACCTGGACCCCGCGCGCCCGGCCATCACGACGTTGTTCCTGGAGTTCCTGCAGCGCGAGGCCAGCACGGCCGACGCCCTGTACATCCTCGGTGATCTGTTCGAGGCCTGGATCGGCGATGACACGCCGTCGGCCGCTGCCGATGCCGTCGCCTCCGGCCTTCGGCAGATCAGCGACGCCGGGGTGCCGGTGTACTTCATCCGCGGCAACCGTGATTTCCTGCTGGGAGGGACCTACGCCGCCCGCGCCGGCATGCGGATCCTGCCCGATCCCAGTGTGATCGACCTCTATGGGACCCCGGTGCTGGTTCAGCATGGCGACCTGCTGTGCACCGACGATATTCCCTACCAGCAGTTCCGTGCGCAGACCCGTGACCCGGCCTTCCAGGCCCAGTTCCTGGCCCAGCCGCTGGCCGCGCGCATTGCGTTCGCGCAGAAGGCCCGCGAAGCCAGCCAGACCCGGCAGGCGGAGATGAAGCAGGGCGACACAGCCCAGTTTGAAACGGTCACCGACGTTGCACCCGACGAAGTGACCGCGACCTTCCGCCGCTTTGGTGTCACCACGATGATCCACGGCCACACCCATCGCCCGGCCATCCACACGCTGGAAGTGGACGGGCAGGCCTGCCGACGCATCGTGCTGGGCGACTGGTACGAACAAGGCTCGGTGCTGCGCGTCACAGCGGAACACGTCTCGCTGGACGTACTCGCCATGTAATGACGCAATCTGCTGTAACGGGTAGGCTGCCAGACAGGCGGCCAAGGACTCCCCGCAATGGCAGAAACGCTTCCCCGGAAGGCGTTGGACCGGTCGATCCTGAGCATCGGCTGGTTCTTCGACGGCACGCGTAACAACGCCGGCAATCTGCAGCAGGGCCACCCCCGCGCCGAGCCCCGCCTGTCAGCAGCCCGCGCCGATGATGACTCTCCCTATCAGAGTCCGGTCAGCAGCAGCTTCGACAATGGCCTCACCAATGTGGCGCGCCTGCAGCGCCTGTACCCGGACCGGCGCGAAGACATGGCCGGCGCCCCTGCACTGTCGCTGTACATCGAAGGCGTCGGCACGCGCACCGGTGCTGACGATGACCTGCTGGGGCTCGCCTTCGGCATCGGCGCCACCGGCCTGCGGGCCAAGATCGAGAGCGCCCTGCACGAGCGCCTGCCGCAGGCGCTGCGTGAACTGGCTGGCACCAGCCCGGCGCCCCTGCGCAGCCTGCGCCTGGACCTGTTCGGCTATTCGCGCGGAGCCGCCGCGGCCCGCGACGCCGCGAATCAACTGCAGGGCTGGAGCGAAGACGATTGGCGTGCCCTGCTGCAGGGTGCGGGGCTTGCCGTGGCTTCGGATTTTCGTCTCCCCGACCGACGTATCCGTTTCATCGGCCTGTTCGACACCGTCGTGGCTGTCAGTGGCGCGGATCGAAAGGCGCAGCCGCAGACCCGGCTCGAAGCGGGCCTCGCCGAGCACGCCGTGCATCTGGTCGCCCGCGACGAACATCGCGAGCATTTCGCGCTGACTGCCAGCGGCAGCGGCAGCGGCGTCGAAGAGGTCCTGCTGCCCGGTGCCCACGTCGACATCGGCGGCGGCGGCCCCGGTAACGGCCAGGAGGGTCCGAAGCTGCTGTCCCGTCCGCGCCGTCAGCAGGTGCGTGACAGTGGACTGGCCGATTACGCCATGCCCCCCCTTTCGTTGCTGCACGACAGCGAGGTCTATCGCGCGGCAAGCGAAGACGCCGCCCGTTGGCGCGCCCATCTCGGGCTGGACACGCGACAGGTGTGGGTGGACGTCTGGCACCAGTGGCAACAGCAACGCCGGGCCGGCGCTGCGAGCGTCCTGCCCACCCCGGTCCTGTACGTGTCAGCCGCCGTCGTATTGAAGCGGCAAATCGACATCCGCTATCAATGGGTGGCATTACGATTGATGCAACAACGCGCACAGTTGGCCGGTGTTGCCTGGCGGCAGGACGTCGAACAGGTGCCTGAGCTCGCCCTGCCCGCGGCGCTCCAGCCGATCGCTACCCGCCTGCTTGCCGGTGAGTCACTGACGCTGGCACAGGAAGCGCTGTTGCGGCGCCATTACACCACCCAGTCGGCGCACTGGAACTTTGACGCCTTGGGCGACACGGCCTTGACCTACGCCGCCGATGCCGGCGTCCGCGAGCTGCCATATCGACCCGGGCCGGGCCTGTTCTATATCAATCGTCCCACCGTGGACGGGCGCCGTCGCGTGCTCGCCGACAGCTGACAGCGGCCCGCGCCGCCGGCGCCCAGGACCACTCAGCCCGCTTGTTCCAGCAGACTGGCCAGCTCATCGGCATCGAATCCGGCCAGCAACCGCGCCTCGATGTTGAACGGCCCATGCAGGTAACCGCCTGCGTACTCCACCAGCAGTTCCTTGAAGCGCGCCCGCGGCTCCACCCCGGCGCGTTCGCAATACCAGCGGTACCAGCGCGAGCCGGCGGCGACATGGGCCACTTCCTCGCGCAGGATGATCTCCAGCACATCGGCGGTTTCCGCATCGCCGCAGGCACGCAGCTTGGCGATCAGTCCCGGGGTGACATCCAGCCCGCGCGCCTCGAGCACGCGCGGCACCAGGGCCATGCGGGCCAGGCCATCGTGCGCGGTCTTTTCGCACATTTCCCACAGCCCGTTATGGGCGGGGAAGTCCGCGTAGTCATGGCCACAGGCCAACAGGCGCTCGCGCAGCAGCAGGAAGTGCCGCGATTCGTCGTCCGCGCAACTGACCCAATCAGCAAAGAACGCAGGCGGCAGACCGCGGAACCGGTAGACGGCGTCCCACGCCAGGTCGATGGCGTTAAGTTCGATGTGGGCGATGGCATGGATGAAGCCAGCCCGGCCTTCCACGCTGCCCAGTTTGCGCCGTGGGACCTCGCGTGGATGCACCTGCTGCAGCTGCGACGGACGGCCCGGCATACAGATCGGCGCCGGTGCCGGCGCGTCGGCCGGCACCTTCAACAGGCCACGTCGGAACGCAGCCGCGTGGCCCTGGGTCAGGGCCACCTTGCGCAGCGGATCGGTTTCAGCCAGGCATTGCTGCGCGGCACGCAGCAGATCGCCTTCTACCTCGGCCAAGGCCTGCGCTACTGCCTGCACGGCTTGCCTCAGGCGCGGCGACGGTGCTTGGCATCATCCGAACGCAACTGCTGGATGCGTTCGAAGTAGCCCGGCTCGATGCCCGTCGGGTACTGGCCGTTGAAGCAGGACGAATCAAAATGCTGCAGGGCCGCGTTGCCTTCGCGCACGGCCGCTTCCATGTCTTCGATATCCTGGTAGACCAGCCAATCGCAGCCCAGGTGGGCTTCGATCTCTTCCACGCTGCGGTTGTGCGCCACCAGTTCTTCGGCGGCCGGCATGTCGATACCGTAGATGTTGGGATAACGCACCGGCGGCGCCGCGCTGGCCAGGTAGACCTTGCGTGCACCCGCATCGCGCGCCATCTGCACGATCTGCTGGCTGGTGGTTCCGCGCACGATGGAATCGTCCACCAGCAGCACCACGCGGTTGCGGAATTCCAGGTGGATGGGATTGAGCTTGCGGCGAACCGATTTCACCCGCTCGCCCTGCCCCGGCATGATGAACGTGCGCCCGACATAGCGGTTCTTGATGAACCCTTCGCGGTACTTCACGCCCAGCACGTTGGATATTTCCAGCGCGGCATCGCGCGAGGTATCCGGGATCGGGATGATGGTGTCGATGTCGTGGTCCGGGCGCAGGCGCAGGATCTTCTCGCCCAGCTTGATGCCCATGCGCATGCGCGCCTTGTGCACCGAGACGTTGTCGATCATCGA
>DALZLW010000052.1:0-21232 GCA_032007425.1 Stenotrophomonas sp.
AGAGAAGCTGATCCCGCAGGTCTGCTCCTCGCTGGACCAGGCCCTGGAAGCGCTGAACAACGACCGCGAATTCCTCAAGGCCGGCGGCGTGATGAGCGACGACTTCATCGATGGCTACATCGCGCTGAAGATGCAGGAAGTCACCAAGTTCCGCGCGGCCACCCACCCGCTGGAATACCAGCTGTACTACGCCAACTGATCCGGCACGGCGGTGGCGAAGGGAACCCCTCCCCTCCTTCGCCATCGCCACGCCTGCCCGGGCTGGGGAGCCCGGGCAGGTGCCTGCAGGTGTGTTGTTGAAGTTGTTTCACCGTCCAGGGGACACGAGAGTCCGGACGCGCGCCGTGGGCCACCCTCCCTCCCGCGTCACCGCCACGCCTGCCCCGGCAGCCATGGCGGTCCGACCCACGGCACGTTCGGCGCAACAGCCACGGCCATCGATCCGATGGCCCGTGGTTGCCTGACGCCATGGCCAGTGCTTGGCATGGCTCCATCCACCATCGGGATATGCGCATGAAACTGATCTCCGCAATCATCCGGCCGTTCAAGCTCGACGAGGTCCGCGAGGCCCTCTCCGACGCGGGCGTGTCGGGCATCACCGTGACTGAAGTGAAAGGCTTCGGTCGCCAGAAAGGCCATACCGAGCTGTACCGCGGCGCTGAGTACGTCGTCGATTTCCTGCCCAAGATCAAGATTGAAACCGTGGTCACCGACGAGCGGCTGGACGCGGTGGTTGAAGCGATCCAGAACGCGGCAGGGACCGGCAAGATCGGTGACGGCAAGATCTTCGTCACTACGGTCGAGCAGGTCATCCGCATCCGCACCGGCGAAATCGGCGCAGACGCGCTGTAAATCCTTTCGGAGATCTCCCCCATGAAGATTCGTCTGTTCGCCGGGTGGCAAGCCCGGTTCCATGCCGTGTGCCTGCTGATGCTGGTCAGCGCCCTGGCCGTCGGTGCCTTCTCCGGCACCGCCAGCGCACAGGAAGCGCAGACCACGCCGGTGCCCACCGAAGAAGTGGCCACCGAAGTGCTGGCCGTTGAAACCGCGCCTGCCGCGGCGGAAGCCACCGAAGCTGCCGCCGAAGCGCCGGCCTATGACCGCGGCGACGTCGCCTGGATGCTGACGTCCACCCTGCTGGTGCTGCTGATGGTGGTGCCGGGCGTGGCGCTGTTCTATGGCGGCCTGGTGCGGTCCAAGAACGTGCTGTCCGTACTGAGCCAGGTGCTGGTGGTGTTCTCGCTGGTGCTGATGCTATGGGTGGCTTATGGCTACAGCGCGGTGTTCAGCGCCGGCAACCAGTTCTTCGGCTCGTTCACCGAGTTCGCCTTCCTCAAGGGCTTCACCCCGGATTCGGTGGGCAACACGCCGATCGCCGGCCTGCCTGACTTCCTGTTCGTCGCCTTCCAGAGCACCTTCGCCGGCATCACCACCATCCTGATCGTCGGTGCCTTCGCCGAGCGCATCAAGTTCAAGGCCGTGCTGCTGTTCTCGGCGCTGTGGTTCACCCTCAGCTACATCCCGATGGCACACATCGTCTGGGGCGGCGGCTACCTGGGCGAGATGGGCGCGATCGACTTCGCTGGCGGCACCGTGGTGCACATCAACGCCGGCGTGGCTGGCCTGATCGGTGCCTACTTCGTCGGCAAGCGCATCGGCTATGGCCAGACCGCGCTGAAGCCGCACAACGTGCCGCTGACCTACATCGGTGCGATGCTGCTGTGGGTGGGCTGGTTCGGCTTCAACGCCGGCTCGGCGGCGGCCGCTGACACCGTGGCCTCGCTGGCCTTCATCAACACCCTGCTGGCCACCGCGGCTGCCGTGCTGGGCTGGACCCTGGTCGAAGCGGTGACCAAGGGCAAGCCGTCTGCCCTGGGTGCCGCTTCCGGTGCCGTCGCCGGCCTGGTCGGCATCACCCCGGCCTGCGGCACGGTCGGCCCGCTGGGCGCCATCGTGATCGGCGTGCTGTCCGGCGCCCTGTGCGTGTGGGGCGTCACCGGCCTGAAGCGCCTGTTGAAAGTGGACGACACCGCCGACGTGTTTGGCGTGCACGGCGTGGGCGGCATCATCGGTGCCCTGCTGACCGGTGTGTTCAGCGCGCAGTCGCTGGGCGGCACCAAGCCGGACCTGGACATCGGTCACCAGGTGTGGGTCCAGTTCGTCAGCGTGGCCTTCACCATTGTGTGGTGCGCCGTGGTCACGGCCGTCCTGCTGCTGATCGTGCGTGCGGTCGTGGGCCTGCGGGTCACCGAAGAAGCCGAGCGCACCGGGCTGGACGTGACCTCGCACGGTGAATCGGCCTACGAGGCCTGATTCCAGCTGTCTTCCAGCAAACGACTTTCATGTTGACGGATTAATTGCGTCACTGCCGACGGACCTTCGGGGCCGTCGGCTTTTTCATGTGTCGGCCCCGGTGGCGGTAACGCGGTGGTGGTCTACACTCATCGCATGCGCATCCGAACGTCCATCCTCACCGCACTCGCCTGCGTGGCGATCAGTGCCTGCACCGCGACCGCACCCGTGCAGCGCAATCCGCTGGCGACCTGGGTGCCGTCGCCCAATCACAATGCGCGCGGCCCGGTGCTGATCGTGCTGCACCACACCCAGCAGGATTCGGTGCCCGAAAGCCTGCAGACACTGCGCACCGCCAACAGCGGTGGCCGGGTCAGTGCGCATTACCTGATCGGCGCCGATGGCCAGCGCTACCAGCTGGTGGCCGATGACCGCCGCGCGTGGCACGCCGGCCCTGGACGCTGGGGCACGTTGACCGATCTCAACGACACCTCCATCGGCATCGAGCTGGACAACAACGGCAGCACGCCGTTTTCCGACGCGCAGATTGCATCGTTGATCGTGTTGCTGGGCGATCTCACCAAGCGCCTGGGTATCCCGCCACGGCAGGTGATCGCCCACGCCGACCTGGCGCCGACCCGTAAACAGGATCCAAGCCGCTTCTTCCCGTGGCAGCAGTTGGCCGATGCAGGCTTTGGTGTGTGGCCGCGCGCTGAAGATGGCCTGCCGCCGGCGGGGTTCGATCCCTGGCTGGCGCTGGCTGCGTTCGGTTACCCGCTCGATGATCGCGCAGCGGCGGTGCAGGCCTTCCATCGTCGGTTCCGTGCGCGCGACGATCTGCCGGCCGAGCTGGATGCCGAGGACGCGCGGATCCTGCATTCGATACTGAAGCAGCAGGGCATCGTCGGCTGACGCAGATCCGGTCATCGCCTGGTGATGAGCGCTCTCCCCGCAAGCAGCGGGTCGATGTTCTGACAGACCGAAGCGGCATCGCCCTCTGCGCCCCGGCCTGGCGTGTGTGGCCCACTGACGGCGGTTCATTCCGACCTGACTGTGGAGCCTGTCATGGCCTTGTTCCCGCCCCTCGCCCGTCCTGGGCCGCTTGCCGCTGCATTGTCTGCAGCCATCGCCTTAACCTGTTTGGCGATGGCCACCGCGAACGCTGATCCGCAGCGGTTCGTCGTCCGCTCCGACACCCAATACGACCGCACCGATGACGACAGCGATGATCCGAAGGCCCTGCTGCGTGAGCAGGCCAATGCGATCAATGCATGGCGAAACCGCCAGAAGGGCAGCATTCCCATCTTCATCAACGGCGACATCACCGAGTTCGGCCATGGCTGGCAGTGGTCGGTGATGAAAGACCACCTGGCCACGACGCCCAACACCTACTGGGGCCTCGGCAATCACGACTATGACAACAACGTCAACGATTGCGCCGCCAATGGCTGCGCGCGGGATTCCCTGCTGCACCTGGTCGAGGCGGTGAAGGGCTGGAACGTCGATGCCTTCGATTACGTCGAACATCGCGACAGGCGCCACGAGGGCAGCTTCGCGTACAGCAAGACCCTGGGCGACATCACCTTCATCCAGCTCAACAACCATTACGCCTACCAGGTGAAGTTCGAAAGTCGACCCTTCCTGAAGCCGCATCACTTCTTCGATGTCACCCCCTCCCTGAGCTGGCTGGAGCGGCAGCTCAAACAGGCGGAAAAGGAGAAGAAATTCGTGGTCGTGAACCTGCACCGCCCACCGGATGATGAAGGCGGCCCGGGCTCACCGGCCGATTACGCACGGTTCCGCCAACTGGTAGAGCGCTACCGTGTGCTGGCCGTCTTCCATGGTCACACGCATGGGGCAGGCGTGGAGCCAAGCCTGGGTGAGGTGCCGGTGCTCGATTCCGGCGCGTCGTTCCGGCGCACGTTCCTGACCGCTGCGCTGGACAGGCAGGCCAATACATTCAGCGTCTCGTTGGCCAGACAGAACAGGCCGGAGAGTGAACCAATGATCAGCATACCCCTCACCACCTTGGCTACGCCGGTCTTCGAATCCAAGGTGTCCGCCGATGGACGCACGATCTCAGGCTACTTTTTCCTCGGCGGCAGCCCGCGCGACACGGCCATCGGTTGGTTGGAGGTGACGCTCAATGGCCGTCCTTACTCGTTGGCGGTTCGGGACAACGTCAGCACACTGATCGGCGACCTGGCACCCGGCACCGATTACACCTACACCGTGAACGCCTACCGGGTGAAGGGCGGAGATCTGGAGGGAACACGCACCGGCAACTTCCGTACCCCCAAAGCCAACGGCGGCCCGCGGGATCTCTGTGTCGGTCCCTGGGATGCTGACTCGGGGTGGTTGGAGCTGGAATGGAAGGATCCCATCCCGAGCTTCGGCCGACCGTACTCGATCATCATCGAAGCCAGCGAGCCAGGCAAACCGGTATGGACGATACGGGGCATGCAGCAGCAGGCTGTGAGCACCAGGCAGCGGATCGATTACAAGCGCGTGGGTCGCGATCCCTTCGCAATGGACTACCACATCAGGTACTGGTCGAACCAGGACGGCTTTGGGCCCGATGTCACCCTGCGCGGCCGCGACCTTCTCACCAGCGGATGCCAACGCGGAAGGAACGAATGAGCCCCTCGTGGCAGGCGTGCGTGAATCACCTCGGCACGTCTGCCCGCCTTTTGCACTACATTGGCACGATGCGCCTGCCCCGAGTTCTCCTTCGCTACAAACGTTCCGTGTCCCTGGCCTCGACGGCCAGGGCACTGCCGCGCCTTTCCCCGCTGTTGTTTGCTGCCCTGTTGAGCAGCTGCGCCCTGCCAGTAAAGCGCGCCGAAGCGCCGGCCAGCACTTACCAGCCTTCGTCATGGGCGGCCTTGCCCGCGGCAAGCGATGCCGATGTGCAGGCAGGTTTTGCCGCATGGCGCAGCGCCTGCCAACGGTTGCAGACCGATACGACGTGGGCGGCGCCCTGCCGCGCCGCCGCGAGCCTGCCGACCGAGCCGACGCGTATCCGCCAGTTCCTCGCCGAGCACATGGATGTATACGCACTGCGTGCCGGCCATGGCGGTGCACACGGGCTGATCACCGGCTATTACGAACCCATTTACCCGGGCAGCCGTCAGCGGACGGCCACCGCCACCGTGCCGGTGTACGGCGTGCCCACGGACATGGTGAGCGTGCAGTTGGATACGCTCTATCCGGAATTGAAGGGCAAGCGTCTGCGCGGCCGCGTCGAGGGGCGCGTATTGAAGCCCTATGACGATGCGGCGCAGATCGCCCGTCAGGGCGTGAAGGCACCGGTGCTGGCGTGGTTGAACAATCCCATGGACCTGCAGTTCCTGCAGATCCAAGGCTCGGGCCGGGTCCAGCTGGACGATGGCAGCCAGTTGCGCCTGGCGTATGCCGACCAGAATGGCCACCCCTACCGCCCGATCGGGCGCTGGCTGGTGGCGCAGGGTGAGCTCAAGCAGGCCGAGGTCACCATGGACGCCATCCGTGCGTGGGCCGATTCCCATCCCGCGCGTATTCCCGAACTGCTGGCCAGCAACCCCAGCTATGTGTTCTTCACCGAAGGCCCGGCCGGCGATGAAGGTCCGCGCGGTTCCTTGAACGTGCCGCTCACGGCCGGCTACAGCGTGGCCGTAGACCGCAGCGTGGTGCCGCTGGGCAGCCTGCTGTGGTTGTCCAGCACGCGTCCGGATGGCAGCGCGCTGGTGCGTCCGGTGGCCGCGCAGGACACCGGCGGGGCGATCACCGGCGAAGTGCGTGCCGACCTGTTCTGGGGCACGGGGGCGGCGGCGGGCAAGCTGGCCGGCGACATGAAACAGGACGGGCTGATCTGGCTGCTGTGGCCCAAGGGAGTGCCCTTGCCGGAGCGCGGTGGGGGCTGAGTGCTCCGGCCAGCGCGCCGTCGTGATGCCCTGCCAGTTGCGCGATAATGCGCGCCACAGCCGTGTTGTACGGCCAGGACCGGTTCAATGAGCAACGTCAAGAAGTATTACAAGCACTGGGCCGAGTCCGGCCTGGGCAAGGGCAACGTACTGATGGAAGCACGTGGCGACAAGATCGTGCGTCAGGTGGAAATCTACGGCGCCACCGCCGTCTGGGCCGATGTGAACGGGCACAGCGACGACCGCTTCCCGCTGGCCGACCAGCCGTTGTCATTCCTGGATTTCGATGAAGACGATGAGATCAGTGCACGCGAGTTTGAAAGTGCCTGGACGAAGGCGCGGGCGCAGAGCGGGTATCGCTGAATGACGACCCAGGGCCAAGCCGAAGCTTGGCCCTGGGTCCCTCGTCCGGCGGGATGCCGCTCGCCGGAGCGTCAGTCGGGCAGCGCGTAGGCAACCACGTAGTTGCCGCGCGGGGTGTGCATGAAGTGGTGCCCGGTCGCCGTGATCACCAGATACTCCTTGCCGCCCTGTTCGTAGATCATCGGCATCGCCTGGCCACCGGCTGGGAGCGGTGCGGACCAGACAGTGGCACCGGTGGTGATGTCGATCGCGCGGATCAGGTCATCCGTGGCCGCGGCGATGAACACCAGACCCGACTTGGTGACCACCGAACCACCGTTGTTCGGCGTACCAATGACAATGGGAAGCCCCGTTGCCATGCCAAACGGACCGTTCTTGCGCGCCGTGCCGAAGGGACGGTCCCAGACGGTGCGCCCATCGCGTACGTCGATGGCGCGGATACCACCGTAGGGAGGCTCCTTGCACAGCATGCCGGTGAACTTCATCTGCCAACCCGCGTTCACGTCTACGGCCACAGGCAAGCCCTCCTGGGGATCGCCTGCACCCTCACCGTGGGCCTTGTAGCTCGGGTCGTTGATGATCTGAGGGGCACGCCAGCCCAGACGATCCGCTTCGGCCCGGCTCACCAACCGGGTGTAGTTGGGCATGTCGTTGTAGTTGGCGATGATCAGGCCTCGCGCCGGATCCAGCGCCACGCCACCCCAGTCAGAACCGCCGTTATAGCCGGGATAGTTGATGATCGGCTTGTCCACGCTCGGCGGCGTGTACTGGCCGCGGTAGTCGGCCTGGTGGTACTGGATGCGGCAGGCAAGCTGATCCAGAGGTGTCAGGCCCCAGGTCTTTTCCGGGCCCATGTCGCCCTTGGCCAAACTGTTGAACAGCGAGAAGGGCTGGGTCTTGGAACGGGCCTCCGGCTCGAGCCCCCCCTGCGGGACGGCGCGCTCTTCAACCGGGAACAGCGGCTTGCCGGTTTCTCGGTTGAGGACATACACATCGCCGCTCTTGGTCGGGAAGATGATCGCGGGAACACGGCTGCCGTCGGCCTGGGGATAGTCAAACAGCGTCGGCGGAGAGCCGGGATCGTTATCCCAGACGTCATCGTGGGTGTTCTGGAAGGTCCAGCGCGGCTGCCCGGTCTCCACATCCAGAGCGGTCAGGGACGGGGAGTACTTCAGTTCTTCCGGGGTCCGCTCCGAGGAGTAGTAATCGCCTGAAGCATTGGCTACCGGCAGGTAGACCAGACCCAGCGTGTTGTCGCCCGTGAAGGAGGTCCAGACATCGGGCGAGCCGCGCTTGTAGACGTCCTCGCCTTCACGCGGAGCCGTGTCGAACGGGGTCGCTGCGTCCCAGGCCCATTTCGGCTTGCCGGTGCGCACGTCATACGCCTTGGTGACGCCAGACGGACCATAGGCACGCTGGCCATCGATGGTGGTGTGACCCACGATCAGCGTATCGCGCACGACAACAGGCGCAGAGGTGATGGCGACATAGCCCTGGTACACCTCACCCATGCCTTCGGTGAGCTTGACTTCACCGTTGTCGCCGAACGCACTGCAGCGCTCACCCGTACGAGCGTCGAGTTCGATGATGCGTGCGTCGAGCGTGCCGACAATGATCCGCGAGGCGCATACACCCGGCGAAGCAGTAGCGTTCGCCGGCTCCGCGAAGAAGGCCAGCGAACGGCAGGCCGGGGTATAAGGGACCGCCGTGGATTTCACGCCTGGATCAAAGGTCCACTTGGCTTTGCCGGTGGCAGGGTCCAACGCCGTGACGGTGTTCAGGTAGCCACATACGAAGAGCGAGTCACCGATCTTCAGCGGCGTGTTCTGCACACCCCAGCGTGAGTCGGTGGGAACCTTGCCCACCTCGGCGGTCCAGGCAACGGCGAGGTTCTTGACGTTGGCAGGTGTGATTTGCTCGGCAAGGCTGTAGCGCATGGTGGCCTGATTGCCACCATAGGTCGGCCAGTCGGTGGAAGGCAAAGCGCTGTCAGTACCGGCGCCGGTGGCCGCCTCGAACGGGTTGGCCTGCGCAACCGGCACATCCTTTGCCTCCGTGATGCCATGCGGGGCAAATGCCAGGCCGGTGGCGACCAGGAATGCAGCCACGAGCACACCGGTGATGGCACCGGACTTGCGCTTGCCCAGCCAAGGGTGGAGGTTGGTAAGCAGCAACGAATAGAAGATCGCAAAGACCAGCACCAGTGCGAAGCGGGGTACCCAGGCCCAGTAGCGGGTGCCGGCCTCCCAGACGGTCCACGCCAGGGTGATCAGGAACATGGCCCCGAACCACCAGGTTGCCGTGGCGCTGCGGCGGGCCAGGCCCACGGCGGATGCAATGCTCAGCAGGCCGGCGATCGCGTAATACCAGTTGCCACCGAGGGTGATGAGCCAGATGCCGCCAACCAGCATGTAGAGGCCAAAGGCACCGAGCAGGAATGAAAGGAGCCACCTGCCAGTGCGGGCTATGGGTTTTTCTGATGTGTTCATGGGGGTTCCGTGCGGGGGAGGCCGGCTCACGGCCGATGCGCAGGACACAACGCAACCTCCCGACTAAGGGATGGACGACCCTGCCGCTCTACTACCAACGGTCGGGAGCCGCAGCTTCTGCAGCACTATGCAGTCCCGTAAATGCTGAACCTACCGACGCCTTCATCTTGTGATGAAGTTCCCACATCATCCGTCAGGCCACGCGGGGCAAATGCAAGCGGTTGCCCCGTCATCCTCGCGTGCCAACGCCTTGGGCGCAGAGAGCCGTTCCCGCGCGACCGATGGCGCTGTCCACCAAAGGTCACCTTGATCGCCCATCATCCATGCTGGCTTCTTCAGCTACGTCTCATGCAGCGTCGACAGGAAGTCTGAGATCAGCTTTACCACCACATCCGGTTCCTCGCGGTGCATGACGTGCCCCCAGGGTCCGAGGTGCTTGGTTGCCCTGCCGGCGGCCAGCTCGGCAATAAGCGCAGGATGCTGGATCGAACCGTATTCGTCTCTTTCGCCGTGAAGCACCAGGAGCGGGCACCTGACTCGACGAAGGTCCTTGCCCAGATTCCATTCTTTGAATACGGGATCGAGCCAGCGGTCTATCCATGCACTCAATACCCAATTCGCCTTGTCGCCGTGATACTTCGCCAAACGTTCCAGTTGCCCAGCTGTCGAGAACATGGCTTGGGCTGATCTGATCCCGTCTAAAGTAAGCCCCTCGACGAAAGCCTGCGCGGCCATGGTGACAAGCGCCTGGCAGTGATCAGCGTACTGAGCGGCGATGCCGACGGCCATTCCCCCGCCGACGCTGTGGCCAATAATGACGAAATCGTTGAGCTCCAGAGCTTGCCATACGTACTGGAACGAGCGTTGCGCTTCCTGGTGGATGAAATCGACTTCGACCAGATCGTGCCGCGCACCTGATCGTCCGAAGCCCAGGCGGTCATACGCGATCACCGGGCGTCCCGTCGCGGCCGCAAGGTGAGCTGGAAAAGAGCGCCAGAGTTCGACCGACCCCAATGAGTCGTGCAGCAGGATGATGGGGACAGCAGAGGGCCGGGAGGTTGTCGGGAGCCATCGTTTGGCGAATAGGCGTCCTTCTGGTGTGTCGATCCACTGCTCAATGATCTGCATGAAGCAACCTTATTGAAGTATTGCGCGCATCAGTCCGCACGTTCCCACCGCCAGGAGCACGGTGGGTAACATGGCAAGACGCGTGGCTGCGATCAGGGCTACCACAAGTGCGATCAGGTCTGCCGGGTTGGACGAAACGAAATGCGGCGCGATGACCGCGATCAGTACACACCCTGGAGCGGTATCCAGAACCTTGAGCGCACGCGGGCTGAGTGTTCGATTGCGTAGCAGCAGAAACCCGCCAAGGCGCGTGGAGTAGGTGACCAGTGCCATCAGCACTATCGTAAGCAGAACCGAGCCATCCATCACGGGGAATCTCCATGGAGCAGGTAGGAGGCAAGGAGCCCGGCCGCGGCACCGGCGGCTACATACCACGCGCCGGGAACCACCCAGTGTACGGTGGCCGCTATGATCAGGCTCACAAGCCATGGCAGGGCTGCACGGGTGCCCTTCCACATCCCTTTGAGGAGCACCAGGAACACGGCGGGGAATGCCATGTGCAGTCCGTAGTGCTCGATGTCGCCAAGAAGCGCTCCCATCGACGCGCCCAGGGTGGTGAAGGAAATCCACACCACATAAAGGCCGATTGAAATGCCCATGTAGTAAGGCAGGTTCAACAGTTTCAGCTTGCCGTTTCTCCGCTGTGCCTCTTCCATGCCCATGGCCCAGCTCTCGTCGCACATGAAGAACAGGACGGGCATAGCTTTCCAGAGCGGTGTTCCATTCAACAGCGGGGCGAATGCAGCGCCCATCAGCAGATGGCGGCTGTTGATCAGCAAGGTCACGCCTACCAGCAGCGCAATCTGCGGAGGCGACGACCACAGGCCGATGGCAGCGAACTCCGAGCCGCCACCGAAGTTCGCGCCGGTCATGAGCGCGACCGCGGCTGGAGGAAGTCCCTTGTGGGCGGCCTGAGCACCAAGGACCAGCGCGAATGGCGCCAAGCCGATCATCACTGGCAGCGCTGCGGTCATCCCTCGCCTGAACTGTTCCAGAGAAGAGACGGTTGGGGCGGGAAAAGGGATGGAGGTGGTCACGGACGCGTGTGCTTCAGGTGGCAGGCGGTCATTGTCTGCCCGCTTCAGAGGCACGGGGTTGCAGTATCCAGGCGGCTGGGCGAAAAATTGGCATTGAGTGCCAAAGAAGGGTGGACCATGGGTCGTGAGTTGCCGGTGCATTTGGATCGGACCGATCGTCGCATTCTGCGCGAACTGCAGGCTGATGCCTCCCTGCAGAATGTTGAGCTCGCCAAACGGGTGGGTCTTTCCCCTTCGCCCTGCCTGCGGCGCGTCAAGCTCCTTGAGCAGGCCGGCGTGATCGCACGATACGTCGCGCTGCTTGACGCCAACAAGGTACGCGCGGGGTTCACGGTATTCGCCCGGGTTTGGCTCAAGGGGCAGGATGAAAAGACGGTCTCGGAATTCGTCAACGCCGTGATGTCGTTCGAGGAAGTCACCGAGTGCCACCTGATGGCCGGAGACTGTGACTTCATGCTTCGCGTGATGGTGGAGGACCTGGACGCGTATCGGCGCTTCCAGGTCGCTCATCTCAATCGCGTACCCGGTATCCAGAACATCAAGACCGAGATTCCGATGCAATTGATCAAATACACCACTGCCGTACCGGTGTGAGTGGGGCGGCCAACAGCCATGTCCGCTGCTACCGTTCGGCGGGGTGCCTGGTTGCCCTGCGACGACGAGCGTTTTGCACTACATTGGTGCAATGACCCCCGCATCACCCGCCATCGACTCCCTCGGCACCCCCGTTGCCTGGTCCGACCCCCAAGGGCGCATCACTGGCTGCAACCCCGCCTTCGGGCGCTGGTTGGGTGTCAGTGGCCGCCGCCTGATCGGCCAGCCGCTGGTCGCCCTGGAAGCCCAGGGCGAGGCCCTGGCCAATTTCCTCGCCCGCGATGAGCGAGACAGCCTGCGCCTGCACCGCTTGGCGCTGGCCCTGCCGGGCGAAGCGCCGCGCTTTGCCGAGGGGTGGATGAGTCGACGCGATGATGGCGGCTGGTTGCTCGAAGCCCACCCGGTCGATGAGTTCCCCGGACTGGACCCGACCCAGGCCCTGCCCAGTGCCCTCAGCGCCGCGCTCAAGGGCCTCGCCCACGAGCTGCGCAACCCGCTTGCCGGGCTGAAGGGCGCCGCCCAGTTGCTGGCGCGCCGCGCCGCCAACCGCAGCGAGGACGAGCGCGAGCTGATCGAGCTGATCGGTTCGGAAATCGAACGCCTCAACGGCCTGCTGGAACAACTGCTGTCGCCGGCGCCGGCTGCGCCGCACGCGGTGATGAACATCCATGCGGCGCTGGAGCGGGTGCTGCGGCTGGCTGAAAACGAGGGGGGATGGAGCGTGCGCCTGCAGCGCGATTACGATCCCAGCATCCCGGAATTCAACGGCGACCAGGACCGCCTCACCCAGGCGGTGTGGAACCTGGTGCGTAATGCCATCCAGGCCAGTGCCGGCAGCGTGACCCTGCGCACGCGGGTGGAACATGGCGTGCGCATCGCCGAAACCCTGCACACGCTGGCGCTGCGGCTGGAAATCGCCGATGACGGCCGCGGTGTGCCGGAAGAACTCGCCGAACACCTGTTCCTGCCGCTGGTCAGTGGCCGTGCCGAAGGCACTGGACTGGGGCTGGCGCTGGCCCAGCAGGTGGCGCGCGAACACCGCGGCACGTTGACTTACCGCTCGCGTCCCGGCCATACCGTTTTCACCCTGCTGTTGCCCATTGCCGGCGGCAGCCCTGTCGAGGAACCTGCCCATGGCTGAGCGCCGCAGCGCCACCCCTGAACGCGTGTGGGTGGTCGATGATGATCGCGCGGTGCGCTTCGTGCTGTGCACCGCGCTGCGCGAAGCCGGCTATGACGTGCAGGGCTTCGACGGTGCCGCGGCGGCGCTGACCGCGCTGGGCGACCAAGCAGTGCCGGCACTGCTGTTCACCGACGTGCGCATGCCCGGCGACGATGGCCTGGTGCTGCTGGAAAGGCTCAAGGCCGCCCACCCGCAGTTGCCGGTGATCGTGATGTCGGCCTACACCGACGTGGCCAGCACCGCCGGTGCGTTCCGCGGCGGTGCGCATGAGTTCCTGTCCAAGCCCTTCGACCTGGACGACGCCGTGGCGCTGGCCCAGCGCGTGCTGCCTGAGCGCGAGCCGCTGGTGGAAGCAGAGCTCGAGCCACCAGCGGCCACCGGGCAGGCCGACAACCAGGCACCGCAGCTGGTCGGTGATACGCCGGCGATGCGCGCGCTGTTCCGCGCCATCGGCAAGCTGGCGCAGGCGCCGCTGGCGGTGCTGGTCACTGGCGAAACCGGTACCGGCAAGGAGCTGGTGGCCAATGCCCTGCACCGCGAATCCCCCCGTGCTGCCGGTCCGTTCGTGGCCCTGAACACCGCGGCCATCCCGGCCGAACTGCTGGAAAGCGAGTTGTTCGGTCACGAGGCCGGGGCCTTCACCGGCGCCCAGCGCCGGCATGTGGGCCGTTTCGAGCAGGCCAACGGCGGCACGTTGTTCCTTGATGAGATCGGCGACATGCCGCTGGCCCTGCAGACGCGGTTGTTGCGCGTGCTGGCCCAGGGCGAGTTCTTCCGCGTCGGCGGTCGCGAGCTGATCCACGTCGACGTGCGGGTGATCGCCGCCACCCACCAGGATCTGGAAGGACTGGTCGCGCAGGGCCGCTTCCGCGCCGACCTGCTGCACCGGCTGGACGTGGTGCGGTTGCAGTTGCCACCGCTGCGCGAGCGCCGCGCCGACATCGCCCAGCTGGCGGCGACGTTCCTGGCCACCGCCGCCCATCGGCTGGATACCCCGACCAAGAAGCTGACCGCTGCGGCCCTGCAGGCACTGACCGAACACGCCTGGCCCGGCAACGTCCGTGAACTGGAAAACGTGTGCTGGCGCATGGCCGCGCTGGCCGCTGCCGATACCATCGGCGCCGCCGACGTGGAGATGGCGCTGGACCGCGGCAGCCGTCCCGACAGCGTCCGCGCCGCCGGTGATCCCGGGCAGTGGGAAGCCCTGTTGTCGAGCTGGGCCCGGCAGCGTTTGGCAGAAGGCGTGGAAGGCCTGCATGCCCAGGTGCGCGACCGCGTCGACCAGGCCCTGCTGGAGGCCGCGCTGCAGGTCACCCATGGCCGTCGTGCCGAGGCGGCTGCGCGGCTGGGGCTGGGGCGCAATACGCTGACCCGGAAGCTGGGCGCCGGTCGCCGCCGTGGCGGCCATGGCTGACGGCCGCGTGGCCGTTGCCGCGTCACCGACACCCTGTTGATGTGGCGTGGACAGCACGCCCCGTACCGTAATCTGCAAGGAGACCCCATGACGATCATCCGCAACGTGGCGTCGGCCACTCTGGCTGCCGTGGTGCTGGCCGCCTGTACCGGCACCCCGACCAAGCCCGTGGCGCCGCCGCCGCCCGCGCGCAGCACGGCGCAGTTGGCCGAAGCCAACCTCGCGCCAGCTTCGGCCAGCTTGGTCAGCGGCCGCCTGGCCCTGGTGCCCGAAGCCGATGGCGTGCATATCACCGGCGTCATCGGCGGCCTGCAGCCACTGCAGCAACCGGCCTTCCACGTGCATGAACGCGGCGACTGCAGTGCCGTGGATGCCAGCAGTGCCGGCAACCACTTCAATCCCACCGGCCAGCCGCACGGCCGCCCGGGATCGGGTGCCCACCACTTGGGTGACATGGACAACCTGCGTGCCGACGCGCAGGGCCGGACCAATGTCGACATCCACCTGCGCGGGGTTACCCTAGGCGGAGGCGCCGCCAACGACATCGCCGGTCGTGCACTGATCGTGCATGCCAACCCTGATGATCACCGTAGCCAGCCCGCCGGCAATGCCGGTGCACGCATCGCCTGTGCCGTGATCCGCGTGACGCGGTGAGCACCGGCGATGCCTCCCATCCCCAAGGAGTTCCACTGATGCGTCCGATCCATACCACGCTGTTCGTTGCTGTTGCCGCGCTGGGCCTGAGTGCCTGCAACCCCTCCACGCCGGCGGCCGATACCGCCGCCGCGTCGGCTGAAACCGCTGCGCCTGCCGACACCGCACCGGCCACCGGTGCCCCGGCTGCCGATGCCGCCACCGGTGCCAGCACTGCCGTGGCCGAGCTGGCACCGACCCAGGGCAACGAGGTCAAGGGCAATGTCAGCTTCACCGTCGTCGACGGCCGCGTGCATGTCACGGGGCAGGTCAGCGGCCTGAAGCCGGACAGCGAACACGGCTTCCATATCCACGAAAAGGGTGACTGCAGCGCACCGGATGGCGCCAGCGCCGGCGGCCATTTCAACCCGGGCCAGCAGGACCACGGCAGCGTGACCGCCGATGTGCACCACGGTGGCGACATGCCCAACATCAAGGCCAACGCCGAAGGCGTGGCGACCATCGATGCCCCGGTGTCGAGCAACGTCAACATCGGCAAGGGCGACGGTTTCGACATCATCGGTCGCGGCCTGATCGTGCATGCCGATCCGGATGACTACACCAGCCAGCCCACCGGCAATGCCGGCGGACGCCTGGCCTGTGCGGTGATCAAGGCCCAGTAACCAGCAACCATGAAAAACGCCGGTGCAAGCCGGCGTTTTTTCTGCTGATCCACCCGCGCCTGCGATGGATCACGCGGGCTCGCGAACTATCGGCCGGGCCTGGCCCGGCCGATGGCACCGGCCGCTCAGCGCGCCAACAACCCGCGCGCGTCCTGGCCGGCTTCGCAGTGCACGAACAGCACCGGCACGCCGTGGGCTTCCAGCACCGCGGCCATCTGCCGCTGGCGCATCAGGAACTGCTCGTACACGCCCTTGAGCTGTTCGCAGTCCGTGCGGCTGTGGCTGTAGTGGGCGCACCAGCCCGCCGGATCGAACAGCGCCATGCGCGCCTCGCCGTGGGTGTAGTGCAACAGCGGCTCCGGCGCGGCGTCCAGCCACTGGTCTTCGTGGGCGATGAACAGTGCGTTTTCCAGCAGCGGCCACAGCGCGGCCAGCCCCTGGTTGTCGTACTGCATCGACATCATCGCGGCGAGGTCGTTCACCGTGAAGTAGCGCGCATGCTCGATCTGCGCGCCGAAGCTGTTCTGCGCCAGCAGCGCGGTGTCTGGCTGGGCCATGCCGTTGGCGAGCAGCACTTCTTCCAGTGCATCGGCCACCTGTTCGGTGGCTGCCAGCTCGGTGCCGGTCAGCAGGAACGGCAGTACCCGCAGGCCGCCGCCGGTGAGGGTGGCATCGGCCTGGAACGGCAAGGGCACATCGCCGTTGCCGTCCGTGCCGAAAGCCAGCATGCGCGGGCCCTCACTGCGGCCGGGTGCGCGCATCTGCAGTTCGGCCAGGCGGCGGTGGATCGGCCAGCCAGGGCGCAACACTTCGGCCGGATCGAAATGGGCGGCGGCGAACACCAGGTCCAGGCCGCTGGCCTGCGGCACCAGCTTGGCGAGGTCGCGGCCGATCAAGGTGGCCAGTTCGCCGGCCTGCTCCGCGCTGAGCACCGCAGCCTGCGGGCTCTGTCCATTGGCTAGTTCCAGGGCGAGGACGCCGATGGCGTTCATGCCGGGGTCGGTTTTGCTCATGGTTTCACGATTGGCCCATCACAGGGCGGCAGCTACACTTGGGACCATTATGCCTGCACATCCGTGCAGACCATGTTGCAGCCCCTCATTCCCTGCCAGGTATGCCCATGCCCAACAGCCGTCCCGTCGCCATTCTCGGTGGTGTCCGCATTCCGTTCTGCCGGCAGAACACCGCCTATTCGGATGTCGGCAACCTTGGCATGTCGGTGCGCACGCTGGGTGCGCTGGTGGAGCGCTTCGGCCTGCATGGCCAGCAGCTGGGCGAAGTGGCGATGGGAGCGGTGATCAAGCACCCCAGCGACTGGAACCTCGGCCGTGAAGCGGCGCTCTCCTCCGGCTTGTCGCCGCTTACCCCCGGGATCACCCTGCAGCGTGCCTGCGGCACCTCGCTGGACACCATCATCACCGTGGCCAACAAGATCGCCCTGGGGCAGATCGAATCGGGCATAGGCGGCGGCTCCGACACCACGTCCGACGTGCCGATCGTCTACGGCAAGAAGCTGCGCTCGCGCCTGCTCGCGGCCAACCGCGCGCGCAAGCCGGCCGACAAGCTGCGTACCCTGCTGCAGGGTTTCAAGCTGTCCGAGCTCAAGCCGGAATTCCCCGGCGTGGCCGAGCCGCGCACCGGCAAGAGCATGGGTGAGCACTGCGAGGACATGGCCAAGGAATGGAGCATTTCGCGCGATTCGCAGGACGAATGGGCCGTTGCCTCGCACCGGAAACTGGCCGCCGCGTATGAGCGGGGGTTCTTCAATGAACTCATCGCGCCGTTCCGTGGCGTTGAGCGTGACAACATCCTGCGCGCCGATACCTCGTTGGAAAAGCTGGCCACGCTCAAGCCGGCCTTCGACAAAGCCTCCGGACGTGGGACGCTGACCGCCGCCAACTCCACACCGCTCACCGACGGTGCCGCCGCCGTGCTGCTGGCCAGTGATGCGTGGGCCAGTGCGCATGGCCACGTGCCCTTGGCCTACCTGCGTGATTCGCAGGTCGCGGCGGTGGACTTCGTGCACGGCGAAGGGCTGCTGATGGCGCCGACCGTGGCGGTTCCGGAGATGCTCAAGCGCAATGGCCTGACCCTGCAGGATTTCGATTTCTATGAAATCCACGAAGCCTTCGCCGCGCAGGTGCTGTGCACGCTGCGGGCCTGGGAAAGCGAAGACTACTGCCGCAATCGGCTTGGACTGGACGCGGCGCTGGGCCGGATCGACCCGGACAAGATCAACCCGCTGGGCTCATCGCTGGCCACCGGCCATCCTTTCGCCGCCACCGGTGCGCGCGTGGTGGCCACGGCGGCCAAGCAGCTGGCCGAACGCGGCGGCGGCCGTGCCCTGGTGTCGATCTGCACCGCCGGTGGCATGGGCGTGGTGGCGATCATCGAACGCTGACGCGCCAAGGCGCGTTGCCGCCCTGACGAGGAAGGCCCCTGTCAGCAGACAGGGGCCTTTGCGTTTCAGTATCGAGGGCCTGGATCACCCCAGCGTGTCACGGGCGCCGTGGGAAGCCGTTTTCATCGCGGACATCGCCCGCATCGTAGACCGGCGGTACTTCCAGCGTGCCCAGTTCCTCCACCGTGGCACGCGGCGGTGGCGTGCCGGCGTCGGCCGGGACGACGGTTTCTTCCAGGACCAGGGCGGTCTCACCATTGGCAACCCGGCGCGCATTGGCCAGCGCCTGTGCGGCCTGTGCGTGCGCGCCCTTGGCCAGCAGGGCCAGACCGAGGACCTCCCAGGCGGGTTCACCAGCACCGGCGGCAATGGCCTCGTGCAGGAAGATGACGGCATCTTCGTTACGGCCCTGGGCCAAGGCGACGCGGCCCTGTGCCAGCAGCAGGGCGGCCGAGTCGCCCGTGCTGCGGCGCCAGCGGGCCAGATTGGCCTCGCGGGTGGCCAGGCGCGAGGCTGGCAACTGGCCGTAGGCCTGCACCAGCGTGTCGCTCCAGTTGGCGTCCAGCGACTGTTCCAGTGCCAGCAGGGCCGGTTCGTCCCAGCCCAGTGCCGCGGCACGGTTGGCGTAGAAGAGCACCACGTCGGGATTGCGGCGCAGGGCCTTGGGCGTGGCCTCCCAGCGTGCTGCCAGGGCGTTTACGTCTGGCGCTTCCTGCAATGCCAGCATCGCCAGGCGCTGCTCCTGCGCGGCCAGTTCGTCGGCCGGCAGCACCTTGCTCTGTCGCAGTGCACCCAGTTCACCGTAGGCATCGTGGGCGCGGCCGGCCAGTTCCAGGGCCTGGCCGCGCAGCCACAGGCCACGCGGCGGCAACGGCTGCACGTTGGCGGCATCCAGCGTATTGATCGCATCCACCGGCAGGTCGTCGCCGAGCTGCTGTTCGGCGCGCAGCACGGCGGCGGCGGTGGCATCGATCGCCGCCAGGCGCTGCAGGTAACCTTCCGCGGCCGCCGTATCGGCGCGGGCACGCGCGCTTCGCACGGCACCGGTCAAGGCGGCCGCGCTCACTTCAGGGTCTTGGGCGGCGCCGTCGAACAGCTTTTCCGCGCGCTGCCAGTGCCCCTGCTCGTAGGCCTGCAGGCCATCGATCAGGCGCACCCGGCCCTGCTTGCGCCGATAGCGGCCCCACGCACGGAACGGTGCGGCCATCAGGCTCCAGGCCAGCCACAGCACCATCAACGCCACCAGCACCAGCAGCGCCACCTGTGGCAGCGTGCTGCGGTAATCGGTGCCGCCATGGCGGAAGATCACCTCGCCATACTGGCGCAGGTCTTCAGCGCCCAACCACTGTGCGCCGACCACGCCCAGTGCGACTGCCAACAGCAGGACAATGATCGATTGCAGCGGTTTCATCAGGGCGTATCTCCATCGCGTAGGGTATGCAGCTGGCGCAGCGTGCTGCCCAGCTCGGGCGCGGCAAGGCGCAGGGGCGCCTTTGCCATGGCCTGCAGTTCAGCACGCAGGCTGCGCAGGGCCGGTGAATCCGGCCACAGCCGGGTCATCCAGCGTTCAATCCTGTCACAGGCTTGTTGCAGGGCCGGGGCATCGCCGCGTTCGGCGGCCGCACGCGCGAGGGTCAGTTCCAGCTGCAGTGCATCGCGGCCCTGCACCCGTTCGGCGTCGGTCAACGGGCCGCTGAGCGCGGTCGGGGTGATTTCCACGAACGGGGCCAGCGCGACCTGCCACCACGGCCGCGCGACCGCGGCCGCCGGTCGCTCACCGTCTTCCGGCAGTGCCTGCAGGCTGGCATCCAGCGTGGCCAGGCGGTGCAGGACCTGGGCACGCGGGCCGCTGCCGGCGGCATCGATCACCGTGCGCTCCTGCAGCAGCGCCTGGCGCAGGTTCAGGCCATCGGCATCGGGCAGATCGGCCAACGCAACGGCGGCCAGGGCATACAGGCGACGGGCACCGTCCAGGTCATCGGCGGCATCCAGGCGCTGGCTGGCCTGCATCAGCAGCAGCTCGGCCTCGTCACGGTGCAGGGCCAGCGCATCATGCCGGCTGTCGGCGGCCAGCCGCGCCAGGTTTTCTTCCAGCAAGGCACTGCGTTGGCCCAGGCCCAACATTTCATCCCGCAGCACCCGGTTGGTCGCCGCGGCGTCCTGCAGGCGCTGGCTGGCCGCGCGTTGGTCACGGCGCAGCGCGTCCACGCTGTCGCTGAGGCCCTGCAACCGCACCGCATCCTGCGCGGCCTGGGCGCGTGCCGCGCTCAATTGCTGCTGCCACTGCTGCCAACCCCAGGCGCCGGCCCCAGCCAGCGCCACCACGCCCACCGCCAGCAGGCTCCAACGCAGCACGCGCGAGTGACGGGCAGGGGAAGTGGGCTCTACAACGTCATTCATGCAAGGCGTCCAGTGGGATCGCGGGAGAGGGCGGCATACGCCGCAAGGATTACAGCATCGTCAATGCCTGCGTTGTCGGCAAGGCAGCGGGTCAGTCCGTACGCTGCTGGCCTGACAAGGTATGGATCGCAGACATCAGCGCATCGGGTCCCGGCCCTGCGGCGAGCACACCCCGTGTCAGCCCCAGCGCCTGGGCCTGGGCCAGCAGCCGCGCACTGGCGGCGACCACGTGCACCTGCGCCTGCCAGCCCTGCCGTCGCCGTGGATCCAGCATCGACCACGTGCGCTGCAGCGCTTCGGCGCTGCTGAGCAGCAGATACCAAGGCCCCGGCGAATGGTCCAGACGCGCCAGCCCACGTGCCGGCAGTTGCAGGGGACGGCGTTGGTAGACATCGGCGCGGCACATCAAAGCACCGCGCTGCTGCAACCGTGCCGTGAGCAGGCCGCGGCCGCCCGGCGCGGTGACCAGCCCGATGCGCTGCCCCTCCACGGCCTGCAGTGCCTCCAGCGCCAACAAGCCTTCGCTGTCCATCCGCGACGGTGCCTGCACCTGTGGGAAACCGGCCCGCTCCAGGGCCAGGCGGGTACCGTCGCCAACGGCCAGCCACGGCCGCGCTGGCGCCAGCGCCAACACCTGGCCCAGCGACGCCGCTGCCACGACCGCCGCAGGACTGGTGAACACCACCGCGTCGGCCTGCACGGCCGTGGCCAGG
>DALZLW010000053.1:0-21114 GCA_032007425.1 Stenotrophomonas sp.
CGTGCCCGCCACACCGGCCTACGCCGCCTTGGCGCCCGCGCCGCCGCCACGCCTCAAGGCCGGCGACGCCACCCGCCAACTGCTGCAACTGCAGGCGTCCGGCACCCAGGCCGGGCGTGCATTGCCCATCCTTGGCGACCAGGCCACCGCCAGCTATCAGCGTTACCTGAAGAGTTTCGACCATGAGCTGCCGGTGTTCTTCGAAAACGATGTCGGCAAGTCCATCCAGGGCGGCGGAGGCAACTGACATGCACGGCCATCGCCCTCGCCAGCGCACGACCGCGCGCCTGCAGCGCGGTGGCATGTCATTGACCCTCATGTTCATCATGCTGGGCCTGGTCCTGATGCTCGGCCTGGTGGAGATCGGCTACCTGTACTGGGCCAAGCGCGATGCACAGAAGGTTGCCGACCTGGCCGCGCTGGCCGGCGCGCAGCAGATCCATCTGTGCGCCCAGACCGGAAACACCGACAACAGCGCGGCCAGATCCAACGCGCTGCAGGACAACGCCTTTACCGGCACCGTGCAGATCCAATGCGGCGTCTGGGATGCGGCCAATACCTCGGCCGCCGACCACTTCAGCCAGGGCGCGCCTGCCGGAAGTGCCGCCAACGCGGTCAAGGTGGTGGCAAGCCGCAGGGTGATCCCGTTCTTTGGCATCAATGAGAGCCTGCCCACGGTGAGCGCGCAGGCGGTGGCCAAGCGTTCCATGCCGATGGCGGTTTTCAGCGTGGGCTCGCAGCTGGTACGGATCAACGGGAACACGCCGCTGGGAAACACCTTGCGAACACTGGGACTGGACGTCAACGACACAACACTACTGGACTACAACGGCCTCGCCGGTGTGCACATCACGCCCGGTGGATTGCTTGAAGCGCTCGGCATTCCTGTTGACTCAAACTTGACGGTGGCTGGCCTGAATCAAAAACTTGTCGAGGTCAGCAACCTGTCACTCGGCAGATTACTTGAAGTGACCGCAACCCTGGTCGGCCAAGACGGGGTCGCGAAAGCACGGATCGACGCACTTGCGTCCCTGCTGTCGACACGTGTAAACCTCGACAATCTGCAGGTAAAACTGGGCAGCGAGGGCACCAATGGGGGACTGTTTGCCCACATCAACGCGCCCGACGGAAGCGCTGATTCCGCACTGAATGCAGACATCGACGTGCTCGACCTGCTCAACACCGCGATTTCAGTTGCGACAAGTAACAATGCAGTTGCGGTCAATCGCTTGAACATCCTCGGCAACGGCGTCAACGTCGAGGCGCGCGTCGTCGAACCTGCCTCGATAGGGATCGGCGGGGTCGGAGCGACCGCTTACAACGCACAGGTGCGCACTGCCGCGACCATCGACACAAATGGACTCCCCATAGTCGGACTGGTAACCGGCGCGCTGGGCATACGACTGAAGCTTCCGGTTTACGCAGACGCCACCACTGCGACAGGCGAAATAACTGGCTTCCAATGCAACGCACAAGTTCCAGAAGTTACCTTGAGGGTTACCAGTAACCTGTTGCAGACCTGTGTCGGCAACATACCCGAAAGTGCCCGATTCTCAAAGATCCGCGCCTGCGAAACCGACCTGGGCAATGATGACCTCCTTACCCTTCTTGGAACTGTCATTGTCCATGACAAGATCAACGTTCCGGTCTTGACGCAGATCGACACACTTACTTTGAAAGCCGGGGAAACCGGAAGCACTTCCGTGAACCACGCAGCCATCGGAGACACGGCGGCTACGCTTACAAACGAGCTGCTCAGGGTTCTTTCAAACATCCTTACGCCGAGCAGCGCCAGACTCAACGCTTCGCAAGCCAGCCTCGCAATTGCAGAACGCTACTTGGCAGCAAGCAGCACCAGTGGGCAGAAGTACAATATTGAAAACACCATCAACCTGCTCCGACATGGGAATGACAGCCTCGGCCTGCGCAAGCTGAGGGATCAGGAATGGATCCTCAAGAACAGCGTCCCGAAGCCATGCCTGCTTGGGCTCGGAACGTGCTATGAAGATGGCCCTGTTTTTGACAGCTTCAAAGCGACCGTTACGAATACTGGACAGGGACTTCTTGGCTCCGTACTAGGAGGCGCACTCGGTGGACTGCTGATCGACAACTGCACGAACCTGCTCGGTGGCCTTTTCAGCACGTACAACGACTGTGTTAAGCGCAACCTGGCAAAGTACATTCAAACCAATCCGGATGGGATTTCCGATCCAAACGGTGGGGACGGCGTCACCAGCCCGAACCCGAATGATGTCCAGTGCTCGGGCCTGCTTTGTGCTCTGCTGAATCCAGCGCTGGAATTGCTCAAGCCGATCCTCAACAGCGTCGGCCAGGTCGTCAGCACCCTCCTCACCAACGTCCTCGGCATCGAACTTGGCCGCACCGACGTGCACGTCCAATCCATCCAGTGCAGCACCGCCCAGCTCGTCTACTGATGCCCCACCCCGCCCTTTCTCCCCTCCCAGCCGACAACCCAGCGTCAATTACGACCAATCCAGCCATTGGCGACGCGCCTGCGCGTGCTAGACTCGGCAAGGGGAACTCCAACCTGAACAACAACAATCCACTCGTGGGTGGTCTATACATGCGACAAAACACAGGGGGCTCTGCCCGGGCGCGGCATTCGCTGGCCATCATCCTGGGCCTGGTGGCCGTCCTGGCCGCACCGACGGCCTGCGCCGCCCGTGGCGAACGTTTGACGCCGCAAGCCTCGGCCCCGACCCAGGTGCAGGCACCCACCGACCAGGTGGTGCGCAATACGGTCGATGAGCTCAAGCAGCTGATGGATGCGCAGCAGTTGATGGAACTGCGGACGACCTACAACGGCAACTACGGTGCCAGCCTGTTGTTCAACACCAACACGCTGACCTTCTACGTAGCGCTGTTCCAGGACAAGAACTTCTGGCGCGTCATCAAGACCGACGCCGTCGACAATGCCGAGCGCGTCTATCGCACCTTCGTGCAGCAGACCGAGCAGCTGGCCCAGGTCTACATCGACACCACCCGCCTGGAAGCCGGCAAGCGCTATACCGAACGGCTGGTGTCGTTCAACGAAGCGCGGCTGCGCAGCCTGCAGCAGGAAGTTGAGCAGCAGCAGGCGCAATCGGCCCAGGTCAGCGCCTCCCTGCAGGAAGCCCAGCAGCAGGCCGTCAGCCTGAGCTCCGACCTGCAAAGCACCAACAGCCAGCTGGACACGCTGCAGCACCGCATACAGCTGCTGCAGAGCCAGCAGGGTGACCCGGAGATGGTCCTGCCGCCCGCCCCGGCGCCGGTCCCGGCACCTGCCCCGGCACCGGTGCAGACCACGCCGCTGCACTGAGCCTGGTTCAATGCATTACCGACGGCGCCGCGAGGCGCCGTCCTTGTTTCCGCGCGCTTCCAGCGCCTTGCCGGCGGCTCCGGCGCCGTTGCTGTCGCCGTCGCCGTTGTTCGCCGCAAGCACTTCGGCCCAGTGCCTGCTCAACAGGGTACGCCGCTGCGGCGATGCATACAGGTACACATTGATCGCATCAAGGAATGCGCTGCGCTCAGCACCAGGAAGCCTGGCGAACCCAACCAAGAGAACCGCGACGCGTTTTTGCAGGACAGAGGACACAGGAAGGCAGACCATACTGACGAGGCACTACCTTAGCGTCCTGACGGTAACCGGCCATCGGACCCGACTGACTACCCTCAGACAGCTCCACTACGGGTGACCTGCGACGCCTGCACCAGTCCCTCGCTGATGGCATAGGCAAACACCTCCGCATCCGAGCCCAAGCCCAGCTTGCGCATCGCCGCGACTTTCTGGGTACTGATGGTCTTTCGGCTTCGCCCGATACGATTGGCGATTTCCAGCACTGAATAGCCCTGGGCAAACATCCGCAGGACTTCCAGCTCGCGCTTTGACAGCGGGGCCACCGGGGCCGCCGTTGGCAGCTCGGCCAACAGACGTTGTATTCCCGGCGACTGATAGCCTTTGCCTGACCAGGCGGCCCTGATGGCAGGCAACACATGCTCCATCGGATCGGCCTTGCTGACCATACTTGTGACGCCAACGGCCAGTATGCTCGCCAGAATCGCTGGGCTTTCCATGCCGGTGAGCACGACCAGCTTCAGGTGTGGAAAGCGCCGCTTCAGGAAACGAAGCAGGGCGATTCCGTCACCAAATTGACCAGCGGGCATGGAGAAATCACAGACCGCCACATCGGCCCCGTCGGTCGTCAAACACCGCACAAGGGCCGTGGAATCCCGCGCAAGCCCGGCAAGCGTGAAGCCAGGCACCTGGCGTAACAGGTGCTCCACGCCCACCAGGAGCACCGGATGATCATCGGCAACAACGACTCTAATGCTCATGATTAACCCAACCCGCTCCAGATACTAATACCCACTATATGACACACCTGGTTGCGTCTGGCATATCCTATTGAAACCTTGCCATCCCGTTGGCGTGACACAAAAGGAGCAGCCCGATGACCGACCGCAAAATCCAGGTCATCCTGGCCGATGACCACCCGGTGATCCGCGTTGGAATGGAGGCCGCCATCCAGGACGCGCCGACGATGGCGCTTGTCGGTACGGCTGCTGATTCAACAGGCCTGATCACTCTGCTGGAAACGCATCGCTGCGATGTTCTTGTGACCGATTACGCCATGCCGGGCGGAAAATATGGGGATGGCATGCAGCTGCTCGGTCATCTGCGACAGCGCTTCCCCGATGTCGAAATCGTGGTCATGACGGGGCTTGATGACCCGGCGATGATGCAGGCGCTGCACACCGCTGGCATCGAGCACATCCTCAGCAAGGCTGACGACATCAGCCACCTCCTGGCCGCGGTCAACGCCTCGTTCGCCCACCGGCGGTATTACTCGCCCACCATCACGGCCCTGCTGCCGCTGCACACTACCCGCGTGGGGACCACCCCGCTGTCGCCGCGTGAGAAAGAGGTGCTGGCCCTCTATGTCCAAGGCATGACGATCAACGAGATCGCCCAGCGACTGGATCGGCGGAAGCAGACCATCAGCACGCAGAAAGTGAACGGCATGGCCAAGCTTGGCATCCAGCGCGATGCGGAACTGTTCAAATATGCCGCCGAGCTCGGACTGAAGCCCGCACCTGTCCCGTAAGCGGTCCGGCCCAAGCCCACCTACGACGCAGGACCATCCTCGTCCAGAGCATCTGCATAGTCGGCCACCCGTCGCGCCAGGTCGTCGACCAAGGTATCGATCGCACCTGACGGCAGCGCCCCCTCATCGTCGCGTAATTGCAGTTCCAGCGCACTGCAGCGCGCGCCCAGCGCTCGTTCACCGATCATCATCAACACCCCCTTGAAGGCATGGATGCGGTCGAGCAGCACCTGCCGCTGCCCCTGCTGACTGGCCTGGCGCAGCAGCGCCAGATCATCCGATGCGGTATCGACAAACGCCCGCCTGACCTTGTCGGGCAGGTGGCGCCCGGCCTCCAGCTCCGTCAGGCCCGCCAACGGCGGCACAACCGTCACTGTCGCGCCAGCCTCCCCGCCCGCTTCCTCTGCCGGCACAGGCCCGAGATGACGCTCCAGTGCCAATGCCAATCGCGACAGATCCAGGGGCTTGAGCAGGAGATCGGTGATGCCGGCCTGACGGCAATGCTCCCGTTCGATGGCCAGCGCCGTGGCGGTCACCGCCAGGATCGGTACGGTAACGCCCTGTGCACGCAGCGCACGCGCCAGCTCATAGCCGTTCATCACCGGCATGCTGATGTCGGTCAACACCGCCAGATGCCGCCCTGGCTGCCAGGCCGCCAGTGCCTCGTGACCGTTTTCGGCCGTATCCACGCTGTAGCCCAAAGCATCGAGTTGTTGCTGGATCAATTCACGGTTGACCGGATTGTCCTCCGCCAGCAGTAGCCGCCGCCCTTGGCCACGCGGCAGGCGCGGACCGGTCGACTGCGACACACCGCTGTCGATCGGTCCGCTGGCGCCGAGCAAGGCACGCAGCAAGGCTTCGCTGGAAAACACCGAGACGTGTACGCCATCGTCGCGCTGTTCCGGGAACAGCGGCGCCGTGGGATAAGCCCGCACCAGGCGCGCATGCGCACGTATCAGGCCTAACTCGTCATCCTCTGCCCAGGCGCGTCGTTCGCCGGCAATCAGGACGATGCCGGCAGGGCTGGCGACGTGAGGGGCCAGGGGCGAGTCGATCACCTGCACCTCGGCGCCCCAGCGCTGCAGTAGATTGGCCAACTCCAGGCGCCATTCGGCGGCCGCCGACAGCAGGGTCACCGGCACGCCCTCCAATGGCAATGGCGCCGGACGTGCATCCGGCAATGCCTGCACCGGCACTTCCAAGGTGAACACACTGCCGACGCCAAGCGTGCTGTCGGCGCGGATGGTCCCGCCGAGCAGGCGGGCCAACTGCTGGCACAGTGCCAGCCCGAGACCGCTGCCGCCGTAACGCCGCGAGATACTGGCATCGCCCTGCTGGAAGGGCTGGAACAGCTGCGCCAACTGCTCCGCGCTGAGTCCAATACCCGAATCAACCACCTGTAGGCGCAGCTCGAAGGGCGCATCGTCCGGCGCCTGGACACGGCTCGCCCGTACGACGATGCGCCCGGATTCGGTGAACTTCACTGCATTTCCAAGCAGATTGTTGATGATCTGCCGGATCCGATGCACATCGGCGATGCAGTGACTGGGCAGGTCGGGGTCGATTGCGTAATAGAGCTTCACCCCGTGGCGCTGCGCTTCAGGGGCGTACAGCAAGGCCGCCTCTTCAATCAGCGGTCGCAGCGCGAACTCGCCCGGCTCGATGTCCAGTTGCCCCGCTTCGATCTTGGAGAAGTCGAGCACATCGCTGATGATCGCCATCAACGAATCGGCCGACAGGCGTATGCGCTGGAGCCGTTCGGCCTGGTCAGCCTGCAGCGGCGAGCGTGCCAACAGTTCCAGATGTCCGAGCACCCCATTCAGGGGCGTGCGGATTTCATGGCTCATGGTGGCGACGAAGGCGGTCTTGGCGCGGCTGGCCAGTTCGGCCGATGCCCGTGCCTGCTCTGCATCGCGTCGTGCCGAGCGCAGCGTCTCTTCCAGCTCGGTCTGTGCAGTGACATCGCGCAGGGCGCAGACCCACGCGGCACGCTCGCGCCACGCCGCCAAGGCCATGCTCACCTGCAGACGCATCGGCCGGGCACCATCCCCGTCACCCTCCCATTGGAATTCCTGCAGGGCGGTACTGGTCTGCCCGCGCACCCGCGCCACCAGTCGCGGGTACAGCGCCGCCGTGCCTTGCCCTTGACTCTCACGGCTGATCGCAGCGGCCGCCTCGTTTTCCAGCAGCGCCTCGCCGTTCTCGGGGTCCAACAGGACCAGGCCGACCGGCGCCGTCTCTATGATGATGCGACTCAGTGCGTCGCTTTCATACACGCGCGAGGCATCGGCCATAGCCGGCGCGACCACGCGCCATTGCAGGCGTCGCAACACCAACGCGAGCACGCCGACGATGAACAGCGCGGCAAGCAGTTTGAACACCAGCACCGGGCCATTGAAGGCCCACAGGTCCTTCCAGCTGTAGGGATGCACCAGGTACCAGTCAACTCCACGTATCTGTCCGGCAATCAGGAAGTGACCGTTACGGTAGATCCGCCCGGCGCTGGCGGCCTGCAGCTCGCCGGGTTGCAGCGCCACATCGCTGCCACCGGAGCGCGCGAGTACCTGGTTCGTCAGCGGGTCCACCAGCATGTAGGCCCCCGGGACGGTCGCGTCCAGGCGCGAACGGACATGATCCAGCGGTTCGAACTGAACCCGACGCAGGAATGGCGTGGTGCCCTCGGCAAAGGTCAGCTCGCTGACCAGGGAGTCATCCCCGTTGATCGGGTTTTCCGCAAAGGTCGTCCACACCCGCCCCCCTGCCGCCGCTTCACGCAGGGGGCTGGCGCGCACCGGCAGGCGCCGCGCCCGGCTCGACATCTGCAACAGGCGATCGAACATCGCCGCATGCCCTTTCACCCGCAATGCGGCCTCCAGTTGCGCCACGCTGGTGAAACCAGCCACCGCAAGAAGCCGACCCTGCCGGTCATGGGCCAGCATCAACATCCGTGACGACGTCTGCAAAGGCGCGGTGTTTGCTGTGGTCAGCATCGAGAACTGCAGCAGCAGGCCCATATAGGCCCGCTGTCGCGACACCGGCATGTTCTCGATGTCACGCGACAGCACCAGCCAGGGCACCGCCCCCGGCCCCGGCGCCTTCACGACCACCGAACCGTCCCCGTCATGCAGGCTTGCGGCCAGTGCGGTCCCGGCCGACATCAGTTCGCTGCGCTGGTCCTGCCAGATCACTTCATTGACATTGATCAATTGCGCGAACGCGCGGTCGCGCAATCGCAGGTAGTCATCCACCGCTGACTGCGCCTTGAGGAAATGCTGCCGCTGTGCCGCATGGAAACTCGACACGTCAGCACTGAGACTGACCAGTACCGTCAGCAGGATCAGCACCGCCACCAGGGTGCCACCACCGATCAGCAGACGCCGCTGCAGGTGACGCAGCGAAACCAGCTGCGCGCGATCCTCGGCATCGGCGGCGACGCTGGCCTGTTCCCGTTCCATGCTGGCCCCTTCATGCGGCTGTTGCAGCGTGAATCTAGCCGATTGCGCCTGTTGCCGCCAGCCTTCCCGGCGGCGAAGTCAACTGGGCCAGTACACTGACCATCGACTCGATCGCATAGCAGGACACCCACCACTGTCCATGCTCGTGGAGCGCACGCAAGGGGCCATCTGCACGGACCCGCAGCACCTGCCCGGCAAACCCTGGCGGCATCTGCAACGCTGCCAGATTGCGCTCGAACACCACCAACGGCGTATCCATCGGCAAACCGCCTTGGCCGAGTTCAGCCGGTTCGGCCACCGCCAGCACTTCCGCGCCAGCCTCTCGCAACACGCGCGCCAGCTGCTCGCGCCAAGTGACCACGCGCGACAGGACAATGACCGGCCTGCCTGACAGACGGGGCGGCTCGGAGGGCTGCACGCGTACCGGCGCGGCCACCTCGAACGAAAACACACTGCCGACGCCCACCGTACTTTCCACTTCGATGTCGCCCCCCATCAGGCGGCAGAGCTGTCGGCTCAACGACAGCCCCAGGCCGGTGCCGCCGAACCGGTCGCCAATGCTCGCATCGGCCTGGACGAAGGGCTCGAACAGTCGGCTGCGCTGCCCATCGTCCAGGCCGATGCCCGAGTCAGCCACTTCAAAACGCAATCGCTCCGGACCGACCTGCAGCAGCCGGATCTCTACCCGCCCGGAGGCGGTGAACTTGATCGCATTGCTGACCAGATTGCGCAGGACCTGTTCGATCCGCGTCTGCGGCGCCATGACGCGCAGCATTGTCGGTACCGTGCTGTTGATGTCCAGATCCACGCCCTTGCCCTGGGCCAGCGGTGCGTACAGCAGGGCCACGCGCTCCACCAGCAAGGCGGGGGCGAACAAGCGCTCGGCGACGGCCAGATGACCGGCCTCGACGCTGGCCAGGTCGAGCGTGTCGTTGATCGTTTCCAGCAGGGAATCAGCGGACTGCGTGATCCGCCGCAGGCGCGCACGCTGCTCTGCATCCAGGCGCGACCGCGCCAGCAACTCCAGATGCCCCAGGATGCCGTGCAAGGGTGTGCGGATCTCGTGGCTCATGGCGGCTACGAAAAATGACTTGGCGCGCAGATCGGCCTCGGCCGAGGTGCGCTGACGCATCAGCTCCTGTTCCAGTGCCGTCCGTGCACTGCAATCACGCAGGACGCACAGCAGCGCCGGGCGTGCATCGAACACCACCGCTCTGGCATGGGCCTGCATCTGTTCCTCGGCACCCTCGGCCTGCGCCGCAACCCCTATCTCGAACGTGCGTGCAGTGGTTGCCCCGTCTTCCGCCCCGCGTTGCGCATAACCGTCCAGCAGCAGCGCGCCCAGCCGGCCGCCGGAGTGTTCGACCCGCGTCACCAGGCTGCGCGCCCGTGCATTCTCCCGGATCGCAAGACCGCTGGCGGCATCGATCAGCACGATGGCATCGGGCGCAGCCTCCATCATTGCCCCCCAGCCATCCTCGTCCACGTCGGCCCCTGCCACCGCCTGCTGCAGGACCCACAGACCGCGATAAAGCGCCATCGCGCCGATGAGCCCAACGCACAGCACGACCAGCAGCACGCGCAGGGTCAGGCTCGGCGTCATCGCTGCGCCACGCAGAATCGCCAGCGCCGCAGTGCCCATCAGCACCAGAGCGGCAGCCAACGCCGTCCATCCGGCACGGTGCAGGAGCCGACGTACCTGGGTGCTGACCACCCCCAACGACCGTTCGCTGGACGGAACAGAGGTCTGGCCTGATCGGGCAATGGACATGAGGGGTCTCCCTGCGGCGCCCCGCGGCCGGCAGGCAGCCACGGGGATCAGCGGAAACCTTAGAGAGCGGGTGCGCCGCCCCCCATAGGACTGGGCTGAAGTGCCACCGCGCTGCGACGTGCGTTCAGCTAATCCGGCATGGGCCGACGCAAACGAAGCGGGTTACCATGCGCGCCTGCCTTCTGACCCGGTTTTGATGGACCCGATCGACCACCGTCCCGCTGCTCAACAAGCCGAAGACGACATTCCCGTTCCTGTCGGCTCAGGGCCACGCTGCGTCCCGTCTTCGGGCGCCGGCCCGCAGGAGCACCTTGCCGAGCTGCGGCAACGGTTGCTGGACGGCGCCAGCGCGACCGCGACCTTGGAAGCATGGTGCCGCGAGCACGGCCTGGCCGCCGCCCCGCTGCGTGCCCTGCGTGTGGATCAGCCCTGCCGCCCGCCACAAGCCGTGCTGGAAGCGTTACGCGTCCAGCATGAGGACGACGTCGCCCATCGCCACGTCCAACTGGTCTGTGGCACGCGCAGACTGTCCGAAGCCGACAACTGGTATGTCCCGGCGCGGCTTACCCCGGCCATGCAGCAGCGCCTGCTGGGCACCGACACGCCGTTTGGCCGCGTCGTGGCTGCCTTGGGGTTCCACCGCGATACGCTGAGCGCACACATCCACTGGCCGCCGGTCGGTGACAGCGGACGGGTGCTGCAGGTGCAGGCACTGCTGCGTGATCGGCGGCAGCGTCCTATCAGCTATGTCATCGAGTCCTATCTGGCCCAGGTACTGCCCCTCAGCCCGTGACGGCCACCGTAGCGGCCTGGGCCGCGTCAGCCGGCTTGGGCCGCTGTCCGCGCTGGCGCCGCGTCGGCCTCGTCGGCCATCAACTTGCCCGGCGCGTATTTGGTCCCACCAAAGTACAACACGCGCCACAGCGTCAGGTCACCGATGAACCAATGGGCGATCGAGTCGTGGCCGTAGCCATCGAAGAAGCGCTCCACTTCCGGCGGCAACAGTTCGACATTGTCCCAGGCGCTGAGCATCGTCGTTTCAGCCAGGGTGAGGCGCTTGCCGCGCTCGCGCTTGCGGCGCAGCTTGACCATGCTGCCCAGCAGTGAATCCGTTTCCTTGTTCAGCCCCTTCTGCTGCTTCTTCACCTCGCCCAGTTCGTCATTGCGCGCCTGCAACTGGTCAGCCACCTCGTTCCATTCCGCGGTTTTCACCGGAATGGCACCGTGGTCCCACGGATCGGGCAACTGCGCCTTGCGCTGGCGCAGGGTCCTGACCTCCGCCTCCAGCGCCGCGCGGCGTGCCGCCAGGCGCTGCATCGAGGGCAGGTTCTCGCCTTGGGCAATGCGTACCCGCATCCAGCGGTGCAGCAGCTCCATGTGCGCGGCCTGGACGGTTTCCATCGTGCCCTGCTTGACGCGCACGGCGGCGAGGTAGCCATTGAAGACGGATTGGAGTTCGGGGTCGGATTTGTTGAATTCCTCCAAGAGCTCGGGTGCGAACTCCGACGAAGCAATGAGCAACGCCCCCCCTGCACGCCCCATATCGTACATTTCGTTCAAAGCAAAACGCGCAATGCTGTTGCTGCGGCCCTGGTGACCCGGGTCATAGCCACCGCCAACGTCCGAGTGCACACCTGGGAACCATATTTCGACGGTGTTGTCCGGATACGACGCATGCTCGCGAGTCGAGTCCAGCGCAAACTGCGCGCGCAACTCGTGAGAAGCGGTCATATGCACGGACTGTTCGACCATGGGCGGGACCAGCATCCCATCGGCCCAGCCATGATGCCCACCCTGGCTGTTGACGGCAGCGTGTGCAAGCGTCGGCCAAACCGAACAGACCGTATCGAAAATACCCATGAATGCAACGCGCAGCGTCACCCGATCTGCATACTTCCAACCACCTGCCCCATCTTCCTTGCAACGTGTCGCGAGATCGCGGGCGAACGCCCGGGCCGATGCCGCGCCACGGGAGAACCCAAATACGGAAACGTTCACGACCACGATCCGCATGGGATCCGGCTGCGCGTCGATCAGTTTGTCGAGTTGCTGCAGCGCATAGTCGATCCGTTCGCGCCCGCCCTTGCCAATGGACAGACCCAGCAGACCGCCATCATCACCGACTTCAGGGCAAGGTGTACCTACACCAGCCAGGTAAACCGATTCAATCCTGTCACCAGGTAATTCATGCGCATCAAACAGGCGCGCGATGTTGGACAAGGCGCGCTGGTTAGCCGGTTTATCGAGCTCTGCAGTCCGATTATTTCCCGTACCATCAAAGAAAATCGCGAAATGCAGGGCCGCTGCGCAACCCGTGGTGGCTTCTTCTTTATCGGGAAGCGAGCACGCAAGCGTCTGCTGGCGATGCCGTTGCTCTGCGTCACTCAAGGCTCGCGTGCCACGCGCCAATCGCGCAGTCCGCGCACTACCTTCCGCCGCCGCGACCGGGTCAGTAGTCCCTGGAACCAGATCCACCTGGCCAACAATCGCTGTCGGATCGCCTGCTTCCGTTGTCATACCGCCTCTCCATAGGGTTGACCTTCACGTACTCCAACACGCACACACAACCGCCTCGATCTGCCGTCGATGACATTGGGCCAGCGCCCCGTCACAGATGACGTTCCCATCGCGATCATGGATGCCCTTCCGGCGGCGTTATCCGCCTCAGATCCCAACGCCGTTTACCCCGCTCCATCAACTCCGCCTCAACATGCCCATCCTGGTAAAAATGCAGGATCAGTTCTGACGGATCCTCTGGATAAGGCTGCTTGACCACGACTTCAGCCTTCTGTCGACCAGGCACTAGCGAATCAGGACGATAGCTGCGCGTTTCCAGATCATAGACGCTTCCTCTGTCCCAGCTGACCTGAAGCACGACTGGCTTGCCGCGGCGCGGTGCCTTTGGGCCCATCGCAGTGCCACCGTTCGTGTACGGTCGGGCACTTCCCATCCAATGTCCATCCACAACAATGTTTCCCAGGTTTCGTTCACTGTAGTTGAACGCAAAGAGCGTCAGGTATGGGCTCTTCTTACCGACCTTTGACGCTGCTGACGAAGTGCAGGCCACGCTTACCAGGAATAGAACGAGCACGCTGCAGATGATCCAGACCATGCCGGTCGGCCCTCTCCTGTTTCGCTGCGATGTGTGATTAAGCGTCATGACATCACTTCCTTCGTGAAAGGACGGGGGGAGCGGCTCATCGCTGCCCGTGGCGCGGATGCCCTGCGGGAATGGGCACACGACGCAGGGCCCAACGATCGCCGCCACGGCCCAACAGCTCCGCTTCGACATGCCCATCTTGGTAGAAGTGCAGAACCAGTTCAGAGGGATCGCTCGGATAGGGTTTCTGAACAGTCACGCTGGCCTGCGACCGTCCGCTCCGCATGGTGCCTTCACGATAGGAGCGTGTTTGCAGATCATACTCGCCGCCATCACCCCAGCTCACGTCAAGCTCCAACGTACCCGTTCCGCGTGGCGCCTTGGGCCCCATCGCACTACCACTGTTAGTGAATGGATCAGCCCCCCCCATCCATCGTCCATCCACTACGATGTCGGCGACGTAACGGTCGCTGTAATTGAATGCGAACAGCGTTAAGTACGGGCTTTTTTTTCCGTTCTTCGTCGCCGCTGACGAGGCACAGGCCATTCCCAACGACAAAAGAAGCGCCGCACCACAGATGACCCACCTCTTATCGGCCTGCTCTGTAGTTCTGCGAACACTGCTGCCTTGTGGCAGGTTGAGCGCCATCATGGTCGGCCATCCGGTTCGGCGCGCGAAGACCGCCGCCCCGTCGCGCCGCAGAGCGTCATCGCATCGATCAGCCCGCAAGCGTCGGCGTGCAGACTCACTCATCCCAGCTCTCCACCAGCGGCCACACCTCATCGCCGACCTGGTTGACCGTTCGTCGGCCTGCGCCGACGTCACGCAGGCGCTGCTGCCACGCCGGATCCTCGGCCAGATCCACATCCCCGATCAGGGCCCAACTGGCCACCACGGAAAGGCGTGCACTGTCGGTGATGCCATGGGCCTCGGCCGCGGCGACCGCATCGCGCAGCCGGTAGTACCAGGTTTCCCGCGGATAGCGTTCCAGCAATTCGGGACCAGTCAAAAGGAAATGGTCCATCAAGGTGTAGGGATACAGCGCATCGATCAACGCCCGACGCTGTTCGGCCTGCAGAATCCATGGGGCCACGTGCGGGTCCTGCGCGGGGCAGCGCAGGCCAAGCTGCGTCCACTCCAACCGCGCATCCAGGAACGTCCAGCGCCCACCGACCGAGAGGAAGGCCTCGCGCTGCGCCTCATCAAGGATCGACACCCACCACGGCAGCACGCGTGCATCGAAGAACCGCGCGGTGAACGCCTTGCCGTTGGGATAGCGCGCCTCCAGCCGCTGGCGCAGCCGCTCGGCGAGCGCATGCAGGCCGAGCGCGGCATCAATCACGCTCAGCGCCCCGGGCAAGCGCAGCGCCGGACGCAGGCGCTGCAATGCGATCTGCACCTCGGTCGGCACGGGTACCGCCACCAGGAACACCGTCGCGTCGTCCTGGCCACTGGCCAACAGCCCATCGAACAAGGTCGTGCTCGGCCAGCCCAGCGCCTCCAGCAGTGCCCTTGGCTGCTCGCACTGCGCGCCGTCCAGCAGCAGGTAACGCGCCTGGCCACGCGGCGGTTGTGTCCACGTGCGTTGCGGGAAAGACCAGCGCCGGTCATTGCTCATGCGGCGCCCACCTGCGGCGTCAGCGGGGCAGCGCGCTTGGCCGCCAGCAGCAGGCATTCCTTGCACACCGATGCCGGGAAGGTCGGCAGCGGGTAATTGCCGCGACCGCCGGGCACGAACGATTTGCGCCCGGCATGCACGGTGATGTTGCCGGGTGCGTTGAACACCATGTTGCCGCCGGACAAGGTGATGCTGGCGCCCCCGGACACCGCCAGGTGCACGGCCTTGCCGCCGGCCACCTCGACCGCCGCACTGGCACTGGCCACCTGCAGGGCCTGCTGCGCCTTGATGTGCAGCTGGTCGGCCTGCGCGGTGAGCTCCAGCGTCGCCATGCCGCTGACCAGGCTCAAGGCCTCGGCGCCGCCGTCGCCGCCTTCGCGCGCAGTCGCCAGCACGCCGATCGCCTGCCGCCCGTGCCAGCGTGCCGAGCCCATCACCACCGCGTCACTGTCAGCACCGCTGCCCAGCACGAGCGTCTCGCCGGTGGTCCAGGCAATGCCCTGCCCGGCGACCTGCAGCACACCCGCTGGGGCGGCCAAGCCGAGCAGCGGATCACCGCTGTGCGGCACCTGGCCCTGGCCGGCGGCGCCTTTGCGCGCTGGCGCATCGCCCTTGGCGGTATCGAAAGCCTTGCCGGCGACGGTCGTCCGCACACTGGCGGCAAGCACGGTCAACGGTGCCTGGCCGCCATCCAGCGTTGAACGCGAAGGCCCCTGCACGCCGACCTGCGCGGCCGGCTGCACCGTGACGTGGATACGGCTGGCTTCGGCGAAGGTCTCGCCCAGTTGCCGCAACTGCTCCATCAAGGCCCCCGGCTGCACGGCCTGTCCGGCCGGCGCGGTCTCGCCGTGCGGGTAGGCCGTCAGCCACAGCCCGGCCTCCCCACGCAGCGCGCCCCAGGCATCGCTGCGCAGTTCAAAGCCGCTGCCGCGGAAGCTGCCGCGGTAGTTGTCGGCCTGATGCAACAGATGGCCCAGACTCAACTGGGTCGTCTGCTGGGTCGTGGCCAACTGCGCCCGCAGTTGGGCATCACTGTCATCGAACACCAGGCGACTGTGGCCACTGCCGCCCCACTCGCGCGACTGCAGGCCCCACAACGCACCGGCATTACGGTGCGCCGCATCGCCCTCACCCGCGGCATGCCACACCGGCGCATGGCCACCGGCGAGGTTGGCCTGGGCGCTGGGGCTGGCGTCGGCAGCCTGCGCAAACAGCGAGGTGTCTGCCTGCCCGCCCTGCCCGGCTGGTGTCGGTGCGATGCCGGCTTCGCCACGCCCGTTGAACAGCGCGCCCAGCACCACCGGACGATCAATATCACCCTCAAGGAAACCGACCATCACCTCCTGGCCGATGCGCGGCAGGAACTGACTGCCGACACCCGGACCGGCGTAGCGCTGCAGCACCCGTAGCCATGCGCTGTCCTGCGTGCCTTCGCCCCGCTGGAAATGGAATCGGACCTTGATCCGCCCCAGGCTGTCTGCGTGCAGCTCACCGCCGTCCTGGCCACCGCCTGCAACGACGACCGCGGTCTGGTAACCCGGTGCGATCGGCCGCGGATTACGCCGCGCACCGGTGCCATCGGCCAGGATCGGCCGCCAACGTTGGCTGCGGGCCACGGCGGTAAAGCGATTGGCATAGCCCTGCCGTGCCGCCTCGGCGTGCTCGCTGGCATCGGTGGCCCCGCCAAACAGGGCGTCAACAACCGTTCGCGCGTCCACAGGCAGGTTGTTCACGCCCTCGTGCTCAACCGCCACCAGCAGCAGCTCGGTCGGCACGTCGCCTGGCGTGGCACTCAGCCGCCACACCTGGCCGGCGGCAGCGGCGCGCACGCTGCCGTGGCCCTGCCAGCGTTGTGCGCGCGCTTCCAGCGCCTCGGCCATCAGCCGCGCATGGCGGTCCAGCTCACCCTGGTCGGCGAAGGCATAGGCGCCAACCGGGTCGTAATCTTCCTGCAGCGCGTCGTCACCCGGCACCTGCAACGGCAGGCTGCCATGCAGCGAACGCACCTGCCGGTAGTCGGTGGTGTGCAGGTGCAACCGCCCCTGGGTCAGGGCACGTCCGCGTCCCAGTCGCTGCACGCTGTCATCTGCCTCGGTGCTGTCGGCGCGGTGGAAGCGGATGCCGGCGGCGCCCTGCCCCGGCATCGCTTCGGGCAGCAGCGACGAATCGGCGAACAGGCGCATCCGATGGCCCTGCTCGCCAGCGGGCTCGATCATCCAGCCGATGCCTTCTTCGGCCAACAAGCGCTGGACGAAGGCCAGATCGGTTTCCCGGTACTGAACGCAGTAGCTGCGGGGACGCTCATTGGCGAGGAAGGTGTCGAGCTCTTCGCTCCACTGCCATTGACCGGCGATACCGGCACTGCCGAGCACCTCATCGACAATCGCCCGCACGCCAAGGTCCTGGAACACGCGGCTGTGCGCTCCGTGCTGCAGCCAGGCCGTCCAATCACGCAGACGCACCTCGTACAGCGCCATCCCGCCGTCGGCCCCCAGGCAATAGGCTTCGGCGATCAAGGCATGGCGCGTGTATTCGCTGCCATCGGCAAGCCGCGTCACCAGGACTGCAGGCTGCGCCAACCACTGCTGCACCGGCAGGTTCGCGTCGACGCTGAGGAAGCGTACGGACAGATCAACGCCCTCGGAAAGCGCCTCACGGCCCTGCCAGCGCTCGACTACCACCGAAGGGCTGTCTGGCAACTGCAGCCGGTACAGCCGGCTGCCATCGAGCAGTTGCGCAGACTGCGCCAGGAGATTTTGCATCGCGTCCATGTTGGCTTCCCTAATGGCACTGCTCGCGCAGTGCGTTCCATCGATCAGCTTCCATCCAGCGGCGAGACACACACACTGCATACCCCACCGAAGGGTCGAGGTCCGAAAATCTAGCAGATGACGCGTGACGTCAGAATCCCGCCGCCATATTCACGGCGAATCTGTGGGCTGCCTCACATAATCGTCGCGAATTCAGCGATGTATACGCGGCAATCCACCATGTGAAGAAACACCACATTAACTGCAGGCTAGAATCGATTCACTTTCACAGATGAGACTTGCCATGCTGGAAGAGGACGCCCTGCTGGCCCCGATTTCCGACACGCAGCCGACCGGTGAAGACCTGTCGTTCTCGGCGGAGTTCGACCGCATCATCGAGTACCGCCGCGCCGACGACCCCACCCTGGACCAGGGCGCGTGGCAGACCGACATCAAGTACGCCGATTGGAGCAGCATGCTGCGCGACTGCAACGATCTGCTGCAGCACCGCACCAAGGACCTGCGGCTTGCTGGCTGGCTGGTCGAATCGGCCACACAGCTCGAAGGCTACGCGGGGCTGGCCTCGGGCCTGCGGGTGGTCGCTGGTCTTTGCCAGCGCTATTGGGACGACGTGCACCCGCAGGCGCCCGACGGTGACCAGGAAGAGCGCATCGGCAACCTGAGCTGGCTGTTGGCCAATGCCCTGCAGTGGGTGCGCAACGTGCCGATCGTGTCGGCGCCACAAGGCCGCTTCAGCCTCGCCGACCACGAACACGCGCACAGCCGCGCGCATGCAGAAGCCGGCGAGCATCACACCTACCACGACGAAGTGCCGTCGCTGGAACTGCTCGAGGCCGCACGCCGCGACACCCCGCATGACTTCTACCGCACACTGATTGACGTCCTGCCCGCGTGCAGCCTGGCCTTGGCCGAACTGCAGGTGGCCGTCGATGAACGCCTGGGCCTGGACGGCCCCAGCTTCACCGCGTTGCGCGAGCAACTCGACACCGTTACGCGCACGGCGCATCGCTTTGCACGTGAATCGGGCCTGCTGATCGATGGCGCACCACCCGTCACGGATGGTCTGGACGACAGTGGCCTGGACAGCAGTCCGGCCTCCGGCGCGACCGCGGCCGTGGCCGCCGGCGCCAGTGCACCGCGTGGCCCCGCTGGCGCACCCACCACGCGCCGTGAAGCACTGCAGCAGTTGCGGCAGGTGGCCGAGTTCTTCCGCCAGACCGAACCGCACAGCCCGGTCGCCTACCTGGCGGAAAAAGCGGCGCGCTGGGGCGAAATGCCGCTGCACGTGTGGCTCAAGCGGGTGATCAAGGACCACACCACGTTGGAACAGATGCAGGAACTGCTGGACGTGGACAACCCGCAGGACAACTAAGTGGACGCGTACATCCCGCCGCCGCCATGGCGGCGGGATGTTGCCGTTACTGGATCCGGAACTCGATGCGCCGGTTGCGGGCGCGGCCATCGGGCGTTGCATTATCGGCCACCGGTTCATCCGGGCCCTTGCCCACCGCATCCATGGCCCCGGCGGCAATGCCCTTGCGGGTCAAATAGGTCTTCACCGCCAACGCCCGGGCCTGGCTCAACGAAAGATTGGTTTCGCGCTGCCCGACATTATCCGTGTGGCCGACGACCAGGAAGCGGCCATCGGGCATCTGCGCCATCGGTGCGACCATCTCATCGAGAATCCGCATGCCCAATGGTGTCAGCTGTGCGCTGCCACTCTGGAACTCGATGATGCGGTTGGCCAGCGCCTGATCCAGCAGCGCCTGGCGCGAGCCGACCTTCAACGAATTGGTGACCGTGTACGAGGTGTTGCTGGCCAGGCTGAGGTCGCTGACCACCTGCTGGCGCTGGGCCTCATTGCCGACTTCGCCGGTGATGCGCACGGCCTGGCCATTGATTTCCAACTTGCCCTGCGACACCTGGGTCAGCGCCGGGGTGATCATCGCCGCCGCGTATTCGCCCCAGTTCGGCGGCGTGGCGATGCTTTCCACCTGCACCCGGTCGACCACCCGCTCGGCGCCGTAAACGGCGCGAAGATTCGCCAACAGCCGCGCCTTGGTCGCCTGGTCGGGCACCACGCCCTCGATCACCACCGGGCGCGCCGGTTCGGCCGCAGCCGCTGCCGGCGCGTTACGGCCGGTCTGTGCGGAGGCGGCCGCCGCGAACAACAGAAGGGACAACGAACAGAAACGGGCCAGGGCCATGATCAGGTTCCAAGAAAAGTTTCAGCAAACAGCGTGCGTGCCGTGGTCAGCGCCAGATCGTCACGCTCCAGGTAGCTCGCCAGCCGGTTGAGGTTGAAATCGCTGTGCAGGTAGTCCTCGACCCATTCCGAGTGCTGCACGCGGATCAGGAAGTCGTCGGCCTGCGCCGGGTCCAGCACCGCACGCAGCACCTGGCGATCGGCGCCATTGAAGCCCACCACCAGCGACGGTGCGGCATCGTTGCGGATCAGCACCGCCAGCTCGAAATCGGCGCGCGTCACGAAGCGCGCCACCACGTCCAGCCAGAACGCCGCCACCAGCGGCCGGTACACTGGATCACGCACCAGCGGAAACACCAGCGCCTTGTCCACGGTCACGTCGCCGCCTGTCAGTACTGGCTGCAGCAACAGCCCCAGCGCAGGCAGCAGGCGTCGCAGCGAGACCTCACCATGGCCTGAATCGGCCAGCCGCGCCTCCAGTTGTCCGACGGTGGTGTTCTCAAGGAAATCATCAAAACTGGCGGCGTAGTCCTTCGGCTCGGTGCTGATGCTGAAACGCGCCTCGGCCAGTTGCCCCAGCGCCGCGCCGGCATCTTCGGCCTGGAAGGCCGAGCGCGCCAGGCGCGCCAGACCCGACCAGGCATTGGACATCGCCAGCGGACTGCAACCGATGAAGTTCAACGGCTCCTGGGCATCGAGCCTGACCGCCGACAACAGCGGGAAGCGCCGCTTTGACGCATCATGGCTGGCGAGGAAGTGGCCGCACAGCACCATCTTGCTGCGTGATCCGAGGAAGGCGTAATGGATCTCCGGCGCCTCGTCGTAGATCCGCTTCCAGTCCGGATTCTGGCTGAGCAGCTCGACGCTCTCGCCGGCCCAGCGATCCAGCCAGCCCAGCAACTGGTGATTATCGGCGGCGCGGACGAAATCCCCGCGCGACGGCACCTTGCCGAAGTAGCTCACCCCTGCATTGACCCGGCTCATGGGGCACCCTCCGTGCTGGTCGCAGCAGGCGCCGTCGCCGCCGGACCTTCAGCGGCCGGTGCTGGTGCCGGCGTGGCCGCCCCCCCGGCCACGGTCGCCGGCA
>DALZLW010000054.1:0-21094 GCA_032007425.1 Stenotrophomonas sp.
CGCCAGGGCGGTGGCGGCGGGCATCAGCTGGCGCGCGCCAGCCTCCAGCGCGCGCAGGCGGGCGGCATCGGCATCGCTGACCGCCACCACCCGGCCGTCCAGGCTCAGTTCGCCGTCGTGGAAGAACACTTCGCGCGGGGACTGGGGGCCGTGCCGCAGCCAGACACCGCCGCTGTCCACCAGAACGTCATAAGGCGTGGTGATGCCGCACTGGTCGGCACGCAGCGACGGGGTGGGGTCCTTGGCCTGGGCGGTGAACGCGGGCAGCGCCAGGCACAGCGCGACCAGCCAAAGGGTGGGGGATGACATGGGCAACACCTCCTGTGTCTCGGCCCGTAGCATCGCGGCGCCGGGGGCAGGGTAGCGCGGGCCACAAGTCACTGTGGCCGGCGGCCCGCAGCCAGTTTCGTGCACCCCGCGTGAAGGCGTGTCGTTGCAGGGGCGGCATGCGGTATTCCACTCAAATTGCGGCCTGTGCCCTTGACTGCGCATCAGATTGTGGCAGGTGGCGGTATCAGGAATCGCGCATGTGGACATCAGTCCTTGCGCCACAAGGGCTTGGCCCGGAACCCCATATTTGGCGTTGACGATCCCCCATACCCCCACTATCTTGTGGCCGTCGGTTCCGGCGGCCCCAACGGGCGGTCCGGTACGGAGAAGCGCTGCGCCCAACGTGGCTGCATTGACTTCTCCCCGACAGCCGCATCTGCACAGTGTGGCGCCGGTTCGCGCGATCTCTGGAACGGAGACGGGCGGTGGAGCAGGGACCTGGACGGTTTCTTTCCAGTCTCGGTCTATGCGACGCCGTTCATCCATCCTGATCACTCCGCATCGGCCGCGCCATTATCTGGTGCGCCGTGCACAGCCCATCACGCCAATGAGGACACAGCCGTGACCACCGAAACCAGCGCCACCGCCGACAAGGAAGCCGGGTTCCTGTTGACTTCGCCGCCCACGGCCAACGCCATGAGCGTGACCAAGCGCAATGGCAGCACTGAACTGGTCGACCTGAACAAGATCGTGCGTGCCGTGCAGCGTTCGGCTGAAGGCCTGCATGCGGTGGACCCGATGCGCGTGGCCACGCGCACCATTTCCGGCCTGTACAACGGTGCCACCACCCAGGAACTGGACGAACTGTCCATCCGCACCGCTGCGTTGCTGATCGGCGAAGAACCCGAATACGGCCGCCTGGCCGCGCGCCTGCTGGCCAACTACATCGCCAAGGAAGTTTCCGGCCAGGAAATCCATGCGTTCTCGCAGTCGGTGGGCCGTGGCCATGAAGTCGGCCTGATCAACGACCGCCTGCTGAGCTTCGTGCAGACCAATGCGCGCAAGCTCAATGACGCCATCGATCCGGGCCTGGACCTGAACTTCGATTACTTCGGCCTGCGCACGCTGTACGACCGCTACCTGCTGCGCCATCCGCATACCCGCAAGGTGCTGGAAACCCCGCAGCAGTTCTTCCTGCGCATCGCCTCGGCGCTGAGCGAGGACGTGGCCGAAACCCTGGCGCTGTACAAGCGCATGGGCAACCTCGACTACCTGCCGTCCAGCCCGACCCTGTTCAACTCCGGCACCACCCACGAGCAGCTGTCCTCGTGCTTCCTGCTTGATTCGCCGCAGGATTCGCTGGAATCGATCTACGCCAAGTACGGCGACATCGCCCAGCTGTCCAAGTTCTCCGGTGGCATCGGCGTGAGCTACACCCGCGTGCGTTCGCGTGGCTCGCTGATCAAGAGCACCAACGGCCACTCCAACGGCATCGTGCCGTGGCTCAAGACCATGGATTCGTCCGTCGCGGCGGTGAACCAGGGCGGCAAGCGCAAGGGCGCGGCCTGCGTGTACCTTGAAACCTGGCACGCCGACATCGAGGACTTCCTCGAACTGCGTGACAACACCGGTGACGAAGCCCGCCGCACCCATAACCTGAACCTGGCCAACTGGGTGCCGGACCTGTTCATGAAGCGCGTGGAAGCCGACCAGGAATGGTCGCTGTTCGATCCGCGTGTTGTGCCCGAGTTCACCGACCTGTTTGGCGAAGCCTTCGAGCAGGCCTACGTGCAGGCCGAAGCGCAGGGCAAGGCCAGCCGCACCATCTCCGCGCGCAAGCTGTATGCGCGCATGATGCGCACCCTGGCCGAGACCGGCAACGGCTGGATGACCTTCAAGGACAAGTGCAACCGCGCCAGCAACCAGACCCTGCGCGCTGGCAACGTGATCCACTTGTCCAACCTGTGCACGGAAATCCTGGAAGTCACCTCCAACGACGAAACCGCGGTGTGCAACCTGGGTTCGATCAACCTGGGCAACCACTTCGACGAGCACAACGAGTTCAACTTCGAGAAGCTGGCCGAAACCGTGCGCCTGGCCGTGCGCCAGCTGGACCGCGTCATCGACCTGAACTTCTACCCGATCGAAACGGCCCGCCGCGCCAACCTGCGCTGGCGCCCGGTCGGCCTGGGCTGTATGGGCCTGCAGGACGTGTTCTTCCGCCTGCGCCTGCCGTTCGACAGCGCCCCGGCCCGTGCACTGTCGAAGAAGATCGCCGAAACGATCTACTTCCATGCGCTGGAAACCAGCTGCGAACTGGCCCAGGAACGCGGCAAGCACCCGTCGTTCAACGACACCCGCGCGGCGGGCGGCGAACTGCAGTTCGATGCCTGGAACGTGGTACCCGAAGATGCCGCGCGCTGGGATGCCCTGCGCAGCCGCATCAAGGAACACGGCCTGCGCAACTCGCTGATGATCGCCATCGCCCCGACCGCGACCATCGCGTCCATCGCCGGCTGCTACGAGTGCGTGGAACCGCAGGTGTCCAACCTGTTCAAGCGCGAAACCCTGTCCGGTGACTTCCTGCAGGTCAACCGCTACCTGGTCAACGAGCTGAAGAAGCTGGGCCTGTGGACGCCGGAAATGCGCGACGCGATCAAGCTGGCCGAAGGCTCGATCCAGGGCGTGGCGCAGATCCCGGAGGCGCTGCGCCAGGTCTATCGCACCGCATGGGAACTGCCGATGCGTTCGCTGATCGACATGGCCGCCGAACGTGGCGCGTTCATCGACCAGTCCGCCTCGCTCAACCTGTTCATGGAAAGCCCGAACATCGGCGCGATGTCGTCCATGTACATGTACGCCTGGAAGCAGGGGGTCAAGACGACCTACTACCTGCGTTCGCGTCCGGCCACCAAGATCGCCAAGACCACCGTGAGCAGCAGCACCGCCCCGGCCAAGACGTTCACCACCGACGAGGCCATCGCCTGCTCGCTGGAGAACCCGGAAGCCTGCGAAGCCTGCCAGTAACACCGGGCCGCGGCAGCGCCGGGCGCTGCCCGGCGACGCACCACGCGGTACCGCCGGGCATTGCCCGGCAGCACGCAGAAACATCCAGGTAGCGCCGGGCATGGCCCGGCGGCCAATCACCCACGGTAGCGCCGGGCCCTGTCCGGCGTGCTGCCCAGGAAACCAAGGAAACACCCATGGCCGACACGCCCAAGCAGATGCTGCTCGATCCCGGTTTTGAACTGACCCTGCGCCCGATGCGCTACCCGCAGTTCTATGACATGTACCGGAACGCGATCAAGAACACCTGGACGGTGGAAGAGATCAACTTCCAGATCGACATCACCGACCTGCACAGCAAGATGTCGCCGGCCGATCGCCACCTGATCCACCGTCTGGTCGCGTTCTTCGCCACCGGCGACTCGATCGTGTCCAACAACCTGGTGCTGAACCTGTACCAGCACCTCAATGCGCCCGAAGCGCGCATGTACCTGTCGCGCCAGCTGTACGAAGAAGCCCTGCACGTGCAGTTCTACCTGACCCTGCTGGACAACTACCTGCCGGACCCGGACGAGCGCGTCAAGGCGTTCGCGGCGGTGGAAAACATCGAATCGATCAAGAAGAAGGCGGACTTCTGCTTCAAGTGGATCGATTCCATCCAGGACCTGCGCCGCATCGAGACCCGCGACCAGCGCCGCCAGTTCCTGCTGAACCAGATCTGCTTCGCCGCCTGCATCGAAGGCCTGTTCTTCTTTGCCGCCTTCGCCTACGTGTACTACTTCCGTTCGCGTGGCCTGCTGCCGGGCCTGGCCTCGGGCACCAACTGGGTGTTCCGCGACGAAAGCGCGCACATGGAGTTCGCCTTTGAATCCGTGCGCGTGGTGCGCGAAGAAGAGCCGGACCTGTTCGACGATGAACTGAAGCAGCAGGTCTACCAGATGCTGGAAGAAGCCATCGAGTGCGAACTGCAGTTTGCCGAGGACGTGCTGTCCGGCGGCGTCGCCGGTATCTCCACCCGCGACATGCGCCAGTACCTGCAGCACTGCGCCGACCAGCATTTCGCCAAGCTGGGCATGGAAAAGAAGTACAACGTGCGCAACCCGCTGCCGTTCATGGAACTGCAGGACGTGCAGGAGCTGACCAACTTCTTCGAACGGCGCGTGTCGGCCTACCAGCTGGGCGTGCAGGGCGAAGTTGCCTTCGACATGAACTTCTGAGCCTGCCTGGATCGCGGCGGCGCCGGGCCATGCCCGGCGAGCGCAGCGGTCCAATATCCTGCCGGGCGTGGTCCGGCGCTACCGGTATCGGGTGGGAACCTGCCGTAGACTGCCCACGAATTCCCAGCCCACGGTCATCTTCATGAGTTCCCTCGCCGACACCGTTCCGCCGATCGAAGTGCGCATGGCCGAGATCGTCTTCCCCAACCATACCAACCACATGGGTACGCTGTTCGGCGGCCAGGCGTTGGCCTGGATGGACAAGGCGGCCTTCCTCGCCGCGGCCCGCTATTCGCGCCGCTCGGTGGTGACTGCACGCAGTGACCAGGTTGATTTCAAGCTGCCGATCCGGGTTGGGCAGATGGTGGAAACCATCGGCCGGGTAGTCGAGGTCGGCCGCAGCTCGATGAAGGTGGAGGTGGAGCTGATCGCCGAGGACCTGCATAGCGGCGAGCGCAAGCTGTGCACGCGCGGTCACTTCGTGATGATCGCACTGGACGAGGCCGGCCAGCCCACCGCGGTGCCGCCGCTGCCCGAAGGCCAGCCGGCCCCCTGAGCCGGGCCTTGCCGCGGCCTGCGGCCATCCCCATCTGGCTGCCATGACCCGCCCTCTCGACGATTTCATCAACACCGCGCAGCGGCTGTTCGTGCTGACCGGCGCTGGCTGCAGCACGGGGTCGGGCATCCCCGATTACCGCGATGCCGCCGGCCACTGGAAGCGCACGCCGCCGGTGACCTACCAGGCCTTCATGGGCGATGCCGCCACCCGCCAGCGTTACTGGGCGCGCAGCCTGCTGGGCTGGCCGCGCTTTGGCCTGGCCCGCCCCAATGGCAGCCACCAGGCCCTGGCCACGCTGGAAGCACAGGGGCGCCTGCAGGTGCTGCTGACCCAGAACGTCGACGGCCTGCACCAGCGTGCCGGCAGCCACAATGTGATCGACCTGCACGGTCGCCTGGACCAGGTGCGCTGCATGGGCTGCGGCCAACGCAGTGCCCGCGAGGACCTGCAGGCCCGCCTGTTGCAGGACAACCCGGGTTGGGATGTCCTGGATGCGGGCATCGCCCCTGACGGCGATGCCGATCTGGAGGTGGATTTCAGCCGGTTCTGCGTCCCCGATTGCCTGCAATGTGGTGGTGTGCTGAAGCCGGACGTGGTGTTCTTCGGTGAAAACGTACCGCGAGAGCGCGTGGCGGCGGTGCATGAGCATCTGGCACGCGCCGATGCCCTGCTGGTGGTCGGCTCCTCGCTGATGGTGTATTCCGGCTACCGCTTCGTGCAGGCTGCCGCGCGTGCCGGGCTTCCCATCGCCGCACTCAACCGCGGCCATACCCGCGCGGACGATCTGCTGCTGTTCAAGGATGAACGGGACTGTGCACAGGCGTTGGCGCCTTGGTGTTGAGGCCGGTACGGCCGCCGGCGGCGGCTGCATGCGAAGCATTGATCCATCAAAGGGCTTGATCCGCAGGGCCATGAGCGCTGCAATAGCCGTCTTCCCCCTGCCAGCCAGATGCCTGCCCTGTGAGCCAGCTGTTTTCGTCCGTCACCTTCGGGCCCTTGACCCTGCCCAACCGCATTGTGATTGCCCCGATGTGCCAGTACTCGGCCGAAGAAGGCCGCGCCACGGACTGGCACAGCATGCACCTGGGCCAGCTCAGCCAGTCCGGTGCCGGACTGCTGATCCTGGAAGCCACCGCCGTGCAGCCGCGCGGTCGCATCAGCTGGGCGGACCTGGGGCTGTGGGACGACACGACCGAGGCCGCGCTGGCCAAGGCGCTGGCGCCGGTGCGGCGCTGGTCGTCGATGCCGATCGGCATCCAGCTCAGCCATGCCGGGCGCAAGGCCTCGGTGTCCAAACCCTGGGAGGGCGGCAAGCAGCTGCCGGCTGACGATGCCCATGGCTGGGAAACCGTGGCACCGTCGGCCAAGCCTCTGCGCACCGGCAACCCCGCTCCGCATGCGTTGGATGAAGCGGAAATCGCCGAGATCGTGCAGGCTTTCGCCGACAGCGCCCGCCGTGCTGAACGCCTGGGCCTGCAGTTGATCGAACTGCACGCTGCCCATGGTTACCTGTTGCACCAGTTCCTGTCGCCGCTGAGCAACCAGCGCACGGATGGCTACGGTGGCTCGCTGCCGAACCGCCTGCGCCTGCTGATCGAGGTGTTCGATGCGGTGCGCGCAGCGGTTTCGGACAAGATGGCCGTCGGCGTGCGCATTTCGGCCAGCGACTGGGTGCCGGGTGGCTGGGATCCGGAGCAGAGCCAGACCTTGGCCCTGATCCTGGAATCGCGCGGCTGCGACTTCCTGCACGTGTCCAGCGGCGGCTTGGATGAGCGCCAGAAGATCGAGCTGGGCCCGGGCTACCAGGTGCCGTTCGCCGCGGCGATGAAGGCCAAGGTGCGCATGCCGGTGATCGCCGTTGGCCTGATCACCGAACCGGAACAAGCCGAATCGATCCTGCGCCACAACCATGCCGACGCCGTCGCGTTGGCCCGCGGCATCCTGTACGACCCGCGTTGGCCCTGGCATGCCGCTGCGGCGCTGGGAGACAGCGTGGTGCCGGCACCGCAGTACCTGCGCTGCGAACCGCGTGGCGTGCGTGGGGTGTTCGAGGCGGGGTGAAGCGGGGTGCGGAGTTCGCTATCAGAATTCGCGCATCGCTGACGTCGCGCGAATTGAATGCTTCTATAGCGTGATGCGCTCCACGCACGGAGCGCATCACCCGCTCTAATGTCATCTCACAGGTATTTTCCTGTGACATTAAAGGAGCGCGTGATGCACCTCCGTTTGAAGTGTTTGATGAGGCCACTCTTTCTGGGCATTGCGACGTTGGCGTCAGCAACTGGAGCACAGGCTGCTGACATCCCGGCGGAGGGATCATCCGCGGAACAGCGTCAACGTGTCGCATTACAGGTCGCGCAGCGCACGGCTCCCATACACAGCGCCGAGCAGTTGGCGGCCTATCTGCAGCGGATTCCCGCACACTCGCCATTGGAGCCTCTGAGCCAATGGGGCCGGGATCGCTTTCTTGGGTCATTGCGTTTCAACGAAGCCGGCCTGACCACCTATGACTATCAGCCGTTGGTCGAAGAGTTGACCGCCAGCCAAGCCGCCCGTCTGTTGGCATTGTTCGGTGCGGCCCGGACAGTATCTCAGCTGCCAGGTCTGCGAGTTGGCTCAGATGACGATCGTGCAGCGATGGTGCGCGCAGATGGATTGAATCCTGTGATCGACGATCATTACGGCTATCAGTGTGTCGGTCGAGCCAACTGTATGGAGTCAGGCAGCTTCATCTGCATGTCAGGCTGCTGATCCCATGAGTACCATCGCTCAACGGATGGAGTAAGAAACCCTTACGGAGCTGCCCCATGTCGCTTGGTATTCTCATGGCCGTGCTGTCGGCAGTCCCGGCTTCATCCGCCTCAGTGCCGGCACTCGACGTCCGCCTGCAGAACTATTGGACATCGTCACTGGACGTGGCCGCTGAAACACGTCGCAACGAGATCTCCCGGCGTTACCACGCCGATCCAGGCGTTCCACCGCTTGCTGCCGGATGTACAACGGTTGCCGAGCCGGCACGCCGGGAGCTGTTCCGGGCGACCCGGTTGGCGAACTTCTACCTGCGTGATCCACGCCTGGTCGAGCGCCTGCAATGCCTGCTGGCGCAGATGGGCGCCGATGGAACCGCAACGGCGCTGGATTATCGCCAGTTGCACGGGGCCTTGCTGGCCCAACGTCGTTTTGCCGAAGCCAATGGACTGCGGCGCGAACACGCACTCGACGTTGCCGAACTGCCGGTCATCCACGGCGAGCGGCTGGCCGATCGCCGGCAGGTGCTCCAGCTACGCGATGCCGGTCACGCCGAAGTGATGACGCTACCCAACGAAGGGTGGTCCATGATCGTCGTGGTCCATCCGTTCTGCGTCTTCTCAAAGCGCGCGACGGCCGCGTTGGCCACCGAACCCCGCTTCGCTGACCTGCGTGGGCGGTTGCAGTTGGTCCTCCCCGATGACCAGGGTTGGCCAGTGCAGGCTGTACTGGATTGGAACCGTGAGCACCCGGCTTTGCCGATGCAGCCCCTGCTGCGCTCAACAGCGTGGCACGGCATCGAGTTCGGCAGCACGCCCGCGTTCTACCTCACTTTCAATGGCGAAGTCATTGATCACGCAAGCGGTTGGGCCGGTGCGGGGTCTGAAATCGCCCCGCTGCTCGATCGCCTGCGCCGAGCGGACGCCGAGCAGGCGGCGCCCTCATCGCCGCCATGACGGCGGCATCCCTGCCTGCAGGTGATCGAACAATGCCCGCACCCGTGGGGTGAAGTCGCGGCGGTCGCTCACGCAGAAAAACACCTCCATCGGCTCGGCATGCCAGCCACTGCATTCTGGTAATACCGCACGCAGCCGCCCATCGCGCAGGTAGGGCTCGGCCACGAACGCCGCCAATCGGGTAATGCCGCCACCGGCCGCCGCCAGTTCGGCCAGCGCATCGATGTCATCGCAGACCATGCCGGGCTGCATCATCAGGGCCACAGGGCCGGTGGGCCCGCGCAGGGTCCAGCGCAGCGGGCGACCATCGGTGGGAAAGCGGTAGCGCAATGCCGGATGTGCGGCCAGCTGTTCCGGCGAGGTGGGTGTGCCGTTCGCCGCCAGATAGGCCGGTGCCGCACAGAACACGAACGGCACCCGTGCCAGTGGCCTTGCCACCAGCCCATCGTCCATCTGCTCGCCGATGCGGATGCTCACATCCACCGATTCCTGCGCGTGCTGCACCGCCCGGTCGGACAGCTGCAGTTCCAGTCGCAGGCGCGGGTAACGCTGTTGCAGCGCCGGCAGCAAGGGCGCCAGCACATGGCGGCCAAAGGCGCGGCTGCAGGCGATGCGCAGCGGGCCGGCGGGCTCGGTGTCCAGCGCGGCGACCGAGGCCTGCGCCCGCGCCAGCTCCGCTTCAATCGACTGCACCTGGGCCAGGTACAGCCGCCCGGCCTCGCTGAGGCTGAGCTGGCGCGCACCCCGGTTGAAAAGGCGCACCCCCAGATGGGTCTCCAGCCGCGCGATGTTCTGGCCCACCGCCGTGGCACTGATGCCAAGCACGCGCGCGGCACCGGCCATGCTGCCGGTGTCGGCCGTGCGGGTAAACGTGCGGATGAGCTGCAACAGGTTCATGCAACGCCTAGCGTGCCATGTTTCCACCGCAAGCGGCGCTTGGGTCTGGCCCAAGCCAACAGCGGCTGCACCCGGCGCGCGGTTACGGCATGCTGCGGCTCCCTCGACATCGCTTGAAGCAACGCATGCCCACCCCTCATTCCCCCTCGCCAGCCCGCCGCTGGAAGCTCGGCCACCGCGCCACGCCGTTCGTCTTCGCGTTTTTCATGGCAGGCATCATGGCCATGCTGATGTGCCTGGTCATCACCGCCGCCCACGGCGGTGTGGGCGAGGGCTATCTGGCGCAGGTGCTGGAAGCCTACCTGCTGGCGATGCCGGTGGCCTTCTGTTGCGTGCTGATGGTGCGTCCGCTGGTGCTGCGCCTGGTCGCGCTGACCGTGCACCCGCCACGCTGAACCCAGCGCGGTGATCCGACGCGGCGCGCTCCCCGCAGGGGGCGCCAAAGTTGCAACTGACAACATCCGTACCGTCGCGCACCGTGCTCGCCTACACTTGCAGGGATGCGCCCAGATTCCATCCTCACCCTGTCCTGCCCGGACCGTACCGGCATCGTCTACCGCGTGTCCGGCCTGCTGTTTGACCACGGCTGCAACATCCTCGACGCCCAGCAATATGGCGACGAGGAAAGTGGCCGGTTCTTCCTGCGCGTGCATTTCGACCGCGATGCCGGCTTGCCGCTGGACACCGTGCATGCGGCGATGACCGGCCTTGCCGCGCAGTACGGCATGGACTGGCAGCTGCATGACGGCCGTCGCCGCGCGCGCCTGCTGGTGCTGGTGAGCAAGCAGGGTCATTGCCTCAACGATCTGCTGTTCCGCGCCCACAGTGGCCAGTTGAAGGTGGATATCGCCGCAGTGGCTTCCAACCACGCTGATTTCGCGCCGCTGGCGGCGTCCTACCAGGTCCCGTTCCACCACCTGCCGGTGGATGCGGCCACGCGTGCGGCCCAGGAACAGCAGATCATCGACCTGGTCGAGCGCGAGAACATCGACCTGGTGGTGCTGGCCCGCTACATGCAGATCCTCTCACCGAACCTGTGCCGGGCCCTGTCCGGGCGGGCGATCAACATCCACCACAGCTTCCTGCCCAGCTTCAAGGGCGCCCAGCCCTATCACCAGGCCCATGCGCGCGGGGTCAAGATCATCGGCGCCACCGCGCACTACGTCACCGAAGACCTGGACGAAGGCCCGATCATCGAACAGGACGTGGCCCGCGTGGACCATGCGATGACCCCGCGCGAGCTGGTGCGGGTGGGGAGCGATACCGAATCGCAGGTGCTGGCGCGTGCGGTGCGCCGCCATGTCGAGCACCGCATCGTGCTCAACGGCCACCGCACGGTCGTGTTCCGCTAAGGCATGTTGCCGGGGCCGCGTTGCACACGCGGCCTTACAGCACCGCAATCCCCGCCGTGGCCAGCGCCTGCCGGGTGGCGTCATCATTGTCTGCGCTCACCGGCCGGGTGAGGTCCCAGTGGAAGCCGACCGCGAAGCCGGCCGAAGCGGCGTCCTGCGCGGTCCACAGCACGCAGTAATCGCGCGCCAGGCCGCAGACATGGACCTCGCTGATGCCGCGCTCACGCAGCCAGCCGGCCAGCCCGGTCGACGGGCGCGTGCCGGCCGGTCCATGGTTTTCCCGGAACCCGCTATAGGAGTCCACCTGCGGGTTGCTGCCCTTGCGCAGCACCAGGTCGACCGCCCGCCAATCCACGGCCGGATGCAGGGCGGCGCCTGCACTGCCCTGCAGGCAGTGATCGGGCCACAGCGTCTGCGGCTGCCCATGCAGTGTAATTGTGTCGAACGGTGCGCGGCCGGGATGCTGGCTGGCGAAGGACGCATGGCCGGGCGGATGCCAATCCTGGGTGGCGACCACCGTGCGATAGCACCGTTGCGCCAGCAGAGCGTCAATGGAGCCCACCAGCGCATCGCCGTCCACGCAGGGCAGGGCGCCGCCGGGCATGAAGTCAGGTTGCAGGTCGACCACCACCAGGGCGATGTGCGCAGGCAGGAGGGGCATCGTCGGGGCCATGGGCGTAGCAGGGGGGCACCCAGCGTGGCGGCCCGCGTCGCCGCCGTCAATGCACCGCGGTCACCGGGTGGCAGCGTCTGGCGGTGCCGTCTGGCGGTCGGTACGGCTGGCGGCGACGGCGCGATGGTGCCCGCTGCATCCAGCGCGGTGGCTGCCCCGTATCTTCAGGCAACCCGCCACTGGAATCCCGCCATGCGCACCGGACTGACCGCGTTGTTGCTCCTGCTGCCGCTGACATTGCCGGCGATGCCCACCGTTACCCGCCAGGAAGCCACGGCCGTGGCCGTCAACAGCGGGCGCCTGCTGTACCGCGAAAGCCATTGGCGGCAGGGCGTCGAGGAGGGCGCGGCGCGCCTGGTGCTGTACCGTTGTGCCGATGGCCGTGCGTTTGCACGCAAATGGATGCCGGCCACCGTCCAGGCCGCCGCGCCTGGGTTTGCCTTCGAAGACGCGCGCAGCGGTCGGGTGGAAACCATGAGCGGGCAGGGCCCGCTGCGGACACTGACCCGGCGGGACGAGCGTGGCGCACAAGCGCGGCAGACACGCCTGGAACTGCCCGCAGGCGCTGTGGTGGATGCGGGTTTTGACGCGGCGGTGCGCGAACACTGGGACAGCCTGCTCAGCGGCCAGTCGCTCCGGTTGCCGTTCCTGTTGTCCAGTCGCGCGCGCTGGATTCCCCTGCAGGTCAAGCGCAGCGGCAGCACCGACTGGCAGGGACAGCCGGCCGAACGGCTGCAGATGAAGCTCGATGCCTGGTTTGGATTCGCGGTGCCCGACGTGGAATTGCTGTACGCGGCCGGCGACCGCCGCCTGCTGCAGTTCACCGGAATCAGCAACCTGTACTTCGACGGTGGCTACCCGCGGGTGCGCATTGCGTTCGCCAAGCCACCGGCCAAGGTGCCTGCAGATGAGCTGCAACAGGCGCGTTCGCAGCCGCTGGTGGCCACGTGCACATGAACAGGTGCTTGCCCTCGGCGGCCCGAGCACCGACGATGCAGTCAGGAACCTGTGTGCCGCGGAGCCCCCGATGCCCCTGCTGGAAGCCCGCGATGCCGATGCCGCGCGCCAACTTGATGAGCTGCTGGAACGTGCCGCGCGCGGCGATCGCCATGCCTTCGAGACGCTCTACCAGCGTTCGGCAGGGCGTTTGCTGGCAATCTGCCTGCGCTTGCTGCGCGAACGGAGCGAAGCCGAGGACGTCCTGCAGGAGGTCTTCGTGGCCGCCTGGTACAAGGCGGTGCAGTTCGATGCCCGCAAGGGATCGGCGATGACCTGGCTGTCCATGCTCGCGCGCAACCGTGCCATCGACCGCCTGCGTGCGGCGCCGGCGCGTCCGCTGCTGGACATCGACATCGCCGATGCGTTGCCCGATGACCAGCCCCAGCCCGGGCAACTGGCCGAACAGCACGACGACGTGCAACGGCTGCAGCAGTGCTTGCAGGCGCTGGAGCCGCGTCGGCGCAGCCTGATCCGGGCCGCCTTCCTCGACGGCGCCAGCCACGAAGAGCTGGCTAACCGCCTGGCGACCCCGTTGGGGACAGTCAAAAGCTGGATCCGCCGCGGTCTGGGCCAACTCAGGGTGTGCCTGGAACGATGAGCATCCGCGATCTGAATGATGATGATGGCCTGCTGCCGCCCAGCGCGGACCAGTTCGCCGGCGAGTACGTGCTGGGCCTGCTGGATGCGCCGGCACGGCAGCAGGCCGAAGCACGCATCGCCAGCGATGCCGGCTTCGCGCGGCTGGTGGCGCAGTGGCAGCAGCACCTGGCGCCACTGCTGGAGGAACTGGGCAGCGCGCCCGTGCCGCCGGCGCTGTGGCCTGGCATCCGCCAACGGCTCGGGTGGGATGCCTATCTGCCGCCGCCACGACGCGTACTGTGGCGGCGTACCGGCTTCTGGCAGACGACCACCGCGCTGGCGGCCGCGCTGGCGCTGGTCACCTTCGCGCTGCGCCCGGCAATGACCCCGAAGCCGCCGGTACCGGTGGCAAGCACTCCAGCAGTTGCCCCCGAAGCGGAAGCCGCCACCCGGCCGGTGACCCCGCTGCTGCACGACGATGGCCGCCCGGGCTGGCTGGCCACCGTGGACGCGGCCCACGGCACCGTGCTTATGGTGCCGGTGCCTGCGCCGACCGATGCGCAGGGGCGCGCCGCGGAGCTGTGGTTGATTCCGGCCGGGCAGGCACCGCGCTCGCTGGGACTGGTCTCCAACGATCGTGCGCACACCGTCAGCGTGCCGGCTTCACTGCGTGCAGACCTCGTGGATGGTTCAGTACTGGCCATCACGCTGGAACCGTCCAGTGGTGCGCCACACGCGGCGCCCAGCGGTCCGGTGATCGCCAAGGGTGACATCGCGGTGCTGTAGCAGGTTTTTTCCCGGCAGGTGCATCCGTCGGCCTGCTGCGCGCGTATCTCCTGGTAACTGCTCCCAGGAGATGTCGTGATGCCGGTCCGCCCTGCAGTCCAATCCCCTCCCAGCCGCCGCGCATCGGTGTGGCGCACCGTGTGGCGGTGGTTTGACAGTGCGGGTCCAGCCGCGGGCGGCGAAGCCGATGCCACGGCCAGCACCGATCCGGCGCAGTGGCGCATCGACTGGTTGCGGGCCCTGCCGTTCATCGGCCTGCACCTGGCAGCCGTTTCGGTGATCTGGGTCGGTGTGTCCTGGGTGGCCGTGGTCGTGGCGCTGTTGCTCTACGCGGTGCGCATGTTCGCCATCACCGGCTTCTACCACCGCTACTTTTCCCACCGTACGTTCCAGGCCTCGCGCCCGGTGCAGTTCATCTTCGCCTTCATCGGGGCCAGCAGCGCGCAGCGAGGGCCCCTGTGGTGGGCCGCCCACCATCGCAACCACCACCGTCATGCCGACCAGGCCGCCGACCCGCATTCACCGACCGTGCACGGTTTCTGGTGGAGCCACATGGGCTGGTTCCTTACCCGCGAGGGCTTCCGCACCGACTGGGCACGCATCCAGGACCTGGCGCGATTTCCTGAACTGCGCTGGCTGGACCGCTTCGATGTGCTCGCACCCGTGCTGCTGGGCGCGGCGATGTATGGCCTCGGCACCCTGCTCGACGCCTGGTGGCCCCAGTTGGGCACCAGTGGGGCGCAGATGCTGGTCTGGGGCTTCGTCATCTCCACGCTGGTGCTGTTCCACGCCACGGTGACGATCAATTCGCTGGCCCACCGCTTTGGCCATCGCCGCTTCGATACCCGCGATGACAGCCGCAACAACCTGTGGCTGGCCTTGCTGACCTTCGGCGAGGGTTGGCACAACAACCACCACTTCTTCCCCGGTACGGCGCGACAAGGGTTCCGCTGGTGGGAAATCGACCTCACCTGGTACGGGCTGAAACTGATGGAGGCACTACGCCTTGTGCACGGGCTGAAGCCGATCCCGGACTGGGTGCTGGCCAAGGCGAGGGCCTGACATGCGCATCGCGGTGATTGGTTCGGGCATCGCCGGCCTCGCCACGGCGTGGTGGCTGCACGATACGCACGAGGTGACCCTGTTCGAGGCCAATGATTACCTGGGCGGGCATACCCACACCCATCAGGTACAGGTGGATGGGCAGTCGCTGGCCGTCGATACCGGCTTCATCGTTTCCAATCCCAAACATTACCCGCTGTTGACCGGTCTGTTCGACACACTGGGTGTCGCCACCCAGCCGACGACCATGAGCTTTTCGGTGCACAGCGAGCGCAGTGGCGTGGAGTACAACGCCACCTCGCTCGATGGCCTGTTCTGCCAACGCCGCAACCTGGTATCGCCGCGGTTCTGGGGCATGCTCGCTGACCTGCGGCGCTTCTACCGTGATGCGCCGGCCTTGCTGCAGGGCGATGGCGAAGGGCCGACACTGGGCGATTACCTGCATCAGCACGGCTACGGGCAGGCCTTCATCGACGAACACCTGCTGCCGATGGCCTCGGCGCTGTGGTCATCGCCGACGGCCAGCGTGCGCCGCTTTCCCGCGCGCTACCTGGTGCAGTTCATGGCCAACCACCAGATGCTGCAGATCAGCGACAGGCCACAGTGGCAGGTGGTGCAGGGGGGCTCGGCCCGTTACGTGGATGCCATGCGCCGGCAATGGCTGGTGCGCGAGCGGCTGGAGTGCCCGGTGTTCGGCATCGAACGCCTGGCCGAGGGTGTGCTGGTGCACAGCGCCGCCGGCCGGGAGGGCTTTGATCAGGTGGTGCTGGCCTGCCACAGTGACCAGGCGCTGGCGTTGCTGGCCGAGGCCAGCAGCGCCGAACGCCAGGTGCTGGGCGCCATCCGCTACCAACCCAATGAGGTCCTGCTGCATACCGATGCCCGCGTGCTGCCGTCACGGCGCAAGGCTTGGGCAGCATGGAATGCGCATGTTCCACGCGATGCGCAGGGCGCCTGCACGGTCAGTTACTGCATGAACCTGCTGCAGGGGCTGGATGTGGAAACGCCGCTGGTGGTCACCCTGAACCGCAGCGCGGCCGTGGACCCGTCCAAGGTATTGCGGCGCCTGCGCTATGCCCATCCGGTCCACGACCATGCCATGGTGCGCGCCCAGCAGCGATGGGCAGAGGTACAAGGACACCGCCATACCTGGTTCGCCGGTGCCTGGTGGGGATGGGGCTTCCACGAAGACGGGGTGCGCAGCGCACGCCGGGTGGTCGATGCATTGCTGCAACAGGCCGAAGTTCAGGTGCCGTGGCCGCGCTGTGCGGATGCATCGGCATGAGTGCCAGCGCGATCTATCAGGGCCACGTGGTGCATCGCCGCTTCAAACCCGCGGCGCACGCCTTCCGCTACCCGATGGCACAACTGCTGCTGGACCTGGACGAGCTGGACCAGGTGTTTGCAGGACGCTGGCTGTGGTCGGTGGGACGGCGCAACCTCGCCGAGTTCCGCCGCAGCGACTACCTCGGTGACCCCGAGCGGCCATTGGCCGAGGCCGTACGTGACCGCGCCGAGCAGTTGACCGGCGAACGACCGCAGGGCCCGATCCGGTTGCTCACCCACCTGCGTTATGGCGGCCAGGTGTTCAACCCCGTCAGCTTTTACTATTGCCACGACGCGCGCGGTGCCCTGCAGTGCATCGTCGCCGAGATCACCAACACGCCCTGGCGCGAGCGCCATGCCTATGTCCTGCCCGTGGCGCAGGCCGAGGTGCATGGGCGCGCGCTGCACTGGCGTTTCGACAAGCAGTTCCACGTCTCTCCCTTCATGCAGATGGACTGCCAGTACGACTGGCGATTCACCGCGCCCGCCGACTGGCTGCACGTGCACATGCAGGTGTGGCGCAACGGCGAGCGTCAGTTCGATGCGACCCAGCACATGCGCCGCCGACCCCTGGATGGCGCTGGCCTGGCCAGGGTATTGCTGCGCTATCCGGTGATGGCCATGCAGGTGCTCGGCGCCATCCACTGGCAGGCGTTGCGGCTGTGGCTCAAGCGCACGCCGGTCCACGACCACCCTTCCAACACGCAGAGATCCCCATGAACGACCTCAGCCCAAGCGTGGCCCTGCCGCGCCCCAGCTCCCTGGAGCAGTTCCTGCGTCGGCGCCTGTTGGCCCAGTTGGCGCCGCTGCGTGGTGGCCAATTGCGGGTCCGCGATGCGCTCGGCGATGTGCTGCTGGGCGACGCCTCAGCAGGGGAGGCGCGCGGAGTGCAGGTGACGGTCCACGTCGACGATCCGGCGTTCTACCGCTCGGTGGCGGCGCAGGGCAGCGTCGGTGCGGGCGAAGCCTACATCCGCGGCGATTGGCGCTGCGATGACCTGGTCGGCCTGGTGCAGCTGCTGGTACGCAACCGTGCCCTGCTCGATGGCATGGAGCGGGGTCCGGCGCGCGTGGGCGGGTGGCTGTTGCAGGCCTGGAACCAGCTGCGGCGCAACACCCGCAGCGGCAGCCTGCGCAACATCGCCGCGCACTATGACCTCGGCAATCCGTTTTTCTCGCTGTTCCTGTCCCCGGACCTGATGTACTCCTCGGCCTTGTTCGAACAGGAAGGCGAATCGCTGGAAGCTGCCTCCACGCGCAAGCTGGAGCGGATCTGCCAGTTGCTGCGGCTGGGCCCGGGCGATCGCGTGGTGGAGATCGGCACGGGCTGGGGTGGTTTTGCGCTGCATGCTGCGCGCCATCACGGCTGCCACGTCACCACCACCACGATCTCCGCCGAGCAGCATGCGCTGGCGCGCGAGCGCATCGAGGCTGCCGGGCTGCAGGACCGCATCACCCTGCTGCAGAAGGATTACCGCGACCTCGACGGGCAGTACGACAAGCTCGTTTCCATCGAGATGATCGAGGCCATCGGTGCGGCGTACCTGGACACCTATTTCGCCACGGTCGGGCGCCTGCTGGCGCCAAACGGGCTGGCTTTGCTGCAGGCCATCACCATCGAGGACCATCGTTACGAACAGGCACGTCGCAGCGTCGATTACATCAAGCGCTTCGTGTTCCCGGGCAGTTTCATCCCTTCGATCAGCGCCATGCTGGCGGCCAAGACCCGCAGCAGCGACCTGCAACTGGTGCAGCAGCATGACTTCGGCCAGTCGTATGCATGGACACTGCGTGCGTGGCGACAGCGCTTCCTCGCCCAGCGCACGGCGGTGCTGGGCCAGGGGTTCGATGAGCGCTTCGTCCGGCTGTGGGAGTTCTACCTGGCCTACTGCGAGGGCGGTTTCCTGGAGCGCTCGATCGGTGTGTCGCACCTGCTGCTGGCGCGGCCTGGCCACAGGCCGGGCCAAGCGGCCGCCGGGGCAGCGCGGTGATGGTGCCCCTGCTCTGGGTCGGTGCGTATGCCCTGCTGGTCATGACCTGGGGCTGGGCCTGGCAGCGCCGTCGGCAGAACATCGGCATCGTCGATGTGCTGTGGGCCAAGTCAGTTGCCGCGGCGGCACTGCTGCTGGCGTGGCTGGGCCCGGGCGCGGTCCTGCCACGCACGGCCTTGGCGCTGCTGGGCGGGCTGTGGGGCCTGCGTCTGGCACTGCATTTGTGGCGACGGGTACGCAGCGAACGCGAAGATGGCCGGTATCGTTATCTGCGCGACCACTGGAACGGACACCAGGGCAAGATCTACGGCTTTTTCCTCGCCCAGGCGCTGTTGGTGCTGCTGTTCGCGCTGCCGTTCCTCGCCGTGGCCGCCAATCCGCACGACGATGGCGTGGGCTGGGTCATCGCGGCCGTGGCGGTCTGGTTGCTGGCCGTAGGCGGTGAGGCGCTGGCCGATCGCCAGCTTGCCCGGTTCCGCGCCGATCCTGGCAACAAGGGAAAGACCTGCCGCAGCGGACTGTGGCGTTACTCGCGGCATCCCAACTATTTCTTCGAGTGGCTGCACTGGTTCACCTACGTGCTGCTGGCCATCGGCTCGCCCCTGTGGTGGCTGGCCTGGAGCGGTCCGCTGCTGATGTACCTGTTCCTGCGCTACCTCAGCGGTGTGCCTTACACCGAAAAACAGGCGCTGCGCAGCCGTGGCGAGGACTACCGCCGCTACCAGCGCAGTACATCGATGATTTTCCCTTGGTTTCCGCGTGATGACCTTCAAGGCAAGGAGTCCTGAGCATGAACAGCGCTGTGCAGTCCTTCCCCGCAGCCGATCCGGCCAGCGGCCTGCTGGGCCTGGCCGAACGGGGCCTGTTGCCCGATCCACTGCTGCGCCTGGGAATCCGTCGTCTGTGCCGGCAGCGGCTGGATGAGGCACTGCAGGGCGGCCAGCAGGCACAGTCCGAACGCCTGGCGCGCGGCATCGCCGAGCTCTCCGGCAGTCCGCTGGCCTTGCACGTCGAGGCGGCCAACCGCCAGCATTACGAAGTGCCACCGGCGTTTTTTCAGGCCTGCCTGGGACGCCGGCTCAAATACAGCAGTGCGTATTACCCCACGGGCAGCGAAAGCCTGGACCAGGCCGAAGAGGCCATGCTGGCCCTGTATGGCGAGCGCGCTGGATTGGCCGATGGCCAGGACATCCTGGAACTGGGCTGTGGTTGGGGATCGTTGACCCTGTGGATGGCCGAGCGCTATCCGGCTTCACGCATCACCGCGGTGTCCAACTCCCACGGCCAGCGCGCGCACATCGAAGCACAGTGCCGCGAACGCGGCTTGGGCAACGTTACGGTGCTGACCCGCGATGTGAACCACCTGGAACTGCCGCCGCATGCCTTCGACCGTTGCGTTTCGGTGGAAATGTTCGAGCATGTCCGCAATTACCAGCAACTGCTGGGCCGCATCGCCGGTTGGCTGCGTGCCGATGGCCGCTTGTTCGTGCACATCTTCGCCCATCGCACGGCGATGTATCCCTTTGAAACAGAAGGCGATGACAACTGGATGGGACGGCATTTCTTCACCGGCGGCCTGATGCCGGCGGCCGACACCCTGCTGCATTTCCAGCAGCACCTCGGCCTGGAGCAGCGCTGGCTGCTCGACGGCACCCACTACCAGCGCACGGCCAATCACTGGTTGGCCAACCAGGACAGCCAGCGCGATGCCTTGATGCCGGTGCTGCGCAGCACCTATGGTGAAGCCGCTGCCGCACTGTGGTTCCAGCGTTGGCGGATGTTCTGGATGGCCTGCGCCGAACTGTTCGGTTACGACGACGGGCAGCAATGGTTGGTCGCCCACTATCTGTTCCGCCCACGTTGAAGGAGCCCGCCATGCGCCATCCACTGCTGCTGCCCTCACTGCTGGCCATGAGCCTGGCCGCCGGCGGCTGCTCGTCCACCGGCCACTCACCGCTGCCACGCGCTGCGCACGTGGATGTGCCGCGCTTCATGGGGGATTGGTACGTGATCGCCCAGATTCCCACCTTCCCCGAGCGCAAGGCCTACGATTCGGTCGAGCGTTATGCGCTGCGTGACGACGGCCGCATCCAGACCACCTTCACCTACCGCAAGGGCAGCTTCGAAGCACCGTTGAAGACCATGCATCCGATCGGCCGTGTCGAAGAGGAAGGCAACGGCGCGGTGTGGGGCATGCAGTTCATCTGGCCAATCCATGCCGAATACGTGATCAGCTGGCTGGACGCCGATTACCAGCAGACGATCGTGGCGCGCAGCAAGCGCGACTATGTCTGGTACATGGCCCGCACACCGCAGGTGTCCGAACAGGATTACCAGCAGGCCCTGCAACGTATCGCGGCGATGGGCTATGACCTGCAGAAGATACGAAGGGTGCCGCAGTCCAGGCGCTGAGGCTGGAACCGGCACCGTGTCTCAGGCGCTGCGACTGTTGTTTGCGACAATCAATGTCTGATCCAGCCTGGGGACGGCACGTGGCAGACAAGTATTGCGACCTGGTCATGAAAGGGGGCATCACCAGCGGTATCGTGTACCCCAACGCGGTGCTGGCCCTGGCCCGCGATTACCGCTTCAAGAGCATCGGTGGCACCTCGGCGGGTGCCATCGCCGCGGCCGTGGCCGCCGCCGCCGCAGTGGGCGACCGGCGCCAGCAGG
>DALZLW010000055.1:0-20971 GCA_032007425.1 Stenotrophomonas sp.
GATGCTGGGCGGCTTTGCGGCCTTGGCACTGGCCATGGAGCGCCATCAGCGCGACGTTTTCGTCCGACCCTTACCCGGTGCCGTCCGGCCGCTGCGCTGGCTGGGCTGGGGATTGATCCTGCTCGGGCTGGCGATCGCCATGAGCGCGTTTGGACCTTGGTTTGGGCTGGCCATCCACGCCGCCCACGCCAGTGCCGCCGCAGGCGGCGTGGTGGTAGCCCTGATTGGCTGGATGCGGCGGGGTTGAAGGCGGGTCGGGGCCGTGACGGGCGTGCACCACGGCACAGGGGCAAGCGGTGTAAAATCCATGGTTTTTGGCCCCCGACCATGGCGAAACCGTCAATCCGGCCGCCCGTGGCCGGGCCGCCCCTGCTCCGCCCGCTGGCACGCCTGACCGGCCTGCCACTGCCAGCGCACAGTCCCTCGCTGCCCGCCAAGCTGGGCGTCTGGGTGGACTGGAACCGCGCCGTGGACCTGCAGCGCGCTCTCGATGGACGGGTGCCGGCGGCTCCGGAAGGTGTCCCTGTCGCAACGCTGCAGGCGCTGACCGACGCCCTGGAAGCAGCCCGCCAAGCCGCCACGACGGCAATCGAGCGCCTGCTTGCCGACCTGCAGGACAGCGGACAGGCCACGGTTGACTGGCCATTGGTGCAGCGCCGCCACCAGGCCATGCAGCGCAACCTCTTCACCAGCAGCGGACGCCTGCGCGGCCTGCTGCGCGACCAGTTGGCACTGCGCGGTGGCGAGTGTGGCCGGCTGGCAGCGGTCGATGCCGTGCTGGAACAGACCCTTGCCCCGCACGCCGTCCATCTGCTTTCACGGCTGCCGCCGCTGCTGGCGACCCATGCAGCGAGCGACGCAGCCGGCGCCGTTACCGCCTCAACCTGCGACGATCTCCAGGCCCTGCTGCTGGCCGAACGGGATGTCCATTTCCTTCCGCTGGAAGGGCTGCTCGCCGCCCTTCACGCCTGAACGAGCTTCCATGATCCGAAACCTGCTCTCCGTCATTGTCTTTGCCATCGGCCTGATGGCCGTACTGTGGATCGGCCTGGGTTACATCGGGCATAACACGGTGGGCGCCAGCGTCGCCCTGTTGATTGGCGTGTGCTACTGCCTGGGCGGTTGGGAACTGCTGGGGTTCCAGCGCAGCACGCGGACACTGGCCTCGGCGCTGGCCTCGGCACCGACCGAGCGCCCTGCCGTGCCGACCTGGCTGCAGCAGCTGCCGTCCACCTTGCGTGCACCGGTCGGGCTGCGCCTGCAGGGCGAGCGTGTCGCCCTGCCCGGCCCGGCATTGACCCCGTACCTGGTCGGCCTGCTGGTGCTGCTCGGCATGTTGGGCACGCTGCTGGGCATGATGGCCACCTTGCGCGGCACGGGCATCGCGTTGGAGAGTGCCACCGACCTGCAGGCCATCCGCGGTTCGCTTGCCTCGCCGGTGGAAGGCCTGGCCGTTGCCTTCGGCACCTCCATCGCCGGTGTTGCCGCCTCGGCCATGCTTGGCCTGCTATCGGCGCTGCTGCGGCGCGAGCGCGCTGGCGTAGTGCAGCAGCTGGACCTGCGCGTGACCACCGACCTGCACGTGCTGACGCGTCGTCACCTGCAGGATGAGCACCAGCAGCTGCTGCGGCGCCAGGCCGAGGCCATGCCCGCGCTGGTGGAACGCCTGCAGCAGCTGGCCGATGCCGTGCAGCAGCAGGGCAGCCACAGCCATGCCACCCTGCTGCAACAGCAGGCAGCGCACCATGTGCACACCGACCAGGCCCTGCAGGCTTTAGCCGGCAGCCTGGAGCAGGCCCTGCAGCGCAGCATCACCGATGCCGGCGCGCGCATGGGCGCGACCCTGCAGCCGTTGTTGAAGCAGGCACTGCACAGCCTCGCCGACGATGCCAAGGGCAGCCAGGCCGCGGTGGCCCAGGCGGCCGGCAGTCATCTGCAGGCCCTGCAGGACGGACTGGAAAGCCTGCGTACGCAGGCCGCCGATGGCATGCGCCAAGCGTTGTCACAACAACAGACCGCCCAGGCAGGGTTGCTGGATGCGCTCAAGCACCATCTGCAGGCTGGACAGGAACAGCAGCTGAGCCTGCATCAGCAGGTGCAGGCCGAGGCTGACACGGCACGCCAGGCGGCCAATGCCGAACTGCTGCAGGCCCTGCAAACCACCACCGAACACCATCAGGCAGCCCTGCAGGCCCTGCTGGCCGGTCACGTAAAGACGGTGGACCACGCCAACGCCGCACAGGAGCAGCGTGTCAGCGCCCTCATCGCGCAGTTGGCCGAGCAGGCCGGAGCGCTGCAGGAGACCCTGCAGGCGGCTGACGAGCGTCGGTTGCAGCACTGGTCCAGCACCTTGAACGGCCTGGTCGAGGTGTCGGGGACGCAACTGGCAGCGCAGGCGCAGGCGCTCTCGGCCACCCAGTCCCAGTTGGGCGCGGCGCTGGAGCAGACCGCCAGCGCTGTCTCGGCGCAACTGCAGTCGCAGGCCGCAGCGACGATGACGGAAATCACCCGCCTGCTGGATGCGGCCAGCGCCGCCCCGCGCGCGGCGGCCGAAGTGGTTGGCGAGCTTCGCCAGCGCCTCAGCGACAGCCTGGCGCGCGACACCGCGGTGCTGGCTGAGCGCAACCAACTGCTGCAGACCCTGCAGACCTTGCTGGAGGGCGTCAATGCGGCCGCGGCCGAGCAACGCAATGCGGTGGATGCGCTGGTCGGCAGCGCAGCGACGATGTTCGCCGCCGTCGATCAGCGTATCGGTCATCAGCTCGATGCCGGTGCACGGCAGATGGAACTGGTCGCCAAACGCGTTGGCCATGCCGGTGATTCGGTGGCCAGCATGGCCGGCACGCTGCAAGTCGCCAGCGAGGGCTTCAGTGCCTCCAGCAGCGCGCTGTCGGAGCACCTGCAGCAGCTCAGCGGCGCACTCGATGCGTCGCTGCTGCGCAGCGATGAGCAGTTGGCCTATTACGTGGCCCAGGCACGCGAGGTCGTTGACCTGAGCCTGCTGTCCCAGAAACAGATCACCGAGGAACTGCAGCAGCTGGCGCGGGGCCCGCGTCCATGAGCGAGGACGATCTGGCGCTGGAGGCAGAACCTTCGCACAGCGCACCGGTATGGGCCGCGTTCGGCGACCTGATGGCGGTGTTGTTGGGCGCCTTCGTGCTGATCCTGATCGGCGTGGTCGCCATGCAGCTGGAGCTGTCCAGCCAGCTGGAAGCAGAGGTCAAGCAGCGCGAGGCCGTCGAGGCCCGCCAGCTCAGCCTGGAACAGGCGCTGGCGGTGCCACTGGCCAGTGGTCGCGTCACCCTGGTGGACGGCCGGATCGGCATCAGTGGCAATGTGCTGTTTGCCCTGAACTCGGACCGGCTGCAGCCGGAAGGCGTACAGTTGCTGGCCAGCCTGGCTGCACCGCTGCGCGCCTACCTGGCCAACCGCCAGGAAATCCTGATGATCAGTGGCTTCACCGATGATCAGCCGGTGCACGAGCGTAACCGGCAGTTCAGCGACAACTGGGAGCTTTCGGCGCAGCGGGCGCTGACGGTCACCCGCGCTTTGATTGCTGAAGGACTGCCGGATGACGCGGTGTTCGCCGCGGCCTTTGGCGCCAGTCAACCGGTCAGCAGCAATGCCGATGCGGCCGGGCGCGCACTCAACCGGCGGGTGGAGATCGCGCCGATTCCGCGACCGGCCAGCAAGACCGAGGCCAGTGATGCGCCCTGACCGCCGACCGCACGCAGCCTTGGCCGAGCTGGTGGCGCAACTGGACGCCGGGTCGCGCTCGCGGGCGCATTTCCCGCAGTTGCCCGAACTGCAGCAGATGCAGCAGCAATGGGCGGCGCTGCATGAGGAGAGTCGCCTGCGCGTGGCCTTGCACGAGGCGCCCGCCGAGGGCGGACCATTGAACTCGGCCGTGCTGGTGCATCGCATGCTGGAGATGATGCGCGCGGCCAGCCCGGCCTACCTGCGCTCTTTCGTCGGCCACGCCGATGCCCTGGCCTGGCTCGAAGCCACGCTGCCAGGCACGGCGGAAAGCACCGGAGCGGCCAAGCCTGCCAGGCCGCGCGCGCCGCGTTCCAGGAAGCCCTCGGCCCCGTCGGCGTAATGCATGCGGCCGTGCCAGCGTCACAGCACGGTCGGCGGGCACTGTGTTAGAACAACGCCGGGCATGGCCCGGCGTTGCATCGGTGCCGTGTCGGCTCAGCCTTCGCGCTGGCCTTGGCGGCGGCTCAGGTCGCCGAAGCGGCCCAGCGACATGAAGTGCTGGTGCGCCAGCGCCAGCCAGCCCTTGCGGTGCCAGTCCAGCACCACGTCATCGGCCAACTTGCTGAACTTCTCGCCGTCGATGACCTTGAAGCCCTGCAGCGTCACTTCGGCGCCACTGGGCAGGCGCGCGGTGGCGTTGCGGGTATCGAGCAGGTCCTGCTCGACCAGCGCCTTGCTGAACTCGACGGTGACGTCGTGTTCGCGGGTGAACTGGCCACAGAACTGCAGCGCGTCCTGGATCAGGTCGGTCGGCTTGCCATCGGCAAACAACGGCATGCCGGCGTCACCGCCCTCGACCACGCGCGGGCTGTCCACATCCACGCCCAGCGCATAGTTGTCGCCGTTATCTTCGCCTGTGTTGATGAAGATGAAGGGGTGGCGGCGCACGTAGGCCGGCACGTAGCTGTCCGGATCCCAGTTGCCGTCAGTGATGAACAGGTTGTCCTGGGCAAAACCCAGTGCGGCCATCGGCACCGCGGCATCGCCGGCGAACAGGATCGGGAAGTGATGCACGGCGTAAGCGAAATCACTGACGACCAGCGGGATCGCATTGGTCTTGGCGGCGAAATCCAGCGGCCCTGGCAGGATGCGCAGGTTCTGGTGGCGGTCGGACTGGACCGGCACCGGATTGAGATAGAACAGCGGCTGGGTCGCGTTGCCGGCGGCCGGCGGAGTCTGCGTTTCGGTGGTCATCACGTAATGCCTGGGTGTGGCCGCCGTCCATCCCGGGCGGGCCTGCGGGGTAACAAGAACCCCGCATTATCAACAAGCCAGCCGACAACCACCACCCTGCCGGGAGTCACTTCAACTGCAGCGGATAGCGTTGCCACAACACGTGCACCAGGAAGCCGGTGAGTTCAGCATCCTTCGCCCGGATCGAGGCGCGGATCTTGTCCAGCAGCACCATGTCGCTGCAAGTGCGCACGTCGGCATGGCTGGCCTGGCCGGAACGGCGGGCCCGGTAACGCGCCGCCCGCTGTGCATCGCTCATCGCGTAACCGAATTTGGGCGGACGACCCCGCTTGCGCGGCAGGACAAGTTCAAACGTGCCAGGGTCGTTGTCGTCGCGCATGGGGGGTGGAAATGAAAAGCGGCCGCGCACTTTATCGTGAGGCGTCACCTTAATCCAGCTTTTTCTGACTTCGCGGGCCTGCGCGGGCGCAGATTCTAGCCACTGGATGGCCGCGCGCAAGCTCTTGAAACGGTTGCGAATAGGTCGCAATTGCGTTTGTGCGCCATTTCACTAAAATTGAACCAACTTCCTTCATCGAACCGGAGGCCTGCGCTGCACTGCAGCGTGCGCTTCCGCAGCTGCTCGCCATGACCTCAGTCCGTCCCCTGCTCTGCCCGCTCTCCCTGGCCTGCGCCCTCGTCCTGGCCGCTCCGTATGCCAATGCACAGGCACCGTCGGCCGCGGCCACTGAACTGGACCGGGTGCAGATCAACGCCTATCGACCCGCCAACAGCCAGAGCGGCGCGACCAAGACCAGTACATCGGTCGCTGAAACCGCGCAGTCGGTGGCGGTGATCGAGCGTGCCGAGCTGGATGCACGTGGTGTGCAGACACTCAACGATGCCATGCGCTACGTCGCAGGCGTCAGCCTGGAGAGCTCGGGGATCGACAACCGCGTCGACGATTTCCGTATCCGCGGCTTCGATGCCGGCAGCTGGGCCAACAACGTCACCCTGGACGGCCTGCGCGCGCCGCAGGGCAGCATGTGGAACCGCAGCGTGTTCGACAGCTGGAACCTGGAACGGGTGGAAGTGCTGAAGGGGCCGTCGGCGGTGATGTATGGCCAGACAGCGCCGGGCGGCTTGGTCAACCAGGTGAGCAAGACCCCGCAGCCTGGCCAGCTCAACCAGCTGCGCCTGGGCATCGATGCGCACGGCCAGTACAGCGCGGCCTTCGATGTCGGCGCAGGCACGCCCGACGACACCCACCTGATGCGGCTGGTCGGCCTGTACCGCGACGGCCAGACCCAGGTGAAGCAGACCGACCAGCAGCGCTGGTTCCTGGCCCCCAGCTACACCTGGCAGATCGCCGAACGCACCCGGCTCACCCTGCTGGGCATGTACCAGCGCGACAGCGGCGGCACCACGTACCAGTTCCTGCCGATGGACGGCACGCTGCGCCCGGCCGCCGAAGGCTACATGAAGAACGACACCTTCATCGGCGAGCCTGGCTGGAATACCTTCAACCGGCGGTTGTGGACGGCCGGCTGGCTGTTCGAGCACGCCTTCAATGACCATATCACGCTGAGCCAGAGCGGCCGCCGCATGCATGTGGATTCGTTGTACCGCGGCGTGGTGACCAACGGCGCGCTCAGTGCCGATGGCCGCACCCAGAACCGGCGCGCCACCTTCGGTACCGGCGACTCCGACGGCGATACGCTGGATACGCGGCTGCAGGCGCGCTTTGCCACGGGTGCCGTGGACCACGTGCTGCTGCTGGGCTGGGACTGGCAGAAGGCCGATTGGTCCGGCGAGCGCGGCAACATGAGCAACCCGCCTCCGATCGACATCTTCAACCCCAGCTACCCCGGCTACATTCCGCAGGTCAGTTTGATCAGCCCCTCCTATGGCACCAACCGACAGAACGGCGTCTACCTGCAGGACCAGTTGGCGCTGGGCAATTGGCGGCTCAGCCTGGGTGGGCGTTATGACTGGACCAAGGACGACACGCTCACGATGACCCTCAACATCGCCAACGGCGTGGTCACCCAGCAGCCGCGCGCCGTGGTCAAGAGCGAGGCCTTCACCGGTCGCGCCGGCGTCCTGTATGCCTTCGACAACGGCCTCAGCCCCTACCTGAGCTATTCGGAGAGCTTCCAGCCGTCCACCGCCAGCTCGCTCAATAGTTTCGAACGCACCCCGTTCGAGCCGACCACCGGCACCCAATGGGAGGCCGGCCTGAAGTACCAGCCCGCTTCGGTGGAGGGCCTGGTCACCCTGTCGGCCTATGAAATCCGCCAGCAGAACCTGATCACCCAGGACCCTGTTACCACCCATAACACCTGCGGCACCGCCGGCAATGCCCGTTGCTCGATCCAGGACGGCAAAGGTCGCGTACGCGGCGTGGAACTGGAGGGCCGTGTCACGCCCCTGCCCGGCTTCAGCATGATCGGTGCGGCATCGTGGATGGATTCGGAAATGACCCGCTCTGACCAGTACCAGGGCAAGCACCTGGTGATGGTGCCCGATTACACCGCTTCGTTCTGGGCCGACTACACCTTCGCCAATGGCGGCCTGCAGGGCTTGAGCCTGGCCGCAGGAGCGCGTTACAACGGGCGCAGCTATGGCGACAGCGCCAACCTGTTCCGCATTCCCGGCTACACCCTGTTTGACGCCGCCATCCGCTACGACGTCGGCCAGGTCGGCAGCGCTGACCTGCAGTTGGCACTGAACCTGAGCAACATTGCTGATCGTCGCTTCGTCTCTACCTGCACCACCGCGCAATCGTGCTTCTACGGTACCGGCCGCAGCGTCATGGCCACCGCCCGCCTGGGCTGGTGAACCAAAAGGGGCCGTGCACTGGCACGGCCCCACCTGTTACCTCACACCTTGGGCGCATAGCCCTGCAGCTGCAGCAAGGCACTGGCCCGTCCCTGGGTCAGCGAGCGCAACGCGGTGCTGTACCCCTGCAGCCGCGCCAACGGCGCCGTGCCCTGCACCCGGCTGCGCCCGGCATGTGCCTGGATGTCCTGCACCCGACCCTGTCGGCGCTGCAGGTCACCGACCACGTCACCGACGTTCGCACCCGGTGCATCGACATCCACCCTCATCACCGGCTCCAGCAGATCGGTGCCCGCCTGTGCCAGCGCGGACCGCACCGCTTCCAGGCCTGCGCGGTGGAACGCCTGCTCCGACGAGTCCTTGGCATGGGTCTGGCCATCCAGCAGCCGCACCTCGATGCCGGCCACCGGATGACCCTGCGGACCTGCCTGCAGCGCGGCGCGCACGCCCTGCTCCACCGCGTTGATGAACGCCCGTGGCACCACCCCGCCAATGATCTGGCTGGAGAACACCACCGCCTCATCCTCGCGCGGGGCCAGGGCCAGCACCACATGGGCAAACTGGCCTTGGCCACCGGTCTGTTTCACCACCCGCCCGACCGCCGCCTCCACGACGCCGCGCGGTCGTTCCAGATAGGCCACCTTTGGCGCGCCGGTGCGCACTGCAATCCCCCAGTCCTCGCGCAGGCGCTGCACCATGACTTCAAGGTGAAGCTCGCCCATGCCCCAGAGCAGGGTTTCACCGGACGCTGCATCGGTGTCCACCCGGAACGATGGATCCTCCTGCGCCAACCGGGCCAGTCCCTGGCTCATCTTCAACAGGTCCGCCGCACTGGCCGCTTCCACCTGCCATGCCAGCACGGGCGACTGGGCCTGAATGGCTTCCAACTGGAGTGGCTGCGAAGGCACGGACAGCGTGCTCCCGCTGGCCGCTTCTTTCCAGCCGACGATGGCGACGATGTCACCGGCCAGCGCACGGTCGATCTCGTGCATCTGCCCGGCCTGCACCCGCACCAGGCGTCCGACCCGCTGGACCTGGTCTGCCACCTGCACGCGGTCACCCACCTGCAGGGTGCCCGAGTACAGGCGCACGTAGGCCAGTGTCGATTGCCCCTGATGACTGACCTTGAACAACAGGCCAGCCAACGGCCCTTGCGGATCCGCCGCCAGCGCCACCGGACCGGCCGCACTCAAGGCCTCGACCGCGGGCCTGTCCAATGGCGATGGCAGGTAGTCGACGATGGCATCCAGCAAGGGCGCGATGCCTTTGCCCTTGAAGGCTGCACCCGCCAACACCGGCACGCCCGCACCGGCCAGGGTAGCCCGGCGCAACGCGGCCGAGAGCAGCAGCGGATCGACCGCCGTGCCGCCCAACCACGCATCGGCCAGCGCGTCGTCATGGTCGGCCACGGCGGTGACCAACGCCTCGCGGGCCGCCTCCCAGCCGCCAGCGTCATCGCTGGGCCAGCCTGTTTCCTGCACGCTGCCGTCGTCGCTCCAGCGCAGCAGGCGTCGGTGCACCAGATCCACCCAGCCGACGAACGCGCCGTCGTCGTCCAGCGGCAGGCCGAGCGGCCACGGCCGCGCCTGCAGCACCTCACGCATCGCCCCCACCACGGCATCGAAATCGGCGCCGGGACGGTCCATTTTGTTGACGAAGGCCAGCAGTGGCACGCCATGCCGGCGCGCCTGGCGCCACACGGTTTCCGATTGCGGCTGCACGCCATCAACGGCGGAAAACACCGCCACGGCGCCGTCGAGCACGCGCAGCGAACGCTCGACCTCGATGGCGAAGTCGATGTGTCCTGGCGTATCGATCAGGGTCAGCCGGTGGGTCGGCAGATCGCGAGGCGCCCACGGCATCTGTACCGCCGCAGCACCAATGGTGATGCCGCGCTCGCGCTCGATGGGTGAGAAATCCGTGGTGGCGGCGCCATCATGGACCTCGCCGGCGCGATGGATCTGGCCACTGGCCAGCAACAGGCGTTCGGTGAGGGTGGTCTTGCCGGCGTCGACGTGGGCAATGATGCCCAGGTTGCGTTGACGGGCCAGCGGGGTATGCACAGTGTTCATGGTCAGCTCCTGCAATGCCAACAACAGGGTCCGCATGCCCTTGTTGGCGGCAGGGCATGCGGTCAGCGTTCGGTGTCGTCGATCAGGTGCATGGCACGTTCTCCTTGGCGTGGGGCTGCAGCGCTGCAGGTACGGAAACGAAAAGAGCGCCCGGTCGGGGCGCTCTGCGTAGGGTTCAAGGGCGATCGGTGACGATCAGCGACCTCTTGGTCCTCCAGGCAGATGCGCCCGTGCCGCGCTGGCGCGGGCAACGGTATGAAAAATGAGCATCTGCGGCGTGTTCATGAGGCGGGCCTCGGAAGGAAGGCGCCATTGTGCGCCGATTATCCGGCGTTGCAAGGTGGCATTGGTGTTACCGATGGAACACTGCGACCGGCACCTACAGCGGGTCAGTCACCACCACCAGCGGCACTGGCCGCCGCGGGTGCTGCAGGACCAGCACGTCCTGCTGGTAAACACGGCGCAGGGTCGGCTCGGTGAGCACGTCGGCAGGCGTGCCATCGGCGGCTACCCGCCCCCGTTCCAGCAACACGATCCGGTCGGCATAGCCGGCCGCCAGATTGAGATCGTGCAGGACCACGATCACGCAGGCGCCGGCATCGGCCAACCGGCGCACACTGCGCAAGGTGCGCTCCTGGTGGCGCAGGTCCAGTGCAGCAGTGGGCTCATCCAGCATCAGCAGCGGCGTGGCCTGGGCCAGCACGCGGGCAAACGTGGTACGCGCAGCTTCACCACCGGACAGCCGCTCGACCTCGCGCAGGCGCAGCGCCTGCAGTTCGGCGGCGTCCAGCGCCTGCTCGACCTGGCGCGCATCTTCCAATGCATCGGGCACATGCGGCAGGCGCCCCATGGCCACCACTTCTTCGACGGTGAAAGCGAAGCGCACCGCATGTTCCTGCGGCATTACCGCACGCCTGCGCGCCAGTGCCGCCGGACGGCACGCTGCCAGCGGCTGGCCATCGAGGCACACCTCGCCCGTATCAGCTGCCAGGTCACCACAGGCGACCGCGAGCAGCGTGGACTTGCCCGCACCATTGGGGCCGACCAGCGCGGTCACGCTGCCCGCGACGAACTGCAGGTCGATAGCCTGCAGGATGTCGCGCTGTTGGCGTTGCACACCAACACCGCGCAGTTCGAGCAGCGCGCTCATGCGTCCACCTTGCGCCGCTGCTGCAGCACCAGCCAGAGGAAGAACGGCGCGCCCAACGCCGCGGAGAACAGCCCCAGCGGGATTTCCGCCGGCGGATCCAGGGTGCGCGCGGCGGTGTCGGCGACCACGATCAGGATGGCGCCGAGCACGCCCGACACCGGCAACAACCAGCGGTGCCCCGGACCGACCAGCATGCGCGCCACGTGCGGAATCACCAGGCCGACAAAGGCCACTGAACCGGCAAAGGCCACCGCCGCGCCGACCAGCAAGGCACTGAAGGCGACCAGCCGGCGCCGCGTTGCGCTGACATCCAGGCCCAGGTGCTGGGCCTGGCGCTCACCCAGCGCCAGCATGTCCAGCGGCGTGGCCAGCCGCTGCAGCGCGAGCGCGCCGAGCAGGAACAGTGGCGCCACGGCAACCACGTCGGCCCAGTCGGCCCGCGCCAGCGAACCCATCTGCCAGAAGACCAGGGACTGCAACTGTGCTTCGTTGGCGATGTAGGTGAGGAAACCGATCACCGCCGAGCAGAATGCCGCCATCGCGATGCCGACCAACAACAGCGTGGCGTTGCCGCTGCCACGGCCTGGTCGCGCCAACGCATAGGTCAGGCTGATGGCCGCGGCACCACCGGCGAACGCGGCCGCCGGGACCAACCAGCCGGCGGCACCGGCAGCGCCGAGCACGATCGCTGCCACCGCGCCCAGCGCCGCGCCCTGGCTGACACCCACGATGCCAGGGTCGGCCAACGGATTGCCGAACAGGCCCTGCAGGCTGGCGCCGGCCATCGCCAGCGCCGCCCCGACCATGGCGCCGAGCAACGCCCGTGGAATGCGCAGTTGCCAGACGACGGCGATGTCGCGCGCACTGACCTGGGAGGCGTCCAGCAGGCCCAGCTTCACGGCAAAAACCTGCAGCACATCGCCAGGCGGCAGGCGCAACGGCCCAACCGCGAACGAGGCCACGGTGGCCAGGCACAGCACCAGCACCGCCACCAGCAGCATCCACTGCCCACGGCGGCGACGGCGCGTCATCGACACACTTGCGACAGCGTGCATCAGCGCGCCGGCAGCTCGGCCAAGGCCTTGGCCAGCGCCAGGGCGCCTGCACCGGAGCCAATGCTGGCGTATTTCAATTGCGCATCGGGCATTACCCAGACCCGGTTGGCGGCGCCGGCCGGCGTCTGCTTCAGGGTCGGGTAGGCCTTCCAGACCCCTTCGGCGCCGCCGAACAGGTCCAGGTCGTGTTCGGTGACAAGGATCACCTCAGGGGCCGCCGCGAGTACGCCTTCATTGCTCAGTGCCGAGAAGTTGGCCACGCCAGCTTCCGTGCCGATGTTCAGTCCGCCGGCCAGGGCAATCAGCTTGCCCGAGGCACTGTCGGCACCGGCCACGGTCGGGTTTCCGCCAGCGCCCGTGGCTGAAATGTGGATCACCCGCGGCGTGCGGCCCGTGCCCGCGGCGATCGCCGCGGCCTGGTCCAGTTGCTGCTGCACCGCGCCGGCCAACTGTTCACCCTGGGCGGGCAGGCCCACTGCCGCAGCGACCTTGCGCACTTTGTCCGGTGCCGGCTGCAGGTCATCGATGATGACCGCATCCTGGCCGACGTCACGCAGCTTCCTGGAAAGCTCGCCATGGCGCCGCAGGCTGTTGCCTAGGAACAGGCTGCCGCCCAGGCTCAGCACGCCCTCCACGCCGGTGGTGCGGTTGAACAGGAACTGATGCGGTGCCGCCCGCCCGGCTTCGGTGGTGGTGTTCGTCGGCGCAGCAAATACGCTGCCCGCCAAGCCCAAGGCTTCCAATACGTTGATCACATCGTCGCCGCCGGCGATAATCCGGCTGGCGTCGTCCACACTGACCTGCACCCCATCATCAGACGTGACGGTGGCCGGCAATGCCGGCGTGCCCGCGGCGACCGATGGCACGTCATCGCCACGCAGCAGCGCCCAGCCGGCCGGCAGCGGGCTGCTGGCGCTCTCATCGGCGGCAGCCGCCGAAGGGGCTTCGGGCGTGGCGGCACGGTCGCCACCACAGGCGGCCAGGGACAGCGAAATGGCCGCGGCCAAGGCCAGCGTGCGCACTACAGTTGCGGTACTCATGTCGACTCCGGTGCAGGGCGGCACGCGGCCGCCCTGCGGTTGCAGTTGGATCAGGGCTGGCGCAGGGCGATACGGGTGATGCGGTCACCCTTGGGGTCTTCGGTGCCCTTGGACTTGTTGACCGCAAACACGTTGCCCTTGCCATCGGCACGGACGTGGTTGGGGAACGTGCCGCCATCGAGGTTGCCAACCACCTTGCCGTTGCCATCGACCACGGTCACCGTGCCGGCGCCGCGGTTGCTGACATAGGCCAGGCCCGAAGCCGGTTCGAAGGCCACGTTCAGCGCGCCGGCGCCGACAGGCACGTCATGCAGCACCTTGCCCGACGCCACGTCGACGATCAGCAGGTTGTCCGTGCCCTGCGAGGCGACGTACAGGCGGTTGTTGCGCGGATCGAAGGCGACGCCGGAAGCACTGACCGAGTTGCCCAGTGCGATCACCTTGTCGACCTTGCCGCTGGCCACATCGATCACCGCCGCTTCCGGGGTGCCGATGCTCACGGTGAACAGCTTGCCCGACGGCTCATCGAGCACCAGGCTCATCGGCACGAACTTCTCATCGTCCACGCCCGATTCCAGGGTGATCGATTCCAGCGGCTGCAGGGTCTTGGCATCGAACACCGACAGGTGGTCTTCACCGGTGGCCGAGGCGAACACACGGCCGTGGGTGCTGTCGACCACGACGTCGCGGGCGTGCGGCACCGCACCCGGCTCGAACTGGCGCACCAGCGACAGATCGGACTGGCGATAGACGGCGATGGTGTTCTGGCGGGTGTTGGTGACCCACACATTACCGTTGGCATCGTCCACGCCCACGCCGTATACGGCGAACACGCCCTTGCCGTCCGGCACGCTGGCCGGGGTGATGGCCTTGATGACCTTCAGCGACTTCGGGTCCACCTTGACCAGCTGCGACTGGGTGACCGGCGGGCGGCCCACGGCCGAGGTCACGAACACCGCGTTGCTGGCCGGGCTGTAGGCGGACTGGTACAGGCCCTGGACCAGCTTGTTGGACTGCGTGCGGAAGCGGTCCTGGCCGGACAGCGGCACGCTGGGGGCAACGCGCAGCGTGGCCACGGTGGCGGCGGCCGGGTTGCTGGCACGCACCACCAGCGGCTGCTGGCCCGGCACGGCGTCGGCCGGGATGGCCAGCGAGGTCTTGAACTGGCCGTTTTCGTCGACGGTCAGCGGCGCGGTATTGAGGACAGTCTGGCCACGCAGCAGCTCGACCTTCTGGCCCGGCACGAAATTGCTGCCGATGATCTCGGCATTACCGCCCGGGATCGGGTTTTCGCTGCGGGTGGTGACCTTGCCCTTGAAGCCGTTGGCCGGTGCATCGAACACCTGCGCCGAGGCGGAGATCGACAGCAGCAGGCCGGCGGCCAGGGCGGTCAGGCGGACAGCGGGACGCGCGGTGGCGTGAAGGCTGGTACGGAACGACATGGTTTTGCTCCTTGCAGTGTGTCGCGCCCAGTGGCGCGAAGTGGCGTTGCCTTGGCCTGCGGTCGCGCTGCGTCCGTGCCTGGGTAAGGGATGTGCCACGGCAGGAACGCTGCCGGGGCACGGAAAGGGGTCAGGGTGCCTGTACGTCCGCGCTGCGGTCGCTCACGCCGTACAGCTCAGCCAGCGTGGCACGGAACGAAGCCGGCAGCATCGGCCCATGGCCAAGCCCGGGAAATTCGCGATAGCGCACCTGCAGTCCGGGTACCTTGCCCAGGCGTTCGCTCAGCTGCAGGGCGGCATCGGCCGGTGCGCCACCGATGCGGCGCAGGTGGGCGACCACGCGCGGATTGTTCATGTCACGGTTGCCGCGCTCGCCGATGCGCTCATCACCGCCGAGCATCACCAGCACACGCGCCGGCTGCCCGGCGCTGTTTTCGATGAACTGGGTTTCACTGTCGGCCAGCGGTGCGCCCTGGCTCCACCACAGCGACGGGCTGGCGGCCACGTACTGCTGGAATGCCGCAGGGCGGCTGTACAGGGTACTGAGCACGAACAGGCCGCCCAGCGAATGGCCCCAGAGGGTCTGCTGCTGCGGGTCGATGTGCGCCCGGCGCTCAACTTCCGGCTTGATCCGCCGCTCGATCAGGTCCATGAACGCGTAGGCACCCCCGCCGACGACCTGTTGGGTGCCGCTTTCATCGTCGGCCCGATCGATCCACGCGGTGTAATCGCGCGTGCGCTGCGGCGAATCGATCCGCCGCTCATTGTCATAGCCGATCAGCACCAGCACCGGCGGCGCCTTGCTGGCGGCCAGTTCGGCCAGCAGGGGTTGGTCGAGCACCATCGCCGCAGCGTTGCCATCCAGGGCGTACAGCACCGGCGAGGCGGCCTGGCCAGCGGCCGCCGGAATGCCGACGTTGACCCGCCAGCGGCGTTTCTGGTCCGGGCTCTCCACCACGAAGCGTTCGAAGCGGTAGCTGCTGGCCGGCTCATCCAACACGGTGCGCCCCATCATCTGGTTGGGGTTGCGCTGCTGCGCAAGGACCGGCACAGCCAGTGACAACATCAGGGCACAGCTGCCCAGCAGCACGCAGGCGCGATGGATCAGGCGGGAATCAGAACGCATGGGACACTCGTGGGGAATCGCCGCCACCGGCCGGTGAACGGCAAGGCCTCGGCGGCCTCACTCCCCAGTCTACCAAACGCGAATAATTATCGCTTGCGTAACGCTGTGTAACAGCGACCTGCGCGCCCTGCTCAAACCCAGCGCAGCTGCGCTACACGCGCCCCCATCCAGACCAACAGCAGGCCACCGGCCAGGCTGGCGCCCAGGTACAGAACGGTCAGTCCCACCCGCTCGGCCCGCGCGAACACCAGCGATTCGAGCATCAAGGAGGAAAAAGTGGTGAGGCCGCCGAGCAGGCCGACAACCAGGAAGGCGCGCAGCAACTGGGTATTGCCACCGCGCGCCTGCAGCCAGACCAGCAGGTAGCCGGCGGCGAACGCACCCAGGAAATTGGCGGTCAAGGTGCCCCATGGGAAGCCCTGCCCAAACTGGCGCAGCAGCGCATCGCCAATCATGAAGCGCAGCAGCGATCCCAGCGCGCCACCAGCCATCACCAGGCCGGCCTGCTGCCACCACAGCGCCCCCTCCATCAGCCGCGTCCCTTCTTTTCGGCGCGCGCCGCTTCGCGCGCCGCGCGCAACCGGTCCAGCTTGTCTTTCAGCTTGATTTCCATGCCGCGTTCGACCGGGCGGTAGAACACCCGCTCACCCATCGCATCCGGGAAGCCGGTCTGGTCCAGTGCGATGCCCCCTTCCACGTCGTGGTCATACTGGTACTCCGCCCCATAGCCGAGGTTCTTCATCAGCTTGGTCGGCGCATTGCGCAGGTGCAGCGGTACTTCCAGCGTGCCCGACTGCCGCACCTCGGCCTTGGCCTCGTTGAACGCGGCATAGCCCGCATTGGATTTGGCCGTGCTGGCCAGGTACAGCACGAGCTGGGCGAAGGCCAGTTCCCCTTCGGGGCTGCCGAGGCGTTCGTAGATGTCCCAAGCCTCAAGCGCCATGCTCTGCGCGCGTGGATCGGCCAGGCCGATATCCTCGATGGCCATGCGGGTGAGTCGCCGCGCGAGGTAGGCCGGATCGCAGCCGCCATCGAGCATGCGGGTCAGCCAGTACAGCGCGGCATCGGGATTGGAACTGCGCACCGACTTGTGCAGTGCCGAGATCTGGTCGTAGAACTGTTCGCCGCTCTTGTCGAAACGTCGCGTGCGATCGGCCAGTACCTGGACCAGGGCCTGCGCGGTGATCTGGCCGCCTTCATCGGCCGCCAGTTCGGCGGCGATTTCCAGCAGGGTGAGTGCACGGCGCACATCGCCGTCCGCCGCGGTGGCGATTTCCTGCAGCAGCGCCGGCGCAACCGTGATCGCCTCTTCGCCGAGGCCACGCCCGCCATCCGCCAGGGCGCGCTGCAGGGCCTGCACGATGTCATCGGCCGAAACGGCTTCCAGCACGTGCACGCGGCACCGCGACAGCAAGGCCGAATTGAGCTCGAAGGACGGGTTTTCAGTGGTGGCGCCCACGAACACGATGGTGCCGCGCTCGATATGCGGCAGGAAGGCATCCTGCTGGGTCTTGTTGAACCGGTGCACTTCGTCGACGAACAGCACCGTGCGCCGTCCATCGGCGAAGCGCTGCGCCGCCTCGGCCAGCACCTGCCGCACCTCCGGCAGGCCAGAGAGCACGGCGGAAATCGCGCGGAACTCGGCGTCGGCGTACTCGGCCAGCAACAGGGCCAGCGTGGTCTTGCCGCAGCCCGGCGGCCCCCACAGGATCATCGAGTGCACGCGACCGGATTCAACGGCACGGCGCAGGGCGCTGCCCGGCGTCAACAGGCGTTTCTGCCCGACCATTTCGTCGAGCGTACGCGGTCGCATGCGCTCGGCCAGTGGGCGCAGGTGTTCCCGATCGACGCTCAGCAGATCGGGGCCGGGGAATGCATTGGAGTGATGTCTTGCCACGGCCCCATTGTAACCGGCGCGCGCGGCATGCCGTTGGTCCGTTCGCCGCGCCGCGCGGCGCGGCGCGGCGCGGTCGGTTTACTGGCCGATGATGTCGGTACCCTGGGGCGCCTTGAAGGTGAAGGTGTCCTTGGCAAAGCCGGGATTACGCTTCCAGCCGGTGAAGGTGATCACCGTTCGCTGGCCCAGCGAATCATTGATCTCCATCCGCGCCAATCCCTGCGCAGTGAAGCCCAGGGCGGCGTATTCGAAGCTCGTTTCGGTTTCACGCTTCGGGGTCAGCGACAACCACTGCATGCCATCGCGCGGTGCCGCTTCCTCGCTCAGGTCGTACTGCGCATCGAGCAAGGCGGGGTTGATCAGCGCGGTCAGCGGACTGCTCTGCTCCTCGCTCCCCTGCTCGCGCACACTGGCCTGCTCCAGGTCAGGCTCATACAGCCAGACCTTCTTGCCATCGGCAATGATCAGCTGCGGATGCGGCTTCACGTACTCCCAGCGGAACATCCGCGGCGCCGACAGCGCGACCCGGCCGCTGCTGCTCTCCTTCACTTTGCCGCGGGTGTCGAACACCTGCTGGCTGAACTGCCCGTCCAGACCCTTCAGGCCACTGGTGAAGGCGTTGAGCTCATCGCGTGCACCCGCCCAGGCGCTGGTCGATGCCAGGCAGGCTGCAGCAAGCGTCGTGGCAACAAGGGTACGGCGGAAGCTGGCAATCATGAGCGGGTTCCTGGTGCGCGGAAAGTGTGGCCAGTGTGCCCGGCCAATGCTGAATGGGCGATCAGAGGCAGATCATAGCCGTTGGCCGGGCATGGCGGCATGCAACGCCCTTCACGACCAACCCGTTTCAGGGAAGGGCGGTAACACCCTGCCCTGCGCCCTCGGGCAGCCGCCCGTAGACCAGCTGGCCGCGGAAGCCGCGCCGCACCTGCTGGTACAGGGCGCGAAACGCTGGATAGTCCTCGGCCTGGCAGATGGCCGCATCACCGCGCACCGCGCTTTCGCGCAGGCGGTGGGTGGCCACCACGGTCTGGCCATCGCGGCGCCACTGGGCACTGTAGCTGCCAGCCGCATTGCTGAAGTCGATGTCCGCCGGCACCGCCAGGATTGGCACGCCTTCCGGCAACCGCAGCCGATAGGTTTCCTGGCGCAGGCTGGCGGTGCAATAGAACGGGGTCGCATTGCTTTCTGCCGAGGCATTGGCGTAGATCCCGCGCATGGACTCCACGGCCGGCGGATCAGGCAACTGCATGCCCCCCACAAGGTTGAAATCCACGTAGTCCCGGGCCTGGAAGCGGTAGGCCATGTTGAACGGCCGGGTCAGGTCCTGCGGGTCGCCCAACAGCTCCAGCGCGCCCTGCCCGTCGAAGCCGGACGAGGACAGCAGCGAGTTTTCGATGCGGGCGCGGTTCTGCGCATTGACCTGCGCGTAAGCGCCGCGCAGGCCGATTTCGGCGCTGTCGCCGGGCTGCAGGCGGGTCTGGCCCTGCAGGTCGCCATTGCGCTCGAAGTGGATGTCGACGCTGAACGCCAAGCCTGAGCGCGGGCCCGAAGCCGGCGGCGTGCGCGCCAGCGTCCCGGTGGTGGTCAACAGCACCGGCGCCCCCAGGTCGGCCGCTGGCAGTTGTCCGGGCCGGGCATAGACACTGGTGGAATCCAGGTACAGATCGAACTCCGGCACGTAGGTGATGGCGTGGTTGAAACGCCCCAGCACCGGGATGTCCGGCAGCGTGGGCCCGCCACCGGCACCGATCAGCACCGGGCTGCTGTCAATGCCGGCCGCCGCCAGCAGCGCCTGCAGGATGACCACATGGTCTTTGCAGTCACCGTAATGTGTGTCGAGGATGCTCTGCGCGGTGTTCGGCTCCAGCCCACCATTGCCAAGGTAGACGGCCACGTAGCGGATGTTCTGGGCGACCCAGCGGTAGAGGACATCGACCTGCTGGCGCCGGTCGCTGATGCCGGCGGTAAGCTGCGCGGCCAGCGCCCGGATCGCCGGCGTCGGCTCGGCGGCCGCGCCTGCATTGGCCTGGTAGGCGCGGGCCACCTGCGCCCAGTCCTGGTAGGTGCTGGCCATCACCCCGGGGCTGTATTCCCACGCGGCCGCTGTCCAGTTCTGCACAGGCAGCGCCTCGGCGCGACGATGCCGCCATTGCCAGTGTGCCAGGCCGTCGCGGATGCGCGGCGTATCGGCACCTTCCAGCCCACGGCTGCGCACCCGCATGGGCAGGCCGGCAGGTGCGGTCAGGGTGACCTGGGCCTGCTCGTATTCGGTAAAGACACTGAAGGCTTCCCACAGGCTGAAATACCCGGGGAAATAGGGCTGGTGCTGGCTGCGGCGGGTGCTGTAGACCAGTCGCGACCCCGGGGCCAGGCTGGGGAACACAATGATGCGCACCTTGCGGTCGGCATACATCGCCGCCGAGGCACTGGAATAGCTCTCCTGGGTGTAGATGCGATCGGCCGCCACGTCGCGGCGCTGGCCCTGCGCATCAACCGTATAAGCCTCCAGCACCTCGAGGGTTTCCATCTTTTCGCTGTAGCTCAACCGCACCTGGCTGAACTGCTCGACTGCGCTGCGGGTGTTGAGCAGGACCTCGCGGGTCTCGGTCTGCACGCTGCCCGCCTGTGCGTCGACCACGTAATCGGCCTGGTAGCGCAGGTAACGGAAATCGGTGCTGGCGGCCGCCGGGGCGGCGACGCCGGCGCCGGTCGCATCGGCTACCGCCGGCGCGTTCTTCGGGGTAACGTTGGCGTGGGCGGCGCCCGCAAGCGCCAGCGCACCTGCGAGCAACGTGAGACGGAAGCAATCCTTGGGCATCACCGGTTCCCTGCGCCAGGCGCGATGGTGGAATAAGAGGGACGTTATCTTGGCGGCGGCGGTGCCAGCACCGTACGGTCGCCATTATGTTCCGGCGCGCTGACCACGCCGGCCGCTTCCATTGCCTCGATCAAGCGCGCTGCCCGGTTGTAGCCGATCTTCAGGCGGCGCTGCACACCGGAAATGGAGGCGCGCCGGGTTTCGGTCACGACCCTGAGCGCTTCGTCATACAGCGGATCGGACTCATCGCCCGACGAGCTGGTTTCTGGCAGGCCGGTCGCGCCGACCACGACGCCATCACCCATCGTCTGGACTTCGTCGAGCACACCGTCGATGTAATCGGCCGGTCCCATCGCCTTCAGGTGCTCCACCACGCGGTGCACTTCATCATCGGACACGAAAGCGCCGTGCACACGATCGGGCATGGCCGTGCCCGGCGGCAGGTACAGCATGTCGCCGTGCCCGAGCAGGGTTTCGGCGCCGGATTGATCCAGGATGGTGCGCGAATCGATCTTCGAACTGACCTGGAAGGCGATGCGGGTGGGGATGTTGGCCTTGATCAGGCCGGTGATCACATCCACCGACGGGCGCTGGGTGG
>DALZLW010000056.1:0-20436 GCA_032007425.1 Stenotrophomonas sp.
CGGCGGCCAGTGCCGTAGTTTTGAGTGATAGCCATGATTAGATATCCAGAACCTGCGGCTGCTGTGCGGCGTGCGGATGCTCAGTGCCGGCGTAGACCTTGAGCTTGCGGTACATCTGGCGACCCAGCGGGCCCTTCGGCAGCATGCCCTTCACGGCGATCTCGATCACGCGCTCCGGGTGACGCTCCAGCGCCTGGGCCAGCGATTCGGTCTTCAGGTTGCCGATGTAGCCGGTGAAACGGTGATACATCTTGTCCTGCAGCTTCTTGCCGGTGACGGCAATCTTTTCTGCATTGATGACGACCAGGTAGTCGCCGGTATCAACGTGGGGGGTGTAGACGGGCTTGTGCTTGCCGCGCAGACGGCGGGCCAGCTCAGTGGCGAGACGGCCCAGGGTCTTGCCCTCGGCGTCGACGAGGTACCAGTCGCGCTGGACGGTCTCGTTCTTGGCAGTGAAAGTGCTCATGAAGAACTCTAGGTTAGGTCGGGCTCATTGCGGCGAAAGGCTCGCCGGAACTCTGCCACGCGTTGTTGTCGGTAAAGCGTAAGGGGCGGAATGATACAGAGGCCCCGCCCTTGATGCAAGCCGAGCCCGGGCAGGCTTGGCAGGCCACGCCCGCCGGGCCAGAATCGACGGTCCCTTGCTGTCGCCCGTGCCATGACCGCGCTCCGCCAAACCACCCCGCTGGACCACCTGCTGACCGAGGCGCAACGTGCGCTGGACACCGTGTTCGGCAATCCGCCGGCGTCCCGGCCCTACCCGGCCGCCGACACCGGGGAACCCGGCATGGACGCGCGCGAACGCCGGCACGCCGCCGGGCTGATGCGCATCAACCACGTTGGCGAGGTCTGTGCACAGGGCCTGTATTTCGGCCAGGCGGCGGTGGCGCAGGACCCCGCCACCCGCCAGCATCTGCTGGAAGCGGCGCAGGAAGAGACCGACCACCTGGCCTGGTGTGCCACCCGCCTGGGGGAACTGGACAGCCGCCCCAGTCTGTTCAATCCGCTCTGGTATGCCGGCAGCTATGCGATCGGCACCTTGGCCGGGTTGCGCGGTGACGGCTGGAACCTGGGCTTCGTGGTCGAAACCGAGCGCCAGGTCGAAGCCCATCTGGACGAACACCTGACCACCCTGCCCCCGGGCGATCTGCGCAGCCGGGCGGTGATCGCGGTGATGAAGGAGGACGAGGCGCGCCATGCCGAGCACGCCGAGCATGCCGGTGCGCGGCGACTGCCCTTCCCCATCCCCAAGGTGATGGCGCTGGCATCGGCGGTGATGAAGACGGTGGCGTACCGCGCGTAACGGCGCATCCGGCCGGGCCCTGCGCCACCCGCGCCGGGCGATGCCCGCGGCCAGCGGCGCGAGCTCAGGTCGGCGACACCAGCTTCAGGCCGATCACGCCGCAGACAATCAGGGCCACGCAGCCCAGACGCGCCGGCGAGGCGCTGTCGTTGAACAGGAAGATGCCCAGCACGGCCACGCCCATCGCACCGATGCCGGTCCAGATGGCGTAGGCCGTTCCTACCGGAATCGCCTTCATGGCCTGGCTCATCAGGTACAGGCTGACCAGCGCCGAAGCCACGGTGGCGGCCGTCGGCCAGGGTTTGCTGAAGCCATCGGAGTACTTCATTCCTATGGCGAAGCCAATTTCGAACAGGCCGGCAAGCAGCAGGTAGATCCAGGGCATGGGGGCTCCTCGTTGCAAAAAAAAAACGACCCGGTGTGGGAACACCGGGCCGTGGGTCGGTACATCACCGGAGCACGCACCCTGCAGTGCAGCGTGCCTTGCCCCGGGGCGGGTCGTCCCGCCTGGGTGGCCGGCGCCAAGGCGCCGCCACGGGGTTACTGGTCGAGGTTGCGACCGTGGAACAGCTCTTCGATCTCGCGCTTGAGCAGGGCTTCGATCTTCATGCGTTCCTTGAACGACAGGTTGCGGGCCTTCTCTTCGAACAGGTACTGGTCCAGGTCGAAGTCCTGCAGGTGCATCTTCGTGTGGAAGATGTTTTCCTGGTACACGTTCACGTCGAGCATCTCGTACCGCGACTTCACGTTCTTGGCGAGGAAGTTCTGGATCGAGTTGATCTTGTGGTCGATGTAATGCTTCTTGCCCTTCACATCGCGGGTGAAGCCACGGACGCGGTAGTCCATGATCACGATGTCCGATTCCAGGCTTTCGATCAGGTAGTTCAGCGCCTTCAGCGGCGAAATCACGCCGCAGGTGGCGACGTCGATATCGGCGCGGAAGGTGGCGATGCCTTCCTGCGGATGGGTTTCCGGATAGGTATGGACGGTGATGTGGCTCTTGTCCATGTGGGCGACCACGGCATCGGAGATCAGCTCCTTGCCGGCCTGCTTCTTGTCGATCACCGGCTCTTCGGAGATCAGGATCGTCACCGATGCACCCTGCGGATCGTAATCCTGGCGCGCGATGTTCAGGATGTTGGCACCGATGATTTCGGCGACATCCGTAAGAATCTGAGTCAGCCTGTCGGCGTTGTACTCTTCATCGATGTACTCGATGTAACGCTGGCGCTCCTCTTCGGTGCGGGCGTAACACACGTCGTAGATGTTGAAGCTCAGCGCCTTGGTGAGGTTGTTGAAACCCTGCAGCCTCAGGCGAGGCAACGGCTTGACCACGGCGGTCGATCCTGTATGAGATGGGAAAGGACTAATTATGCGGCATAAAAGCGCTGGGGGCTAACGTGAACAGGCTGCCGGATCTGGCACAATGTTTGCTCTTAACAATTGTGCTCCGCTAAGCTGGTTCCACACCCCCGTGAAACCGTTCATGCGCAGAGGGAGCGCCCTGACCGTGTCAATCGTGCGCCTTGCCAACAGTCCATTGTCGATGGACATCGCCACCATCGAACGCTTCCTGGCCCACAGCCATCGGCGCCGCTACCCCGCGCGTACGGACGTGTTCCGTCCCGGAGATCCTGCAGGAACCCTTTATTACGTCATCAGCGGTTCTGTTTCGATCATCGCCGAAGAGGACGAAGAACGTGAACTGGTCCTGGGTTACTTCGGTACTGGCGAGTTCGTCGGCGAAATGGGCCTCTTCGTCGAATCTGAACGGCGTGAAGTGATCCTGCGCACACGCACCTCCTGCGAGCTGGCCGAGATCAGCTACGAGCGCCTGCATCAGCTGTTCCTGGGCCCACTGTCGGCCGACGCGCCGCGCCTGCTTTACTCGCTGGGCCAGCAGGTGTCCAAGCGCCTGCTCGACACCAGCCGCAAAGCCAGCCGCCTGGCCTTCCTGGACGTCACCGACCGCATCGTACGCACCCTGCACGATCTGGCGCGCGAACCGGAGGCCATGAGCCATCCGCAGGGCAGCCAGTTGCGGGTTTCACGCCAGGAACTGGCACGGCTGGTCGGCTGCTCGCGGGAGATGGCCGGGCGCGTGCTCAAGAAGCTGCAGGCCGATGGCATCCTGCATGCCCGCGGCAAGACGGTCGTGCTGTACGGCACACGCTGAGCTGCCCTGTTCGCAGGGCGATTCCCGGCATTGTCCGCACTGCCCCGTTCACCGGGACCTTGGCGGCCAAGGGTCGCCCCCCACCAGGTGCAGGGCCTACCAGCCAGGCCGATGTCGACCCTTGCCCGGCCGATATCGCGTCCTCGCAGCGTCCCCACACCCGCATCCGCTAGGCTGATGGCATGGAACTGAGCAGCGAATTCTGGTGGTTCATCCTCATCGGTCTGTCCGCCCAACTGGTGGACGGCGCACTGGGCATGGCCTTTGGCCTGGTGTCGTCGTCGGTGATGCTGAGCATGGGTGTGCCTCCGGCCCAGGTCAGTGCCAGCGTGCACACGGCCGAGGTCTTCACCACCGGCGCCTCCGGGGTGTCGCACCTGGTCGCCGGCAATGTGGATCGGCATCTGTTCCTGCGGCTGGCCGTTCCCGGTGCCATTGGTGGCGCCATTGGCGCCTACGGCCTGACCCAGCTGCCGGGGGACCTCATCCGGCCATTGATTTATCTTTATCTATTGGTCCTGGCGATCGTGATCCTGTTCCGCGCCGCCGGCCGCTGGATGCCCAAAGGCGACATTCGCCGGGTACCGCTGCTGGGCCTGTTCGCCGGCGTCTGCGATGCCACCGGTGGCGGTGGCTGGGGCCCCATCGCGACCTCGACCCTGCTGGCGCGCGGCGGCCAGGCCCGGACCACGATCGGCACGGTCAATGCCGCCGAGTTCGTGGTCACGCTGACGATCTCGGCAACTTTCCTGATGTCGATGGGCTTGCAGCATCTGCAGATCGTCGCCGGCCTGCTGATCGGCGGCATGATGGCGGCTCCGTTGGCGGCCCTGCTGGTGAAGCGGGTGAAGGAGCGCTGGGTGCTGGTGGCGGTGGGCCTGCTGTTGCTGGCCATCAGCCTGTATCAGGTCGGCCACGCGGTGCATGGCTACCTGGGGCGGTGACGGAAACGCGCCGCTGACCTCGCCGGCCTGGCCCGGCCCTCACACTGCCGACGCTGCCGTTGGTGACGCGACAGCAGGCAGACCCGCCGTGCATGGCTCGGCGGCGCCGCTGGCTCAGGCCTTGTCGCCGCCCCGGTCCACGCAGCCCCAATTGAGGATGCGGGTGCCCGCAGGCAACACGCGACGGAAGAAGTCCACGCTGGCTTTCTTCGGATTCACCACCACCGGGGCCTTGGCCGCCAGCAACAGCGGCAGATCCGCCGTACTGTCCGAGTAGGCGATGGCGATCTCGCCGTAGCCGCGCTCGCGCAGCATGCGCATCTTCTCTTCGTTGTGGCAGTGCCGGGTCGGGCCGACGCCGCCCAGCCGCGGGCCGACCTCGGTGCCGATCACCGGCACGTCCTGATGGGCCACGAATGCCAGGATCGCCCGCGCCAGCTCCGGCGGCGCACCGGTCGCCACCACCACGCGGTCGCCCTGCGCCCGGTGCCGGGCGAACACTTCCAGTGCCTGCGGGAGCAGCTTGGCGCGCATGTGCGCTTCATTGCGGATCACGTAGGCATCGATGACCCGGTTGAACTCACGCGCCCGGTGCAGGCCGAAGCTGCCGATCCAGACGTAGATCGAAATCCCGGTGCGGCGGGTCGGCAGCATCGCCACCAGCGGCCCTGCAATCGGCGTCACCAGCAGCGCCGCCAGCATGCGCAGCGGATTGCGCTTGATCAGCGAGGCAAACAGATGGGTGCCGGAATCACCGTCATACAACGTGTGATCGAAATCGAAGACCACCAGCGGCGCGTCGGCGCGCGGAGTTGGATACGGCGTGCTCATGGGGCAAAGAATAGCTGACGCAGGCCTTCGCCGGGTTCTTCCACGCGCATGAAGGCTTCGCCGACCAGGAAGGCGTGGATGCCGGCATCCCGCATCAGGGCGACATCCTGCGCGCCGAGGATGCCGCTTTCGGTGACCAGCAGGCGATCACGCGGCACGGCGTCCCGCATGGCCAGCGTGGTCTGCAGCGAGACCTCGAAGGTGCGCAGGTTGCGGTTGTTGATGCCGATCATCGGTGCCGGCACCTGCAGGGCACGCTCCAGTTCGTCGATATCATGCACTTCCACCAGCACGTCCATGCCCAGCGACAGCGCCAGCTCGGACAGCGCCACCAGCTGCGGGTCATCCAACGCGGCCACGATCAGCAGGATGCAGTCGGCGCCCAGCACGCGGGCCTCGTAGACCTGGTAGGGATCGATCACGAAGTCCTTGCGCAGCACCGGCAGCGTGCAGGCTTCGCGGGCCTGCTGCAGGTAGGTATCGTCGCCCTGGAAGAAATCCACGTCGGTCAGCACCGACAGGCAGCTGGCACCGCCGAACTCGTAGCTGACGGCAATGTCGGCCGGACGGAAATCCGGACGGATCACCCCCTTGGAGGGGCTGGCCTTCTTCACCTCGGCGATCACCGCAGGATCGCCATTGGCGATGGCCGCCTGCAGCGCGCGCACGAAGCCGCGCACCGGGGGCGCGCTGGCGACGGCGGCTTTCAGCGCGTCCAGGGAGCGCACGGCGCGGCGCTGGGCTACTTCTTCGGCCTTTCGGGCCAGGATGGTCTGCAGGATATCGCTCATCGTCGTCAGGGTCGGTGCGGGGGCGGTGAGGAGGCCATTATCGGCCACCGGGCGGGACAGGCTGAACCGGGCGCTCAGGCGGCCAGGATCCGCGTGGTCTGCACATAGTGTTGCAGCCGTTCGCGGGCACTCCCGTTGGCAATGGCGGCGCGGGCGCGGGTCAGGCCGTCGGCGATGTCCTCGGCGACACCGGCCACGTACAGGGCGGCGCCGGCATTGAGTGCGACGATGTCGTGCGCCGGGCCGGGCTGGTTGTCCAGCACCTCGCGCAGCATGGCGATGGACTGCTCCGGGCCTTCCACGCGCAGATTACGGCTGGCCGACATGGCAATGCCGAAGTCTTCCGGGTGGATTTCATACTCGCGCACCTTGCCGTCGCGCAGTTCGCCGACCAGGGTGCCGGCGCCCAGCGAGATTTCATCCATGTTGTCGCGCCCCCACACCACCATGGCCCGTTGCGTGCCCAGCTCGCGCAGCACGCGCGCCTGGATGCCGACCAGGTCGGGATGGAAAACGCCCATCAGCACCGACGGTGCATTGGCCGGGTTGGTCAGCGGACCGAGGATGTTGAAGATGGTGCGCACGCCCATCTCACGGCGCACCGGCGCCACGACCTTCATCGAGGGGTGGTGGATGGGCGCGAACATGAAGCCGACGCCGGTCTGTTCGATCGCCGCCGCGACCTGCTCCGGCTGCAGTTCGATCACCGCGCCCAGTGCTTCCACCGCGTCGGCACTGCCGGATTTGGACGAGACGCTGCGATTGCCATGCTTGGCCACGCGCGCGCCGGCGGCGGCGGCAACGAACATCGCGCAGGTGGAAATATTGAACGTGTGCGAACCATCACCACCGGTGCCGACGATGTCCACCATATGCGTGGTATCAGCCACCGGCACGGCGCGGGCAAACTCGCGCATGACGGTGGCCGCCGCGGCGATTTCATCCACCGTTTCCTTCTTCACCCGCAGGCCGGTGAGGATCGCGGCGGTCATCGCCGGCGAGACTTCGCCGCGCATGATCTGCCGCATCAGGTCGACCATTTCCTCGAAGAAGATTTCACGGTGTTCGATGGTTCGTTGCAGTGCTTCCTGGGGGGAGAAGGCCATGCGGTGCTCCTTGGATTCGGGCGTGGCAGCTCAGCGCTGCAGGAAGTTGCGCAGCAGCGCGTGGCCGTGCTCGGTGAGGATGGATTCGGGATGGAACTGGACGCCTTCCACCGGATACTGGCGGTGGCGCAGGCCCATGATTTCCTCCATGGAGCCGTCTTCGTTCTCGGTCCACGCCGTGACTTCCAGGCAATCGGGCAGGCTGTGCTTGTCCACCACCAGCGAGTGGTAGCGGGTGGCCTGGTAACGGTCCGGCAGGCCGGCAAACACACCCTTGCCTTCGTGGCGGATCGGTGAGGTCTTCCCGTGCATGATGTTGCCGGCGCGGATCACGGTGCCGCCATAAACCTGGCCGATGCCCTGGTGCCCCAGGCAGACGCCGAGTATCGGCGTGGTCGGGCCGAGCCGCTCGATCAGCGCCAGCGACACGCCGGCCTCGTTCGGGGTACAGGGGCCGGGGGAAATGACGATCCGCTCGGGCCGCTGCGCGGCGATCTCATCCACGCTCATGGCGTCGTTGCGCACCACCTTGACCTCGGCGCCCAGCGTCTGCAGGTACTGCACGAGGTTGTAGGTGAAGCTGTCGTAGTTGTCGATCATCCACAACATGGTCAGGTTCCGTCGCTTTCAAGAGGTTGGCGCACGCGCGGGTGCCGCCGGGGGAAGGGAAATACGGCAGGGCCGCCACGGCACCATGGCCGTGGCAGGGGCAGCTCACAGGCCCTTGGCCGCCTGTGCAACGGCGCGGAACAGCGCACGCCCCTTGTTCATGGTCTCGTCCCACTCTTTTTCCGGGTCCGAGTCATGGACAATGCCGGCGCCGGCCTGCACGTGCAGACGACCGTCCTTGATCACCGCGGTGCGGATGGCGATCGCGGTATCGGCATCGCCGTGCCAGCCGATGTAGCCGATGCTGCCGGCATACACATTGCGCTTGATCGGTTCCAGCTCGCGGATCACTTCCAGCGCGCGGATTTTCGGCGCACCGCTGACGGTGCCCGCCGGGAAGGTGGCGCGCAGCACGTCGGCATAGCTCAGCCCGGGCTGCAGGGTGCCGGTGACTTCGCTGACGATGTGCATGACGTGGCTGTAGCGTTCGATCACGAACTGTTCGCCCAGCTGCACCGTGCCCGGCTGCGACACCCGTCCGGCATCGTTGCGGCCCAGGTCGATCAGCATCAGGTGCTCGGCACGCTCCTTGGGATCGGCCAGCAGCTCCACTTCCAGCGCCTGGTCCTGTTCCGGGGTCGCGCCGCGCGGGCGGGTGCCGGCGATGGGACGCACGGTGACTTCCCCGACCCCATCGGCGTCGTGCTGCAGCCTCACCAGGATCTCCGGCGACGAACCCACCACCTGCATGTCGCCGACGTCGAGGAAATACATGTACGGAGACGGGTTCAGCGCGCGCAGGGCGCGGTAGACATCCACCGGGCGCGCCTTGAACGGCACGCTCAGGCGTTGGCTCAGCACCACCTGGAAGATGTCGCCGGCACGGATGTACTCCTTGCTGCGCTGGACCGCATCGATGAACCCATCGTGGGTGAAGCCGGACACGAAGTCCGATTCGTCCAGCACGTCGCGGGTGATCGGCTGCGGATAGCCCGCGCCGGGGGCCCGCAGCTTGGCGACCAATCCGTCCAGCCTGGCCTGTGCGTCGTCCCACGCACCCGGCTGGCGCGGGTCGGCATGCACGATCAGGTACAGACGGCCCTTGAGGCTGTCGAACACCGCCAGTTCTTCCGATTGCAGCAGCAGGATGTCCGGCGTACCCAACTCGTCGCGGCCGGCCGGCGGTGCCAGACGCGGCTCGATGTAGCCGATGCACTCGAATCCGAACCAGCCGACCAGGCCGCCGGTGAAGCCCGGCAGGCCTTCCAGCCGCGGCACCGAATGGGCGTTGCGCAGGGCCTCGACTTCGGCGAAGGGGTCCTGGACCTCGCGGGTTTCCACTACCTGGCCGCCCTCGCTGACGGACAAGGTATGGCCATGGAAACGGTACACGCGGCGCGCCGGCAGGCCGATGATCGAATAGCGGCCGAAGCGTTCGCCGCCTTCCACGGATTCAAACAGATAGGTATGTGGGCCGTCAGCCAGCTTCAGGTAGACCGAAAGCGGGGTGTCCAGGTCCGACAGGACTTCACGGACAACGGGGACGAGCGTGTGGCCTTCAGCGGCCTGCTGCTGGAACTGGGCAAAGGTGTTCAAGACGACTTTCCTTCCGGTACACGGGGGTTTCGAGGCGGACGACGGCTACAGGCCACCATCGCCACGAACGGCGTGCGGAAGAAAGCGAATGCGGGGTCGTCAGGATGGACACCCCCGGACTGTACCGCAGGAACCGACGGCGCGGAAGCCTGTCCTTCCCGCCGGTGCTAGTGGCGGGTCGGCAGCGGCCTGGCGCTGGCCAGCATCGCATTGAGGCTGTCCAGCATCCGCAGCAGGTCGACCTGGCGGTGCACCCGGGTCTTTTCGTAGATGCTCTGCTGGCGGGTCCGGGCGCTGGATGTGCCGATCCCGCAGGCCACGGCGGCGGCGGCCAGTTCGCCGTGTTCGTGCAGGGCCAAGGCCAGCTGGGCCTCGGCCGGGGTCAGCCCGAACAACGCGCGCAGCGTGGCGGCCAGGCCATCGGCCGACCGCCGCGCCAGGCTGTTGACGGTCAATACGAAGCGGGCGGCCCCCGTGCCCGGGATGTAGTGGCCGTATGGGCGCAGCGAGGCAAACCCGGCCAGCAGCCCCTGTGCGTCGTGCAACGGCACGATGTCCTGCCCGGTTGCCAGCGGCGCGCCACCGGATTGGGCCAGACGTTTCACCAGCGCGTTCCAGGCCACCCGCGACACCGGATGGACGGGCTCGACGGCCGCCTTGCGCGGTACCCGCAACACCTTGGCAAGCAGCAGATCTTCCCCGCCTGCATTGAGCGAGGTCACCCGCAGGTGCTCGTCCAGCAGCACCAGCGCCAAGGTACCCGGCTGTTTCCAGGCCTCCTGCAGGGTCTGCCGCAGGTCGAAGGCGTTGACGAAATGCGGCGCCAAGGTATGGCACAGCGCGATTTCCGATGCGCTGAAATCGCCTCGCCGCTCGGTGCCGACGAAGGTCAGCATCGCGACCTGTTCGGGATTGCGCGACACACACAGGGCCAGCGAGCGCAGCGTGTCGATCTGGCGCAGGAAATCCAGGTAGTAACGGGTACGGCGCATTTCCGCCAGCGTCGCCAGCTGGTCGCTGACGATCACGCTGCCGGCCCGCATGCCGGGGGCCGCCCGGTTGAACCAGAGGTTGTCCACCGAATACAGGGTGTCTTCGTTGAACTTTTCCACGGTGCGCGGATCGGCCATCGCCCCGGCGGCGACCAGTGCCACATGCCGGCCACCACGCAGATCGCGCAGGGTCACGCTGCCGGAGTGGCAGCCCACTGCACGGCCAAAGCCGGCGACGAATCCCTGCATGCGCTCGGCATCGGTGATGCCCGAGTACAGCTCTTCCATAAGCGCGGTGTGCACAGCAGCCCCCTGCTACTTGTCAAGTCACATCCATGGCCTGCGTGGCCGCTGGCAAAACTATCACAGTAGCGGCCATTCGTTTACCACTCTTTCAGGAATGTCATGCGCGCCCCGGCTCTCTACCTGCTTCCACTGGCCTGCACCCTGGCTCTGACTGCCTGCGGCGGCAAGGACACGCCTGCCGCGTCCCCCGATGACACGGCGGCGCAGAGCGCTGCCGCGCCCGCCGACAAGAGCGCGACCGCAGCGCAACCGTCACTGCCGCAGCCTGACCTGCGCAAGCCTCTGGCCGAATACCGCCAGCTCGACAGCGGCCAGCAGGTGATGCTGCTGTATGTGGCCGCCAGCAAGCTGCCGCCGGATTTCGAGAAGCTGGCCGAGTCGTACTCGCGTGATTACCGCACGACCAGCGACACCTTCCGCCGCCGCGACCTGATGCAGGCGCTCAAGCCGCAGCTGGAACAGGGCATTGCCGAGGCGGCCGCCGCGCCTTACGTGTGGATGGACATCGACGATGCCGAGCTGCAGCCCTACGACTTCGACCGCAAGGGCTTCACCGTCGGCGAGTTCGATGCCAACCGCCGTCGCTGGTTCAACGATGGTTCGGACTATAAGTTCACCTGGAACAACCCGGCACAGGTGCAGTTCGCGCCGGTGGCCGATGAGGCCGTCGCCCGCGAGCTCGAAGGCATGCGAGGCAAGTGGGACAACAAGCCGCAGCTGCGCGTGTATTTCTTCGCCCAGTCGGCCGATCTGAATGCACCGCTGCTGAAGACCTCCGTGACCCATGTGCAACTGCGCGATCGTTCGGGGCGCGTGCTGGCCAGCTACAGCGCCGATCAGAGCCAGCCAGGACAGCCGGCTGCCGCCGAGCCCTGCGGCACCGCCGAGGAGTGCGCACTTCGTGATGCCGGTGGGTGATGGCTTTCGCCCGCTGCGACCGCCGGGCACCACTTGGCCATTCGTTTACCGCTGCACGCGCCGGAGCGGGTCCGGCGCCGGTGCACACCGCGTCAGCCGGGCAGGACCCGGCGCCATCAACAGGGGGAACACACGATGAATGTGATTGACGAAAACCACGTGCAGGATGAACTGCAACGCCGTCGCGTCAGGGAAGAAGCCGCGCGCCGGGCGACCGAAGGCACGGTGCGTACCGCGCGCGCGTTGCGGTGGATCGGCTGGGGCTGCGCCCTGGTGCCGGTGGCCGGCATCTTCGGCGTGGTGCTGTTCCTGCTGGGCGCGGTGCTTTGCTTCGCCATCGTGCAGGGCAAGGGCAATCCGGATGGCATCCGCCAGCTGCTGCTCACCCTGGCCAGCCTGGTGGCATCGGTGATCATCTGGGTGCTGGTGAACCTCACCGTGCTCGGCCTGTTCGGCGCGGCGATGTCCGTGCGTTGATCGCACCCCTTCTGCAGAGACCCTGAGCATGAACCGTACCCTTGTTTCTCTCTCGCTGGCGCTGTCCCTGATGGGCGCTGGGCTGCCCGATGCTTACGCACAAAGCGCCGACCAGCTGCGTCGGGAAAACGCCCAGCTGAAAGCCGAACTTGCCGCACTGCAGGCGCGCTGCAATGGGGCTGGCGGGCTGGCGCCGCCGGTCAGCCACATCGGCGATCTGGAGGCACGGCTGGAATCGATCCGCGTCGGCCGCAATGGCAAACGCGTGCAGGCCACGGTGACGATGACCGTGCGCAATACCGGCACCATGTCGATGATCCTCAACTACGAGGGGGAATCATTCGCCGCCACTGACAGCAATGGTTACCGGTATGAGTTCCCGGTCGGCGCGGAAAAAGACTCCGTGAAGGGGATTCCCATTTCCCGCTACAACAAGGTGGATTCCAGCTTCGTGCTGGGGTCCGGCCGCAGTGCGACGGTGACCTTCCAGATCCAGCGGGTGATGGCGACGGGCCAGACGGTCGGCGACCGCTTCGACATCAATGCCAGCTTTGGCCAGTACGAAGACCTCGGCCAAGGTCGCCTGCGGCGGGTGCAGACCTTCCCGGTGGCCTTCCAGAACCAGACCGTGGCAGCAGGCCTCGGCGCCGCCTCGGTCGGTGGCGCGGTCAGTGACCGCGCCGGAGAAGCGGTGGAAAACGCCGCTGGGCGCCTGCTCGACCGTATTTTCAAGTAAACCGCCGCCGGCGCCGGGCCTGGCCCGGCGCCTAGCGGGCCAGCAGGCCGCAGTCTGCCGGCAGGTGCATGCGCACCCTTCCTGGGACGCAGTCGATGCGGAAATGCCGGGCCTGCACCGGCTCGCCGTCCAGGTTGAGGGTCAGCGGGGCATCGGCATCGATCTCCAACCAAGGCAGTGCGGCGCGGGTCGCCACTTTTTCCAGGGCGGCCTGTTTGCCCCCCTTCACCAGTTCGCCCAGCGTCGCAGCCACTTCGCCTTCCAGGTCCGGAATCACCGTCACATCGAGCAGGCCGTCATCCAGCCAGGCCTGCGGGCACAACACCTGCCCACCGCCAGCCTGGCGCCCATTGCCAACGCCCAAGGCAATGAAACCGCCCTGCCATGCAAAGCCTTCACCACTGAAGCGCGCCTGGATCGGCTCGATGCGGCCCAGCCGGGATATCCCGGTGATCACATAGGCCAGCCCACCCAACACTTTCTTCAAGCCTTCATCGGTTTCCACGGTGATCTGCGTGCCGAAGCCACCACTGGCGACGTTGGCCGACCACCAGGTGCGTCCGTCGGCCTGGATGCGCAGCAGGTCGATGGGTACGGCCGTGGATTCGGCAACCAGTTGCAGGGCGGCATCCGCCGTTTCGGGAATACCGGTGGAGACAGCGAAGTCGTTGGCGGTGCCAAGCGGCAGCAGGCCCAGTGAAGGCAGACCGACGGCGGATTCATCCCGGTGTGCCAGCGTTTCCGCCACGGCGCTCAAGGTACCGTCACCACCACCGGCAATGACCACGTCCACGCCATGCTCGATGGCTTCGGCCACATAGCGCTCTGCGTCTCCTTCTTCCCAGGTCACCCGCACTTCCAGCTGCACACCCTGGTTGCGCCAGTGCCCTACGGCCTCGCGGACATCCGTGTCGCCGGCCGACTTGCCGTTGAGGATCAGACGCCAGCGCGGAGCAGACATAGCGGTACTTCCAGGACTCGGGGGGTGGCACAGGCTAGCAACTGCGCGTTTGCCGCCGGTGAACAGCCATCCCGCGGCGGCTGTCATCACCGTGTCACCGTATCCCCGGAGCATGGAAGGCCATAGCAGGGACGACGGATCGAGGCAGGATCAGCCTCAGATGAGGGCTCCGGCCAACCTGGCGACAATGCACAGGTTGGCCGGAAAGCGGGGCGTCAGCTCGCCGCCTGCGCGAACCGCGCCAGCGCCTCGCCTTCCAGCCGATACACCGTCCATTCGTCCTGCGGACGCGCGCCGGCGGCGGTGTAGAAATCAATGGCCGGCGTGTTCCAGTCCAGCACCGACCATTCGAAACGCCCGCAGCCTTCGGCCACCGCCTGCCGTGCCAGGTGCTGCAGCAATGCCTTGCCGGCACCCAGGCCGCGCTTTTCCGCGCTGACGTACAGGTCTTCCAGATAGATGCCCTTGCGGCCCAGCCAGGTCGAATAGTTGTAGAAGTAAACCGCGTAGCCGATCGCCTCGCCATCGGCTTCGCAGACCAGCGCGTGGGCGGTGGCATGGTCGCCGAACAGGCTGGCGGCGATGCCGGCTTCATCGGTCTGCACCGACGACTCGGCTTTCTCATAGATGGCCAGTTCGCGGATGAAGCGCAGGATCAGGCCTGCGTCTTCAACCGTGGCCGGACGGATCTGCAGGGCCGCCATGCCGCTCAGCGCGCCGCGGCGACGTTGGTGCGCATCGCGCTGATCACCTGGCGGTAATCGGGCGCGTTGAAGATCGCCGAGCCGGCCACGAAGGTATCGGCGCCGGCCGCGGCGATGGCACCGATGTTGTCGGCCTTCACGCCGCCATCGATCTCCAGGCGGATGTCCTTGCCGGTGGCATCGATCTTCGCGCGCACCGCCTTGAGCTTGTCCAGTGCCGAGGGAATGAAGGCCTGGCCACCGAAACCGGGGTTGACCGACATCAGCAGCACCAGGTCCAGGTCGTCCAGCACCCAGTCGAGGATGTCCACCGGCGTGGCCGGGTTGAGCACCAGGCCGGGCTTGCAGCCCAGCGAGCGGATCAGCTGGATGGTGCGGTGCGGATGGCGACTGGCCTCGGGGTGGAAGCTGATATAGGTGGCCCCGGCCTCGGCGAAGTCCGGGATGATGCGGTCCACCGGCTCCACCATCAGGTGCACGTCGATCGGCGCGGTGACCCCGTGCTTGCGCAACGCCTGGCAGACCATCGGGCCGATGGTCAGGTTGGGGACGTAGTGGTTGTCCATCACGTCGAAGTGGACCCAGTCCGCGCCGGCGGCAAGGACATTGTCCACTTCCTCGCCGAGGCGGGCGAAGTTGGCGGACAGGATGGAGGGGGCGATCAGGCAGTTGGACATGGCCGGGGCCTTGGAAACGGAAGGGGGGAGGGTTCAGCGCTTGCGCAGGGTCTTGATGCGGTCGTAGGCCGCATTGACCCGGCGGCTCTTGGTTTCGGCCTGCTGCCGCAACTCGGGGGCGGCGCCGACCAGCTTGTCCGGGTGGTACTGGGACATCATCCGCCGGTAGGCCAGGTCGACTTCGGCGTCGGTGGCCTCGGAAGTGATCCCGAGCTCGCGGTAGGGATTTTCCTTGTTCAGCCGGAACCAGTCGGCGTCGAAGGCGTGCCCGAGCAACAGGCCGACCACCGCGCCAAACAGCGGATTGGGCCGGAACAGCAGGGCCCCGGCGATGAAACCGAGCAGTTTTCCGTACCAGCGCATGGTGCTCCGGGAGCAGGGCGACGAAAAGGAGCCCCATTTTACGTCACAGCGGGCCCCGGGGGATTTACACTAGGCCGCCCGCTGGCCAACTGCGGGCCCATCCGGGTCCCCATTGGGCAGCCGTTTCGACGAAGCCCCCAGGAGTGCCCGTGCCGACCACGTTGTTGCAATCCGATCTTCCCGGCCTGCCCTTGCGCCATCGCGGCAAGGTGCGTGACGTCTTCGATATCCCGCGCGAACGGCTGCCTGCCGGTACGCCCCCGGGCGACTACCTGCTGATGGTCGCCACCGACCGCCTGTCGGCGTTCGACGTGGTGCTGCCCGACCCGATCCCGGGCAAAGGCGAGATGCTGTGCCAGGTATCCAACTTCTGGTTCGCCAAGACCGCCCACCTGATGCCCAACCACCTGACCGGCATCGATGTGGCCGCGGTGCTGCCTGAAGGCGTGGATGCGGCACTGTACGCCAAGCGGGCGGTGGTCACGCGCAAGCTGAAGCCGGTGCCGGTGGAAGCCATTGCCCGCGGCTACCTGATCGGCAGCGGCTGGAAGGATTACCAGCGCACCGGCAAGGTCAGCGGCATCGAACTGCCCGACGGCCTGCGCCAGGCGGAAAAGCTGCCCGAACCCATCTTCACCCCGTCCACCAAGGCCGCCGTCGGTGACCACGACGAGAACATCGATTTCGATTCGATGGTCAAGGCGGTCGGCGCCGAACTGGCCGAGCGGGTCCGTGATGCCACCCTGCGCATCTACGCCTTCGCCGCCGAATACGCCCGCGAACGCGGCATCATCCTGGCCGATACCAAGTTCGAGTTCGGCACCGATGCCGATGGCCGCCTGTACATCATGGACGAGATGCTGACGCCGGATTCGTCGCGCTACTGGCCGGCGGACGAGTACGAAGTGGGCACCAGCCCGCCGAGCTACGACAAGCAGTTCGTGCGCGACTACCTGGAGACGCTGGACTGGGGCAAGACCGCCCCGGGCCCGAGCATCCCGGCGGAAGTGATCGAGCGTACCCGCGCCAAGTACGCCGAAGCCCTGCAGCGGCTGGCCGGTATCAGCATCGACTGATACGGCTTCCGCCCCTGCGCCGCGTGTCGTCACGACCGCGGCGCTTGGGGTATGGTGCCCGGGCCGGTCACTGGCCGGCATTCCCGGAGTGACCATGCCCAGCAGCAGTGCCCACCGTGCGCGGTCGATCGACCGTTATTTCGAAAGCTACGCCGCCGACCACCGCAATGTGGTCAACCAGCGGATCCACGTCGTGGCCGTGCCGGCGATCCTGTGGTCGGTGGTTGCCCTGCTGTGGTGCCTGCCACCGCTGATCACCTGGCTGCAGCATGGCATCTGGGCGGCCTTTGCGATGTTCATCGCCTGGTCCTGGTACAACAAGCACTCGCGCCCGCTGGCCATCGGCCTGCTGCTGCTGTTCTTCGTCTGCGGCTGCGTGTGCCGCCTGCTGGAAGCGCGGTTCGGCATCGCCGGGCTGCTGCGGATCGGCGTGGCGGTGTTCGTCCTGGCGTGGATCGCACAGTTCATCGGACACCACCTGGAAGGGCGCCGCCCCAGCTTCCTGACCGACCTGACCTACCTGCTGGTGGGGCCTGGCTGGGTGATGGCCAAACTGTATGACCAGATGGGATGGCGCTACTGACCCGGGCTTCCTGAACAGGCCCTACCGTGCCTGACAAGCGAGTTCAAGGCGGGCCAGCCCTTGCGACACCTGCGGTTCAGCCGCGCGGATCGCCGCTGAAAAAATGAATCAGGTGCTTTCGCTGCCGATGGAGGCGCTTTCAACGGTATCGGCGGAAGTTGGCCGCCTGTTAGACTGCATGACCTGCTCGTGAATCGGCGATTCCCTGCATGATGCCCAGTCTGCTTGTTTTGCTGGTGCTGCCCTTCCTGATGGCGGTACTGGTTGCTTCCCTCCCCCGCAGCTCACGGACCACGGCCGCCTGGCTGGCGGCGGCAGCGCCGTTGGGCGGCCTGGCCGTGCTGGCCTGGCTCACCCCGGCCATCCTGCACGGTGAAGTGGTGCGCGCCAGCGTGCCCTGGCTGCCGCAGATCGGGCTCGATTTCACCTTGCGGGTGGACGGGCTTTCATGGATGTTCGGCGGCCTGGTGCTGGCCATCGGCGCGCTGGTCGTGCTGTATGCCCGTTATTACCTGAGCGCGCAGGACAACGCCCACCGCTTTTTCTGCTACCTGCTGCTGTTCATGGGCGCCATGCTGGGCATGGTGTTGTCGGGCAACCTGTTGCTGCTGATGATCTTCTGGGAACTGACCAGCATCAGCTCGTTCCTGTTGATCGGCTTCTGGTCGCACCGCCAGGATGCCCGCGAAGGCGCCCGCATGGCGCTGGTGATCACCGGCGGCGGTGGCTTGGCGCTGCTGGGCGGTGTGTTGCTGATCGGCCGCATCGTCGGCAGTTTCGACCTGGACGTGGTGCTGGCCGCCGGCGAACAGATCCGCGCCAGCGCCCTCTATCCTTATGCGCTGTTCCTGGTGCTGGCCGGCATCTTCACCAAGAGCGCGCAGTTCCCGTTCCATTTCTGGCTGCCGCAGGCCATGGCGGCGCCCACCCCGGTGTCGGCCTACCTGCACTCGGCGACCATGGTGAAGGCCGGCGTGTTCCTGCTGGCGCGCCTGCACCCGGCGCTGGCCGGCAGCGAGCTGTTCTTCTACACCGTCAGCGGCATCGGGGCGCTGACCCTGCTGATCGGCGCCTGGAACGCCATCTTCCAGCACGACCTCAAGGGCCTGCTGGCCTATTCCACGATCTCCCACCTGGGCCTGATCACCCTGCTGTTCGGTCTTTCAACACCGATGGCGGTCGTTGCCGGCGTGTTCCACATCCTCAACCACGCCACGTTCAAGGCCTCGTTGTTCATGGCCGCCGGCATCATCGACCACGAAACGGGCACGCGCGACATGCGTCGGTTGGGCGGGCTGCGACGCTTGATGCCCTTCACCAGCGCACTGGCCATCATCGCCTCGCTGGCGATGGCCGGCATCCCGCTGCTCAATGGCTTCCTGTCCAAGGAAATGCTGTTCGCCGAAGCGCTCAGCAGCGGCGGCCCGGAATACTGGCGCCTGGCCATTTCCATCGCCGCGCTGTTGGCCGGCGTACTCGGCGTGGCCTACAGCCTGCGCTTCGTGCACGACACCTTCTTCGGCGATGGCCCGCATGACCTGGACGTGGTGCCCCACGAGCCACCGCGCTGGATGAAGGTACCGGTGGAAATCCTGGTGGTGGTCTGCGTGGCCGTGGGCATCGCCCCGGCACTGACCATCGCCCCGGTGCTGCACGCCGGTGCCGGCGCCATCCTCGGTCCGGCCCTGCCCGACTACAGCCTGTCGGTCTGGCACGGTTTCAACCTGCCGCTGCTGATGAGCGCACTGGGCGTGGTGGGCGGCGTGGCCCTGTATTTCGGCCTGCGCCGTTTGATGAACCTGCACGCCGTGCAGAACGAAGCCACCGGCCGCAACGTCTTCCACCGCCAGTTGGACCGTATTTCCGCGCTGGCGCTGTGGCTCACCAACGGCATCGCCAATGGCAGCCTGCAGCGCATGCTGCTGGGTCTGGTGGTGGTCGCGGTGGTGGTTGCGCTGGCCCCCGTGCTGGCCGCACCCGCCCTGCCCGCCTGGCCTTCGCCGCAACCGATGCCGCTGCTGGGCTGGGCCCTGTGGGCGGTGATGATGGCCTGCGCGATGGCCACCCTGCGCATGTACCGGCAACGCCTGCTGGCGGTGCTGCTGGTCGGCGGCGTGGGGCTGATGGTGGCCCTGACCTTTGTGTTCCTGTCCGCACCGGACTTGGCGCTCACCCAGCTTCTGGTGGAAATGGTCACCCTGGTGTTGATGCTGCTGGGCATGAACTATCTGCCGGCGCAGTCGGTCATCGAACACTCGCGCCTGCGCAAATACCGCGACGCCGCCATCGCCCTGGTCGCCGGCGTCGGCATGGCGGCGCTGGCCTATACCGCGATGACCCTGCCGCCCAACACCATGGCCGGGGAGATGCTGGCCCGTGCCTTGCCCGAGGCTTACGGCCAGAACGTGGTGAACGTGATCCTGGTCGATTTCCGTGGCTTTGATACCTTCGGTGAGATCACCGTGTTCGGCATCGCGGCGCTGGTGGTGCATGCCCTTCTGCGTCGCTCGCGCATGGCGCCGGAACAGGTGATGCCGGGGCCGCCGATCAAACTGCCGGTGCCGGCCGACCTGGCCCAGATCATGTTCCCGCTCACCCTGACGGTATCGATCTTCCTGTTCCTGCGCGGGCATAACGCGCCCGGCGGCGGCTTCATCGCCGGCCTGGTGCTGGCCGTCCCGCTGCTGATCCAGTACGTGATCCAGGGCACGGCATCGGTGGAATCGCGGTTCGGCTTCGATTACATCCGCTGCATCGGCGTGGGTCTGTTCGTGGCCGCACTCAGCGGCATGGCCTCGATGCTGTTCGGCGTGCCGTTCCTCACCAGCGGCCACCTGGACCTGCACCTGCCGCTGATCGGCGAGCTGCCGCTGGCCAGTGCGATCGGCTTTGACATCGGCGTCTACCTGGTGGTGTTCGGCGGGGCGATGCTGATGCTGTCGATGATGGGCACCATCAAGCCCTCGCGCACCCGGGTGGCGCGCCGCGGCGAGATCGACCTGCATAAACGGTCGGCACTGACCGGGGAGATGCACTGATGGAACTGGCCCTGGCAAGCGCCATCGGCGTGCTCACCATGCTCGGCGTCTACCTGCTGCTGCGCGCGCGCAGCTTCGACGTCATCCTCGGCATGACCTTCCTGTCCTATGCCACCAACCTGCTGATCTTCGCCGGCGGCCGCGTGGTGCTGGGCAAAGCGCCGGTGCTGCGCGAAGGACTGGACAGCAATCTCGGCAACTACACCGATCCGCTGCCGCAGGCGCTGGTGCTGACCGCCATCGTGATCG
>DALZLW010000057.1:0-20302 GCA_032007425.1 Stenotrophomonas sp.
GCCGGCCCTTGCCCGAACTGCACGAGTCGTAGCCCATGCTCTGTGTCTGCCCGTCGGCAGTTCGGCTGGTCGGTCGCCCCATGCCATCGTAGGCATACTGGGTCACACCGCCATCGGCCTGGGTGGTATTGGTCCGCAGTCCTTGAGGGCTATAGGTGTGGGTGGTCACCCCGGTGTCCGGGCTCACCTGCCGCCACAGCTGCCCAAAGCCGTCACGCTGATACGTCGTGGTGAGGTTACGCGGGTCTTTCACGCTGGTGATCTGGTCCAGCGCATCGTAGGTCAGCCGGGTAACTCCATTGGCCGCGTCGGTCTGTTTGACCAGCCGCCCCAATGCGTCGTACTCCATCTTCGTGACGCGGTTCTGCGAGCTTGTCACCTGCAGCAACTGCCCTTCGGCATCGTAGGCATAGCGCACGTTCTGGCCGTTGCTGCCACGTTCGGCCACCACGCGGCCGAGCTCGTCGTAGTCGTAGTCTACGGCGGCGACCACGCTGTTCAACGCCATCAAGGTAATCAACAGACTGGACATCAGTTGGGCTCTCCCTGCAGTTCGACGTCACCATCCTTGCCAATGCGCATGGGGGCCTCGCAGTGCCGGCCCGTACACACCCACTCTGTGTTGTGCACCGTCACCCCGGTGCTCACCTTGGGTCCCCAGGCGGCGCCATTGCTGGCCAGTTGGAACGAGTACTCGAAATAACGGCTGCCCGACTGCGGGTTCACCGGGGATACCGTGGTGCTGAAGGTCGCCAACTCGCCCGGGTTGACGGTGCCCGAGAGCGGCAGCGCTGCGTTGAGATTGATGTTCCCCCACGCCAGGTAGGTCTCGCTGCCCCATACCGTCGTGCCGGTGTTGCGGAACTGCACCGTGATGGACACCGCTTCGCCGTTGGTGATGTTGTTCGGCGCTGCGGTCAGGCCGGTGTTCTGGGCACTGCGCACGACGGCCGGCACGGTGTACGTCCCCGAGTTGGCTATCAGCAGATTGGGCTGTCCGGAAACTGGTGATATCCCATGGATATATATCGACTTGCCGCCCTGCGCTGCACGTAGATTGGCATCGAGGGGGATTCGGAAGCGGTAGGCGGTGCCCTGCGACTGGCAGGCGTTGGCGACCTCCACACCGGTGGATAGATTTGCCGGATGGCCGAGAGCCAATACACCGGAACCGGCAGGGCCGCCGGTATAGAGGTGCACGCTGATGGACTCATTGACACCTACCGAGCAGGCCCAGCCTTCGACGAAGTAGTTCCAGTTCTCGTCGTGGGTGATGCCGCTGATGTCGCCCTTGATGGGGGCAGGTGGTACGACAAAGTCGGCGACCCGCGAGAGAACCCGGTTGAATGCGGATCCGCGAGCTGAGATACCAGTTGCATCAATGCGCTGTCCGCCCATCTGCTGGCGTTGTTCCAGCGTGATTGGAATCTCGAATCGGTAGCGCGTGCCGGTGGCCTGGCACGCATGGCTTACCTCCGGCTCATTCGACAAGTTTGCCGTGGTGCTGCCCAGCGTCCCGCCGGCGTCGGTGTTACCGCGTACCTCGATGGAGGAGTTCTGCCCCGTTGAGCACGCCCACCCCTTGAAGTACCAGTTCCAACTTGCATCGTGCAGCAGATCGTCGATGTATCCAATCACCGTACTGCCCAGCGGATAGTCGGTGTGCCTTACCTCACTGCGCACCACATTGGATGCAGCGTCATGACTGTGTTGGGTCCACGAGTAAGTGCCATCGGCGAGCGGGCTCACCTCGCGCAGCAGGCGCCTTCCGGCATCGTACTCATAGCGGGTCACCACACCCGTCGGCGCGGTCACGCTGGCCACGTTGCCGGTGGCATCGTAGGCGATTGAAGAAGTAATCCATCCGTTGCCCATGCTGCGGCGCTGGCTGATCACCCGTCCACGCGCATCGAAGGTCGCCTCCTGGATATCTCCATTCGGCCCGGTGATCCGGCCGGCCATGCCGAGGCCGTTGTAGTTGGCGTAGGTCGTCGTGTGGCCCAGGCCATCGGTGACGGTGGTCAGATCGCCTTTGGTGTTGAAGGTGTACTTGACGTCATCGTTGGCCAATGGACCGTCGACCTTCATGGACGCCTTCAGCCCATTGCTGTGGTAGGTGTATGCGATGTTGGTGTCGCGGTACTGGTTGGTGACCCCGTTCGGGGTCAGGTTGCGTACCCGGGTACGGGTGATGTTGCCCCTGCTGTCATAGGTGTACTCCACTTCCGCAGCGCCAGGCGTGGATTCCTTGATCACTCGATGGCTGCTGTTCCACACCGTATTGGTCGTTCGCTGCAAGGGAGTGCCAGCGGCTTCCACAGTCTTGACCAGCCGTCCCTGCGCGTCATAGTCATAATCTGTCAGCACCTCGTTGAAGTCCGCCACCACATCCGGGTAACCGTTGCTGTCGTAGGTCATGTCCTTGTAGCTGGTCGGACAGCGCGGTGAAGCGTCACCGGCAACAGCGACTTGTCGTCCATCTTCAAAGCTGTAGGTGGTCCGACGGCCCAGCGGATTGACCACGCTCACCGAGGTTTTTACCGCGCGCGTGACGGAATCATCAACCGAGTTCGCGCTCAGGTTGGCCGAGCTGGCATCGCTGAGAGCCCGCCCAGAGACACCACGGGCCAAGACACAATTGATCGAGGAGAACTGCCGGGTACTGCAGTTGTATTGCTCATCTTCGAAGCGCAGGCCTCCGGGCGCTGGCGGTGCCGGTGGTGCCTGCACCTGCTCGGTGGACTGCACCGAGTAACTGAACTGGAATCGCTCGATGCCACCGCTGTGTTCGGTGCTGATCGCCCGTCGTTGCCCGTCGTAGGCGAATGTGGAGTAGCGCACACCGTTGAAGGATTTGCCTGTCAGTCCGCCGGGATAACGCGCATCTTCGTAGTGGTACTGGATGGTGGTCGATGGCGTGCCCGGAAGCTGGGTGCTGGCCAGACGGCCGCGACCACTGCTGAACACGTTGGCGGTATAGGTGTAGCGGTAGGCGTTGCCCGCCGGATCGGTGACCTGGGTCAGCTGGTTGCCGTTCCAGGTGAATTGCACACTGCGACCAGAAGAGTGCGTGACCTTCTGCAGATAGCGATTGTTGTAGGTGAAGTTCCAGTACACCCCCTGCTCGTTCTTACGCTGGGTGATGTAGCCGTCTGCGTTGTAGGCCTCGGTACCACGCTCTTCGTTGTAGAGCGAATAACTGCCGTCGGCCAATTTGCTGAGATACGCCACGGGCTGCGCGCGGTCTTCGTACCAGCGACCGCTGGCGGTATCGAGCAGGAACTTGATGCGCCGACCATCCGGACGCTGCAGCCATGCCACGTTATTGGCATCGGAGAAGGCCAGCGAGTAGTCAAAGTTGCTCAGCCAGTGGTTGCCGAAGATGCCGGCCGCGCTCCAGTGGTGGTTGTAGACGCGCTGCAGGTGCAAGGGCATTTCGCCAGTGGCCGCGAAGTCCGTTTCGACCTCGACCTTGTTACCGGTGTAGAGGACGACGGGGTTGCCTGCCGTCTGCTGGCCCGGAGCCGCCTTTGGGCAGTCGTCCTTTCTGTCATCCGACTCTTGTGAACGTGTCGTTTTACCCTCTGTCACCATCCGGCTAACGACGTACACCGAGTCAGGGAAGTACCAGCGTCGCGCGCCCTCATCCAAGTAATCTACACGCGTTGCCCTTACTTCAACTCCGGCAATATCTTTCGTCAGCAGTGAATCCGCTTGGTTCTTCTGTTTTGCACTGGCTACCCACGGATTAGCCAGCAGAAGTATGGCAATAGCGAGAAGCTGATCCTTGCTCAGGCCGTGCGCCTGCCTAACTGAAGCCTTCATGCTTGATCGTCCTTGTCGTCAGTTAACTATGCGGACGAGGAAAAGCATCGTCGTCCGCGCAGACATCCTGAACCGGAGCATAACGCATTTTCACGTGATTCATACAAGGATGGCCAATCGTCCCCGTATCACCAGCGACGTGCTTGCCAGCGGCGGCGGTTGCACCACCCCATGAGGTGCCAGGAGAGCATCACAGCACTCAGTGGTGAGGCTCGCCTGACAACCTACGCCCCTTACCGGAACCGCAACCGCACCCCGGCAAACACCCCGAACCCATCGCCCGGCGTCGAGCGCGCCACATCGCGGCCACCATCGTCATAGCCCGGTGTCACCGTCGCCGCGTAATGACGATCGCCGAGGTTGCGCAGTTCCAGCCAACCTTGCCAGCGCCCATCAGGCGCATCAAAGCCCAACCGGCTGCCGAAGATCACCCGCGCATCGGCGCTGAAGCTGTTGGCATAGTCGACAAACATCTTCGACGCATATTCGGTGTTGAGGGCCGCATAGAACCCACTGCCATGCGCGTAACGCAGTTCGGCCTGGTAATAGTGGCGTGGCAGGCCGGGCAGGGTGTTGCTACCGAAGCGCGCGTCATCGCGGTAGCGGAAATCGCTGAAGGTATACGCTTGACGCAGTGACAGCTGGCCATTCGCCCCCTGCCACAGCCGGCTGTCCAGCGCCGCTTCGATGCCGCGGTGGATGGTCGGGCTGGCATTGTTTTCGGCGATGAACAGGTTGGGCACCGGCACCACTTCCACGCTCAGCAGTTCGTGGCGTACCAGCGCCTGGTACACCGCCAGATCCCAGCGGCCGATTACCGACTCACCCCGTGCACCCAGTTCCAGGGTGGTGGCAGTCTGGTTCTGCAATGAGACCGGTGCGCGCTGGCGCCCCGTCGAGGCACCGTAGCCGGCAGGGAAGTACTGGTTTGAGCCCCAGATCATCGACCAGGGGTGGGCCGGTTCGACTGAACGGCTGAGGTTGCCGAACCACTGCACGCCGGGGCTGGCCTGCCAGGTAAAACCGATGCGTGGGGCGAAATCCCAATCGTTCTTCCGCAGCGCTGGTTGCCCTGTCGGCCAGGTGACCTGCACGTCGCGCTTGCTCTGCATCACCGCGAGCCCGGTCTGCAGTTGCAGCGCATCGGTCAACGACACTGTGTTGGCCACATGCAGGGTACTGTCAGTGCCGTGATGGGAGAAATCCCGGGTGTGGGTACCGGCCGGATACCCTGCATTCGGGTAGCGCAGCGTTTCGCGTACATCGGCATCCAGGTCATGGGTAATGCGCAGCCCGACCGTAGTGATCGATTCCCGCCCGAACAGCCGGTGCCGATGACGGTAGTCCACGGTGGCATTGAGGTTGGTGTAATCCAACTGTTGCCGGTACATGCTTTCGTTGAGGTCCATCGGGTAGTGGTGGTAGACCACGCCGGCCTGCAGTGACGAGTCCGCGTCGATCTGCCAGGTGGTCATGTTGCCGATCCAGGTGCTGCCAGGCTGCGGGCGCTGTGCATTGATGGACAGATTGGCGGTATTGGCGGCGCGCGGGGTGTTGCGGATCTGCGCGCGGGTCAGCCGGCCCGGCGTCTGGTGTTCGGTTTCGCGGTAACGCAGGAAGAAGCGGGTTTCCACGTCCGGGGTGATCTGCCAGCCGACATTGGCCATCGCGCCCTTGCCGTTGCCGGCGGCGTGGTCCTGGTACCCGTCGTAGGAGGTGCCGGTGTAGGCCACGTAGTAATCCAGCGCGCCGTGCTGGCCGCCATGGGCGAGGTGGTGCTTTTCGTAACCCCGGCTGCCGGCTTCGTAGTACAGCTCCGTTCCCGGACTGTCGCGGCCGTTGCGGCTGACGTAGTTGATCGCACCGCCCAATGCCAGCGCGCCGCGTTCAAAGCCATTGGCACCACGCAGCACGTCCACCCGCGACAGCCACAACGGTTCCAGCAGCTCATACGGCGTGCCGCCGGGGCCGGTCAGTGGCAAGCCATCGAGCGACACCGACACCCCCGAGGCATGCGCACCGGGACCGCGGTTGATGCCCGAGCCACGGATCGAAATCTTGCTGCCCTCATTGCCGGGCGACTGCGCGATGATGCCCGGCTGGTAGGCCAGCACGTCGGGCGTGCCACGCACGCGTCCTTGGCTGACCGCTTCCATGTCGATCACATTGCCGGCGCCGGCAACCTTGCGCAGGGCCGCGTGTGCGGCTTCGGCATTGGCGGCGGCAGTCACGTTCACGGCGTCCAAGGTGGTCGCCTGATCGGTGCCGGTGGCTGCGGCCTGCAGCGGCGTGGCGGCGAGTGCGGCAATGGACAAGACCAGTGCGGACGACAACGTGTGACGGGTAGGACGAGGGCAGGGCAGACGTGCAGAAGTCATGGGTATCAAGGCATCCAGAAGTGCGGATGCGGTGACCGGCAATGCCTGTCAACCGCGAGCTAGGCGCGAAAGTTAACAGGTTGCGCGAGCGCCGTCACCCCTATGCTGCCGCCGCGGCGTCCCATCCGCGCCGCGGCGGCTTGCGCTCTCAGAGCGTGCTCTCACCTGCCGCGTAAGGCGCCAGCGCTTCACTGATCGGCGTCGGCCCTTCAGTGAGCTCGATGATCACCCGGCGGATGGTTGGCCGCTCCACCAGCGCCACCAGGGTCGCCGCGACGTCTTCGCGGTTGATGCTGCCGTAAGCAATCGCCGCGCCGGCGTTGACTGTGCCCTGGCCCGGTGCATCGCGCAGGGTGCCCGGACGCAGGATCACCCAGTCCAGTTCGGTGCTGGCCAGATGCACGTCGGCAGCCTTTTTCACTGCCATGTAGGTTTCAAACGTGTCGGAAACCTCGGTGCCACGGCCAGCCTCGGGGAAGGCGGACACCAGCAGCACACGGCGCACGTTGGCCAGGCGCGCGGCGGCCACGGCGGTACGCAGGCCGTCGCCATCGACGGCGCGGGTCGCCGATTCACCGCCCTTGCCACCGGCGCCGGCGGTGAACACCAGCACCTCGCTGCCGCGCATCAGGTCGGCCAGCGATTCAGCGTCCAACTGCACCAGGTCGCCGGCCACCGGGGTCACGCCTGGCTGGGCCAGGGTCGCGGCCTGCGCAGGATCGCGGTGCAGGGCGAGCACACGGTGGCCGCGGGTTGCCAACTGACTGTTGAGGGCGCGGCCGACCTTGCCGGCCGCGCCGATGATGAAGACGGTACTCATGGGATGCTCCAGGACAATGGGGGAGCCTCCAACGGTGCCGCATCCGATGTTGTCGCGGTGTGTCAGCCGAGGATGCCGGGCAGGTCCAGGCCCTTTTCCCGGGCGCAGTCCAGCGCGATCTCATAACCGGCATCGGCATGCCGCATCACCCCGCTGGCCGGGTCGTTCCACAGCACGCGGCCGATGCGCTGGGCCGCCGCGTCCGTGCCATCGCAGACAATGACCATGCCCGAATGCTGCGAGAAGCCCATGCCGACGCCGCCGCCGTGGTGCAGCGACACCCAGGTCGCGCCGCTGGCCGTGTTGAGCAGGGCATTGAGCAGCGGCCAATCAGACACCGCATCGGAGCCATCGGCCATGGCTTCGGTTTCGCGGTTGGGCGAGGCCACGCTGCCGCTGTCCAGGTGGTCGCGGCCGATGACCACCGGCGCTTTCAGTTCGCCGCTGGCCACCATTTCGTTGAACGCCAGCCCCAGCCGGTGGCGGTCGCCGAGGCCGACCCAGCAGATCCGTGCCGGCAGGCCCTGGAACTGGATTTTTTCTGCGGCCATGTCCAGCCAACGGTGCAGGTGCGGGTTGTCCGGGATCAGTTCCTTGACCTTGGCGTCGGTGCGGGCGATGTCTTCCGGGTCGCCACTGAGTGCGGCCCAGCGGAACGGGCCGATGCCACGACAGAACAGCGGACGGATGTAGGCTGGTACGAAGCCGGGGAAATCGAAGGCATTGTCCACGCCTTCTTCCAGCGCCATCTGCCGCAGGTTGTTGCCGTAATCCACGGTGGGCACGCCCTGCGCATGGAAGGCCAGCATGGCGCGGATGTGGTTGGCCATCGAGGCGCGCGCGGCCTTCTCCACTTCCTTGGGAGCCGAAACCCGTTTCTCGTCCCAGGTGTCCACGCTCCAGCCCTGTGGCAGGTAGCCGTTGACCGGGTCATGGGCCGAGGTCTGGTCGGTCAGCAGGTCCGGTGCCACGCCGCGTGCGAGCAGTTCGGCCAGCACATCGGCGACGTTGCCGAGCAGGCCGACCGACAGCGGGCGGCGTTCGGCGCAGGACTGCTCGATCAGGCGCAAGGCCTCGTCCAGGTTGTCCGTGCAGGTGTCCAGGTAGCCTGTGCGCAGGCGCATGTCGATGCTCGATTGCCGGCATTCCACTGCCAGACAGGACGCACCGGCCATCACCGCGGCCAGCGGCTGCGCCCCGCCCATGCCACCCAGGCCGCCGGTGAACAGCCAGCGCCCGGCCAGGTCACCGTTGAAGTGCTGGCGGCCCATTTCCACGAAGGTCTCGTACGTGCCCTGGACGATGCCCTGCGCACCGATGTAGATCCAGCTGCCTGCGGTCATCTGCCCGTACATGGCCAGGCCGCGTTTATCCAGTTCGTTGAAATGGTCCCAGTTCGCCCAGCGCGGTACCAGGTTGGAATTGGCGATCAGCACGCGCGGTGCATCGGCGTGCGTGCGGAACACCCCGACCGGCTTGCCTGACTGCACCAGCAGGGTCTGGTCGTCTTCCAGCCGGGTCAGCGTTTCGATGATGCGGTCGTAGCTCTCCCAATCACGTGCGGCACGGCCGATGCCACCGTAGACCACGAGGTCCTGGGGGCGCTCGGCCACGTCCGGGTGCAGGTTGTTCATCAGCATCCGCAACGGGGCTTCGGTCAGCCAGCTGCGTGCAGTGAGGGTGGTACCGGTCGGAGCAATGATGGTGCGGGAAAGGTCGCTGCGGGTCATGGGGCCGTCCGGGTGGTGGCGAATTCAAGGCAGGCAGTGAGCACCTGTGCCAGTGTGCGGCGCAGTGGTGCGGCATGGTCGGGGTCCAACGGACTGGGCCAGTTGTGCTCGCCCAGCTCGGCCGCCGCCGGCTCGTGCATGTAGCCGCGGCAGGCCAGTTCCATCTGCAGGGTGTGGATGCCGGCGGCGGTGTCGCTGTAGTGACGGGTGATCCAGCCACCCTTGAAGCGGCCATTGCGCACGTGGCTCATGCCGCTGAGTTTGAGCAGGTTCTGCACCACGTCGGCCAGGGCGTTGTCGCACGACGTATCCGGTGCGCCCGACGGCCCGGCGGTGCCGAGGTTGAACTGCGGCAGCTCGCCATCGAACAGGTGCGGGATCTGCGAGCGGATGGAGTGCGCGTCGTATACCACGACGGTGCCGTGCTGCCGGCGCAGGCGGGCGATCTGCGCGGCCAACGCGTCGTGGTAGGGCGCGTAGTAGGTCTCGCGGCGGCGTGCGATCTCCGCCGCCTCGGGTTCGCGGCCCGGACGGTACAGCGGCTGGTTGTCGAAGGTGGTCAACGGGCACAGGCCGGTGGTGTTCTGGCCGGGGTACAGCGATGCGCCACTGGGGTCGCGGTTGACGTCGATCACTGAGCGCGAGATCGCCGAACGCACCGTGGTTGCGCCCATGCCGCGGCAGAAGTCGTACAGGTCATGCACCCACCAGTCGGCATCGCGGCGCGCCAGCCACGGCGACTGGAAATCGTCGACCAGCGCCGGCGGCAGCTCGCTGCCGGTATGGGGGAAGCTGACGATCAACGGTGCCTGGCCTTCGTGCACGCTCAGCCAGTCAGGCCGCGTGCCCGGCGCGGTGCCGGATGCTGCGGCGCTGTTCATGGCTTCACGTCCACGCCGGGCAGCACGTCTACGAGGCCCTGGGCCAGCGCGCCCTGACGCACCAGGTCGGTAGCGGCCAGCATGTCCGGATGGAAGTAGCGGTCATCGTCCAGCGTGGGCACCTGCGCGCGCAGCTGCGCACGGACCTGTTCCAGGGGGGCGCTGGAGCGCAGCGGCGCATGGAAATCGCAGCCCTGGGCGGCAGCCAGCAGCTCGATGCCGACCACGTTGGCGGCGTTCTCCGCCATCTGCAGCAGGCGGCGTGCACCGTGCGCGGCCATCGACACGTGGTCTTCCTGGTTGGCCGAGGTGGGGATCGAATCCACGCTGGCGGGGTAGGCGCGCTGCTTGTTTTCCGAAACCAGCGCGGCAGCGGTGACCTGCGGAATCATGAAGCCGGAATTCAGGCCCGGGCGCGGGGTCAGGAAGGCGGGCAAACCGGACAGGGCCGGATCGACCAGCATCGCGATGCGCCGCTCGCTGATCGAGCCGATTTCGCAGACCGCCATCGCCAGCATGTCGGCGGCGAAGGCCACCGGCTCGGCATGGAAGTTGCCGCCGGACAGCGCTTCGCCGGTGTCGGTGAACACCAACGGATTGTCAGACACGCCGTTGGCTTCGATTTCCAGCGTGCCCGCGGCTTGGCGCATGACGTCCAGCGCCGCGCCCATCACCTGCGGCTGGCAGCGCAGGCAGTACGGGTCCTGCACCCGCACGTCGTTGTCGCGGTGCGATTCGCGGATCGCCGAGCCATGCATCAGCTGGCGCAGCGCGGCGGCGGTGGTGATCTGTCCGCGCTGGCCTCGCACCTCATGGATGCGAGGGTCGAACGGCGTATCGGAGCCCTTGGCCGCTTCCACCGACAAGGCGCCGGTGACCAGTGCGGCCTGGAACACGGTTTCAATCTCGAACAGACCGGCCAGAGCATAGGCCGTGGAGAACTGGGTGCCATTGAGCAGGGCCAGCCCTTCCTTGGCGCCCAGCTGCACCGGCTGCAGGCCGGCACGCGCCAATGCGTCGGTGGCCGGCAGGCGCTCGCCGCCGACGAAGGCTTCGCCGACGCCCAGCATCACGCTGGCCAGATGGGAGAGCGGGGCCAGGTCACCCGAGGCACCGACCGATCCCTGTGCCGGCACCACCGGCAGCACCTCGCGCACCAGCATGGCTTCCAGCAGGGCCAGGGTAGCCTCGCTGATGCCCGAGGCGCCCTGGGCCAGGCTGACCAGCTTCAACGCCATCATCAGCCGGACCACCGGAAGCGGCATCGGCTCACCGACGCCGGCCGCATGGGACAACACGATGTTGCGCTGGAGCGTGGCCAGGTCTTCCGGTTCGATGCGCACGCTGGCCAGTTTGCCGAAGCCGGTGTTGATTCCATACACCGGCGCGCCCTTGGCGACGATGGCCTCGACCACCGCCGCACTGGCGCGGACCGCGGGCAGCGCTGCCGGGTCCAGGGTGACAGCAGCGCCGCGGTAGATCGCCCGCCAGTGGGCGAGGGGGACATGGCCGGGCTGCAGGACAAGGGCGGTGCTCATTGCGGACTCCAGGAAACAGGCGGATCGGGTTGCCCGCGCACCACGCGCGCGTGCAGTGGATTGAAGCCAATGCGGTAGACCAGGTCGGCCGGCTGCTCGATGTCCCAGATCGCAAGGTCGCATGCCATGCCGGGCGCGAGCACGCCGATCTGCTGCTGCAGGCCGAGGGCGCGCGCCGCTTCGCGGGTGAAGCCGGCGATGCATTCCTCCACCGTGAGCCGGAACAGGGTGGCGCCCATGTTCATGGCCAGCAGCGGGCTGGTCAGCGGCGAAGTGCCGGGGTTGCAGTCGGTGGCCAGCGCGATCGGCACGCCTGCCTGGCGCAGGGCGGCGACCGGCGGCGCGGTGGTGTCGCGGGTGAAGTAATAGGCGCCGGGCAGCAACACCGCGACGGTGCCGGCGGCGGCCATCGCGGCGATGCCGGCCGCGTCCAGATGCTCGATATGATCGGCCGACAACGCGGAAAAACCGGCGGCCAGTTCGGCGCCATGCTGGTTGCTGAGCTGTTCGGCGTGGATCTTCACCGGCAGGCCGTGCGCGCGCGCCGCTTCAAATACCTGACGCGCCTGGTCATGGGAAAAACCGATCGTCTCGCAGAACACGTCTACCGCGTCGGCCAGGCCTTCGGCGGCGATCGCTGGAATCATCTGTGTGCAGACGGCATCGATGTAGGCCTGCGCTTCGCTCCCAGGCGGCACCGCGTGGGCGCCGAGGAAGGTGGTGACCACCTGCACGCCCAGTTCTTCGCCCAGTTGGCGGGCCACCTGCAGTTGCTTGCGTTCATCGTCCAAGGTGAGGCCATAGCCGGATTTCACTTCCACCGTGGTCACCCCTTCGGCACGCATCGCCTGCAGCCGCGGCCGGCTCTGCGCCAGCAGTTGCTGTGGGGTTGCCGCGCGGGTGGCGCGCACCGTGGACACGATGCCGCCGCCGGCCTGGGCGATCTGCGCATAGCTGGTGCCCTGCAGGCGCTGCTCGAACTCACCGGCGCGGTTGCCGGCGTAGACCAGGTGGGTGTGGCAATCGATCAGGCCGGGCGAGATCCAGCGGCCCTGGCCATTGATGTGCCGGGCCGGTTGCAGGTGGTCGGCACTTCCGGCGGCGCCGATGTGGACGATGCGGCCCTGATGGGCGGCGAGAACGCCGTCGGTGAGCAGGCCCAGGCCCTTGCCTTGCAGGGTGATCAGGTGGACATTGGTCCAGACGGTATCGCAGTGCATGGCGTTTCACATCGGGGTTGTGCTTATATGTCTATACAATATAAGCGCCACTTCCGGGTTGTCCAGCCATGTCGTCCACCGTCTTTCCGTCTTCTTTCCATGCCGACCACGCGCTGTTGGCGCAGGGCTGGTGTCGCGATGTGCGTTTGCAGACCGTAGACGGCCAGATCTCGGCAATCGATGTCGGCGTCAGCGCTGAACCTGGCGACAGCCGCTTGTCCATCGTCGTTCCCGGCCTGCCCAACGTGCACAGCCACGCCTTCCAGCGCGGCATGGCCGGCTTGACCGAGATCGGCGGTGGGCAAGGGGACAGCTTCTGGAGCTGGCGCGAGTTGATGTACCGGTTCCTGGCCCAGCTGCAGCCTGAGGCGATGGAAGCCATTGCCGCGCAGGCCTACATGGAAATGCTGGAAAGCGGCTTCATCCGGGTCGGTGAATTCCATTACCTGCACCACCAGCCCGATGGCCGTGCTTATGCGCAGCCCACTGAAATGAGCGCGCGCATCGTCGCTGCCGCGGCGCAGACCGGGATTGGCCTCACCCTGCTGCCGGTGTTCTATGCCCATGCCGATTTTGGTGGTGCCGCGCCGAATCCCGCGCAGCGGCGGCTGCTGCACGATGTCGATGGCTACGCGCGCCTGCTGGAACAGAGCCGGCCGCTGCTGGCTACGCTGCCTGACGCGGTGTTGGGCATGGCGCCGCACAGCCTGCGCGCGGTCACCGGCGATGAGCTGGCGGCCTTGCTGCCGCTAAACGACGGGCCGGTGCACATCCATATCGCCGAACAGGTGCGCGAGGTGGATGCCTGCCTGGCCTGGAGCGGGCAACGCCCGGTGCAGTGGCTGCTGCAGCACGCACCGGTGGACGCGCGCTGGTGCCTGGTCCATGCCACCCACATCGACGACAGTGAACGTGCCGGCATCGTTGGCAGCAAGGCGATTGCCGGCCTGTGCCCGATCACCGAGGCCAACCTGGGGGATGGGTTGTTCCCGATGCAGGCCTTCGTTGCCGATGGCGGACGCTTTGCCGTCGGCTCCGATTCCAATGTGCTCATCGACGCAGCCGAAGAGCTGCGGCTGCTGGAATACGGTCAACGGCTGGCGCTGCGTGGGCGCAACGTACTGGCCACCGATCCAGCCCGCAGCAGCGGCCGTTTCCTGTTCGACGGCGCGCTGGCCGGCGGTGCGCAGGCGTTGGGCACGACGATGGGATTGACCGTTGGCAACAGCGCCGATTTCGTGGAACTCGACGCCACGCATCCAGCGCTGCTGAGCCGACAGGGCGATGCCCTGCTTGACAGCTGGGTGTTCGCCGCACGTAATGGCGCGCTGCGCGCGGTCTGGCGCCGGGGCCAGCAATGCGTGGCCAACGGCCGCCACCTGCAGCGCGACCTCATCACCCAACGCTTCGCCCAGGCCCTGCACGGGCTGCTGGGCTGAACCGTTTTCCGCACAGAGACTCCCGTGAAGGCCAGCAAGTCCGCCACGCTCAACCAACGCATCCGCAGTGACCTGGAAGGCCGCATCCTCAGTGGCGAATGGGCGCCTGGATTCCGCATCCCGTATGAGCACGAACTGATGGAGCAGTACGGCTGCTCGCGGATGACGGTGAACAAAGTGCTGACCGCGCTGGCCGAAAGCGGGATGATCGAGCGCCGGCGCCGCGCTGGCTCTTTCGTCGCGCGACAGTCGCCGCACCTGGAACTGGTGGCGCTGGAAATCCCTGATATCGCCCGCCAGGTAGCCAGCCTCGGCCACCAGTACGGTTACCGCCTGCTGCAACGGCAGTTGCGCGACCCGCGCCGGGCTGACGAGGGGGAGCAGGCACTTTCCAACGGCGGGACGGTGCTGGCGATGCAGTGCCTGCATCTGGCCGATGAGCGACCGTTGGCGCTGGAGCACCGGCTGATCAATCCTGCCGGCGTGCCCGAAGCACTGGACGTTGATTTCAGCGTCATCGCGCCAGGCAGCTGGCTGCTGCAGAACGTGTCCTGGACCCGGGCCCAGCACCGGATCAGTGCCTGGGGCGCCGATGCGGCCACGGCAGAGCAGCTGGATGTGATGCCAGGAACCTCGTGCCTGGTGATCGAACGCCACACCTGGCGGGGCGATCAGGCCATCACCCGGGTCCGGCAGATCTTCCTGGGCGACAGCTGGGATCTGGTGGCGCGCTTCGCGCCTGGCGCGCGCTGAGCGCGGCCCACGAAAAACCCGCCAATGCGCATGCCGTGAGGGGAGGGAGCAAACGGCGGGTGTGCATTGGCGGGTCGCGTTCGATTCTTGCGCAGCTGATGCTGCTTTGCAACATGGCCGGTCGATCAGACCGGCCAGTGCCTGGTTACGGCGCGCTGCCCGGTGACTGATGGCTGCCCGGAGTCGGCTCGCCGCTGGCGGGGCTGGCCTGGCGGCTTTCCAGCCGGTTCAGGCGGGTGGTCAGCGCATCGATGCGGGCGTTCAAGGCGGCCACGTCTTCTGCGTTGGGCACGTGCAGCTTCTTCAGCGCGGCCTGCACCTGGTCATCGAAGGCCTGTTCCACCTTGTTCCAGGTGCCGGACGCCTTTTCACGGGCGCCGTTGAGCTGTTCTTCGACGTTGTCGCGCCAGCCCGGCGGCTGCTCGGCGGCCTTCTCCCGTCGGCGTGCGTTTACCGCTTCGCCTTCTTTCACCAGCGTATCGAAGAAACGGCTGCCTTCGGCCTGGGCGCGGCCCAGCGCGCCCAGGCCGGCCAGCCAGACCTGCTGCGCTGAATCACCGAACCGGCGCGAGAACCGTTCGGCCTGGTCCTGGAAGGATGCCTTGTCGGCACCGTGCGGGTCGTGCTCGTCGTGACTGTTCATCGGGCCTCCGGAGAGTGGGGTTTACAGACTCCCAGACTAGCGCCGCCGGCGCTGCGATCGCGTGACGGCGACGCCAACGGGTGTTCAGCCCAGCTTTTCCTTCAGTACCCGCTGGATCTCCGTTTCGACCATGCCCTTCATCGCCGAAAGCAGGAAACCGAGCTTGGCGGTGACCCGCACGGCGCCGGGCTGCAGTTCGATGGCGCCGTCCACGCCGCTGCCGGAAAAATCCAGCTGCTCGCCACGCCACTGGGTCTGCAGGCCAAAGCGTTCGGCGAGCTTGGCGGCAACTTCGTCAATGGCCTTGCGGGCCTGGTCGGCGGGCAGGGCGTGCGGGTGGCGGACATCGATGGACATACGGGTTCCTTGGCGTTCAGGCATCGGGCCTGGGTCGAGCATTGTGCGCATGTGCTGGGCAAACGCCAACCTGCGACGGGTCCTTCTGCGAATGATTGCAACCTGCTAGTCTGCGCCGCGTGCACGATCTGACCGCCCACTTCCCGCAGAACCCCAAGGCCGACCAGCCGCTGACGCCCGGCGTCCACCGTCTGGTGCACCAGGCCGACGGCAGCCTCCGCCTGCTTGCCAGCACCCAAGGCAACCTGCTGCTGGCGCAGTTGCGCGTCGACGAGCGCGGGCCGTGGTTGTTGGTGGCAGCGGGTGGGCGCGGCATCCATGTCAATGGTCGGCCCGTGCGGCGCATGGCGCTGCTGCGTGCCGGCGATGCGGTCTATGTGGACGGCGTGGAACTGCTGGTGCAGGGACGGGTGGAAGCCCTCGCGCAGGCGCCGGCACCGCGCGCCGAAGAAGAGGCCGTGCCGGCCGGCGCCAGCCTGCCGCTGCTGCGCGGCGTCGGTGGCCTGCACCATGGGCGCAGCCACCTGCTGGATCGCCCGCGCACCGTGGGCCGCGGCAACGAGGCGGACATCGTGCTGGCCGATACCGCGCTGGGGTCACAACACGCGCGGATCGAACGGGTCGGCGAGCGCCTGCTGCTGCGCGACCTGGGCAGCCCTGAGGGCAGCCGGGTCAACGGGGTTGCGGTGCGCCATTGCTGGCTGGCTGCCGGTGACCAGCTGGTGTTCGATGGACAGCAGCGGTTCGTCGTGGAAGTGGCCAACGATCCGCACCGCCATGTGCTGGTTGAAGATGAAGCCGGGTTGGTGGCGACTTCGGTGCCCGCTGCTCCGGTGCCATCGCAGGTGCGTCGCTGGCCGTGGCTGCTGGCCAGCGCCCTGCTGCTGGCCGGCGTGCTCAGCCTGCTGTTGCTGTTCGGCGCGCGCTGACCACAACGCCCGGCCCGCCCGGTCCGATGGATTCGGATGCAACCAAATTCCCTTGCATGGCAAGGCCTAAACGCTGGTGCGCTGCGGCATACTAGGGCTCTTGCCTTACAGGTGTGACATGACGCGCGCGTACAACTTCAGTGCCGGCCCTGCGACGTTGCCGGAATCGGTCCTGCGCCAGGCGCAGGCGGAAATGCTGGAATGGCATGGCGCTGGCGCCTCCATCGTCGAAATGAGCCATCGTGGGCCGGAGTTCATGGCCGTGGCGGCAGAGGCCGAAGCCGATCTGCGCACGCTGCTCGATGTGCCCGAAGACTACGCCGTGCTGTTCCTGGCCGGCGGCGCCACGACGCAACAGGCTCTCATTCCGTTGAACATCGCCGCGGCCGGACAACGCGCGGACTATGTGGTCAGCGGCCACTGGGGCAAGACGGCGGTCAAGCAGGCCACGCCGTACGTCACGGTGCATACCGCCGCCAGCAGCGAAGCCACGGGCTTCCGCGACCTGCCGGCGCGTGCGGGCTGGCAGCTGTCTGCCGATGCGGCCTACGTCCACATCACCGCCAACGAGACCATCCATGGCGTGGAGTTCCGTGACATCCCGGACACCGGCGAGGTGCCGCTGGTGGCGGACTTCAGTTCGTCCATCGCCAGCGAACCGCTGGACGTGCGCCGTTACGGCGTGATCTATGCTGGCGCGCAGAAGAACCTCGGCCCGGTCGGCATCACCGTGGTCATCATCCGCCGCGACCTGCTGGCCCACGGCGGACAGCCACGTGCGGACATTTTCGATTACCGCTCCCATGCCGCACGCGATTCCATGCTCAACACCCCGCCGACCTGGAACTGGTACCTGGCCGGCCTGGTGTTCAAGTGGATGCTGGCCGAAGGTGGCGTGGTCGAGTTCGCCAAGCGCAATGCCGCCAAGTCGGCCCTGCTGTATGCGGCCATCGACGCCTCCGGCGGGTTCTACCGCAATGAGGTGGCGCCGACGGTGCGTTCACGCATGAACATCCCGTTCTTCCTGCCGAGCGCGGAACTGGACGCGCGCTTCGTCGCCGAATCCAAGGCGGCCGGTCTGCTGGCGCTGAAGGGACACAAGGCAGTCGGCGGCATCCGCGCCTCGCTGTACAACGCCATGCCGCTGGCCGGGGTCGAGGCCCTGGTGGCCTTCATGGCCGATTTCCAGCGCCGCCACGGCTGAGCATTCACCCGCGCATGCCCGCATGCGCCGAGCAACAAGGAACCACCATGGCAAGTAAACCCGCCGCGCCCAAGCCCGCCAGGGGCAAGTCCGCGCCGAAGAATCCGCCGGCTGTCGCCGCCCCGGTGCTGGCCGATGTGCGCGCCAAGATCGACCAGATCGACCGTGACATCCAATCGCTGATCGCCGAGCGTGCGCGCTTCGCCCACCAGGTGGGCAAGGCCAAGGGCAAGCTGGCCGCGGCAGTGGACTATTACCGGCCCGAGCGCGAAGCGCAGGTGCTGCGCATGGTGGTGGACCGCAACGAAGGTCCGCTGGCCGACGAGCTGCTGGTGCACGTGTTCCGTGAAATCATGTCGGCCTGCCTGGCCCAGCAGGAACCATTGAAGATCGGTTACCTGGGGCCGGAAGGCACGTTCAGCCAGCAGGCCGTGCTCAAGCACTTCGGTCGCTCTGCGCTGGGCCTGCCGATGGCCAGCATCGAAGAAGTGTTCCAGGAAGTGGAAGCGGGCAATGCCGATTTCGGCGTGGTGCCGGTGGAGAACTCCGGACAGGGCACGATCCAGATCACCCTGGACATGTTCCTGACCTCGAACCTGAAAATCTGCGGGGAAGTGGAACTGCGCGTGCAGCAGTACCTGATGTCGCGCAGCGGCCGCCTCGAAGACATCGAGCGTATCTACGCCCACCCGCAGTCGTTCATGCAGACCTCGGCCTGGTTGCGTGCCAACCTGCCCAAGGCCGAGAAAACCCCGGTGTCCAGCAATGCCGAAGGCGCGCGCCGTGCGCGCAATGCCGACGACGCGGCGGCCATCGGTGGCGAGAGCGCCGGCCAGGTCTATGGCCTGAAGAAGGTGGTGACCAAGCCGATCCAGAACGATGCCGACAACACCACGCGCTTCCTGGTGGTGGGTCGCAACCTGTTCCCGACCTCCGGCCATGACCGTACCTCGGTGCTGGTGTTCATCCATGACAAGCCGGGTGCCTTGTTCGATGTGCTCAGCCCGTTTGCCCGCCATGGCATCAGCATGAACCGCATCGAATCGCGGCCTTCGCACCACGGCAAGTGGGAGTACGGCTTCTTCATCGACCTGGCCGGGCATATCGACGATGCGCCGATGCAGGCGGCCCTGGCCGAGCTGGAAGCCCATTCGGCGCAGATCAAGGTGCTGGGTTCCTATCCGGTGGCCGTTCCCTGACCCAGTGGGGGCGGCGCACCGCGCGCCGTCCTTGTCGATGTAACGCCGCCGCAGGCGGCCTTGATGGATGTAGGCAAGCATGAGTAATGCGCAGCACTGGATCGCCCGCAAGGGCCAGGCCCTGCAGGGCACCCTGACCATTCCCGGTGATAAATCGGTATCGCACCGCGCGGTGATGTTCGCGGCGCTGGCCGACGGCACTTCGACGATCGAGGGCTTTCTCGAGGGCGAAGACACCCGTGCCACCGCACGCATCTTCAGCCAGCTGGGCGTGCGCATGGAAACCCCTTCGCCGTCGCGGCGCGTCGTGCACGGGGTCGGGGTGGACGGGCTGCAGGCGCCGAGTGCACCACTGGATTGTGGCAACGCCGGCACCGGCATGCGTCTGCTGGCCGGGCTGCTGGCTGGGCAGGCCTTTGACAGCACCCTGATCGGCGATGCCTCGCTGTCCGGGCGGCCGATGCGCCGCGTGACCGGACCGCTGGCGCAGATGGGCGCAAGGATCGACACCGAAAGCGACGGAACGCCGCCGCTGCACGTGCATGGCGGGCAGGCCCTGACCGGCATCGACTTCGCTTCGCCGGTGGCCAGTGCCCAGGTGAAGTCGGCGGTGTTGCTGGCAGGCCTTTACGCACAGGGCGAAACCCAGGTCAGCGAACCCCATCCGACCCGCGATTACACCGAGCGCATGCTCGCCGCCTTCGGCGTGGCGATCGATTTCTCCCCCGGCAAGGCGCGCCTGCGCGGCGGCCAGCGCCTGCGCGCGACTGACATCGTGGTGCCCGCCGACTTCTCGTCTGCGGCATTCTTCCTGGTGGCGGCCAGCATCATTCCCGGTTCGTCGCTGCGCCTGAAGCAGGTGGGACTGAATCCGCGGCGTACCGGCCTGCTGCACGCGCTGCGGCTCATGGGCGCCGATATCCGCGAAGAAAACCCGGCCGAGCAGGGTGGCGAGCCCGTCGCCGACCTGGTGGTGCAGTATGCACCGCTGCACGGTGCGCGCATTCCCGAGGCGCTGGTGCCGGACATGATCGATGAGTTCCCGGCGCTGTTCGTGGCCGCCGCGGCCGCCAGTGGCCAGACCGTGGTGACCGGCGCGGCCGAATTGCGGGTCAAGGAATCAGACCGCCTGGCGGCCATGGCCACCGGCCTGCGCATCTTGGGCGTGCAGGTCGATGAAACCGAGGATGGCGCCACCATCCATGGCGGCGCCGTTCTTGGCAGCGGGACGATCGAAAGCCACGGCGACCACCGCATTGCGATGGCGTTCTGCATTGCTGGCCAGTTGAGCAGTGGCGAGGTCCGCATCAACGACGTGGCCAACGTGGCCACGTCCTTCCCGGGGTTCGATACCCTGGCTTCCGGTGCGGGCTTCGGTCTGTCCGC
>DALZLW010000058.1:0-20222 GCA_032007425.1 Stenotrophomonas sp.
CTCCCGACCGCCTGGTTCGTAGCCAGGTACTCTATCCAACTGAGCTACGGGCGCACATTGCACAACCTGATTTTACTACATCATCAGCGGCGGTGCCGATGACCTGTCGAGTGGTGCGCCCGGAGAGATTCGAACTCCCGACCGCCTGGTTCGTAGCCAGGTACTCTATCCAACTGAGCTACGGGCGCCCTGCGACAGGAGCGGAATTATGCGGATGTACGCAGGATTCGTCAACGCTTTTGTGAAGATTTTCATCCAACTGAATTCTCAGGCCGCCGCCATGGCCTGCCACCAGCGCGCCAGCGTGTCCGGTTCGGCCAGACGTTCACGCCACCAGCGCAGTGCCCCGCCCTCCTCACCGGTGCGCCACGCCAACCAGAAAGTTTCCTCCGGTTTGTGCTCTTCCACTTCGCGGATCACCAGTTCGCCACGGGCGACCGCTGCACGCGCGCAGGGTTCGGGCAGGAAGCCGAAACCGACCCCTTGTCGCTGCAGGTGCAGCTTGCTTGCCATGTCCGGCACGGTCAGCGTCTCCTGCCCCGTCAGCAGGCCCACCGTGCGTGGCAACAGCCGACGCGCCGAATCGGCCACCGCGATCGCACAGTGCGCCGCCAACTGCTCGCGGCCGAGTACACCGCGCACTGCCGCCAGCGGGTGGTGCGGCGCGACGGCGAACACGAAGGGCACGCTGCCCAGCGGCTGCACCACGTAACCGCCTCCGCTGGGGCCTTCGCCGGCGGCGCCTACCAGCAGGTCCGCGCGGCGATCGAGCAAGGCTTCCCAGGTGCCGGACAGCGCCTCGCCCAGCAGCCGCAACCGGGTCTGTGCCGCCACTTCACGAAATGCCAGCACGTCGCTTCCCAGCAGCCACGGTGGGAACAGCGAATCCATGGCCAGCGTCAGCTCCGCTTCCCAGCCCGAGGCCACGCGCCGCACCCGCAGTTCCAGTTCACGCGCGGCGCGCAGCAGGTGGCGCCCCTCCTCCAGCAGCGCCAGGCCGGCTTCAGTGGGCTCGGCGCGCGGTCCGACGCGGTCGAACAACTGCACACCGAGGTCCTCTTCCAGTTTGGCCACAGTGTAGGAAATGGTCGACGGCACCTTGTGCAGGGCCTTGCCGGCGCCGGCAAAGGAGCCACGCCGGTCGATCGCGTCAAGGATCTGCAGGGCATCCAGGCTGAGTTTGAGCATTCGAATTTTTCGATGATGGCTTGCAAAACTATCCGTTTTTCAAACCCGCGGCGCAAGCCGATACTTCTCTCCAACGGGGAAACACAGGGCCAACCGGCCCCACCCGCCCAGTCGAAACCATCGAACCCCAAGGAGAATCACCATGCTGCAGATCCGCAAGAGCGCAACCCGTGGCCAGGCCGAGCATGGCTGGCTGTCTTCCCGCCACACGTTCTCGTTCGCTGGTTACTACGACCCGCGTTACGTGAGCTTCGGCCCGCTGCGGGTGATCAACGAGGACAAGGTGACCGGCGGCCAGGGCTTTGGCACCCACAGCCACAGCAACATGGAAATCATTTCCTATGTGCTCGGCGGTGCGCTGGAACACAAGGATTCCATGGGCACCGGCTCGGTGCTGCGTTACGGCGACGTGCAGCGCATGAGTGCCGGCAGCGGCGTCAGCCACAGCGAGTTCAATCACTCAGCCGACGAAACCGTGCATTTCCTGCAGATCTGGCTGTTCCCGGACCAGGAAAACATCGCCCCGTCCTACGAGGAAACCCACTTCAGTCCCGAAGCCAAGAAGAACCAACTGCGGCTGATCGCCTCGCCCGACGGTTCCGACGGCTCGCTGCTGATCCACCAGGATGCACGCATCTACGCCACCATCCTCGACGGCAGCCAGCGCCTGCTCCATGCCCTGGCCGATGGTCGTGGCGCCTATGTGCAGGTGGCTCGCGGCCAGCTGCAGGTGAACGGCATCACCCTGCAGGCCGGTGATGCGCTGCAGGTCAGTGACGAGGCCCAGCTGACGCTGGAAAACGGCAACGATGCCGAGGTGCTGGTCTTCGACCTGCCGCTGTAAGCGGGCAGATGACACCGTCAGCGCCGGGCCGGGCCCGGCGCTGACGGAACAAAGCGCTTGCCGGTCGCCCCGTCGCGATCGGCGGGCACTCCCTCTGCGCGGCAACGCGCACGTTCGTACAAAAACCACTGCCGATAACTGTTAACATTTCGCACTTGCCACTCATTCTCATTTGACACAGTGCGAAATCCCCCCACTTCTGCACGCCACCCGCTGTCTGCGCTGGCGCTGGCCATGCTTGGCCTGTCTTCCCCCGCGTTCCAGGCCTTGGCCGATGAGAGCGTTGCCGACCCGGTGCGCCAGCTTGATGCCGTCCAGGTGCTGGGCCGCGCCCAGACGCTGTACAAAGCCGACGATGCCGCCGTCGGCACGCGCACCGACACCCCGTTGGAGCGTGTGCCGCAGGCCATCCAGGTGCTGCCGCGCGAGCTGATCGATGACCAGGCCGCGCGACAGGTGACCGACCTGTACCGCAGCATCAGCGGCCTGAGCGTGTACAGCTATGGCAGCGCCACCCTGCGCGGCTTCCGCCAGGACAACGTGCTGTACGACGGCCTGCGCGGCGATCCCTATGCTGGGTTCTCGGTGCCGCAACTGTTCAACATTGAACGCGTCGAAGTGCTCAAGGGCCCGTCCGGCGCGCTGTATGGCGGTGGCGACCCGGGCGGCATCATCAACTACGTGACCCGCAAGCCCAGCGCGCAGGCCCGCCGCACGCTGGAACTGCAGGCCGGCAACGCCGGCTTCCGCGCCGGTTCACTGGAAGCGACCGGCCCGCTGGCCGGCAATGACCGGGTGCGTTACCGCGCTGGCCTGTACAGCGAAACCGAGGACGGCGTGCGCTGGAACACCGACCGCGACGGCGTCATCGCCGATGCCTCGGTGGCCTTCGATGTCGGCGACACCGGTGAACTGCTGCTGCAGTACACCAACATCACCCAGCAGTTGGGCGGCAATCGCCTGCGTGGCGTGCCGGTGGATGACAACGGCAACTTCCTCACCAGCCGGCGCTGGAACCACAACGAGGCCAGCGATTTCCTCGACATGGATGCGCAGGTGGCGCTGGCCCAGTACCGCTTCGCGCCCACCGATGCGCTGGAGCTGGACTTCGCCGCGCGCTGGTTCGAGAACAACGAACACCAGATGTACCACGAGCCGATGGGGCTGGTGGACAAGGACCGTGATGGCACGGCCGAATGGATGACACGGCAGCTGCGCAACCAGATCCGCGACAACGACGCGTTCACCGTCGCCGCCAATGCGCTGTGGCGCACGCAGACCGGGCGTTTCGCCCACAAGGTGGTGTTCGGTGCCGACGTTTACCGGCTGGACGCGGACTTCCGCGCGCAGACCGCCAACAGCGCCGACCTGGCCCGCGGCGCCGGCCCGGTGCCGGGCATCGATCTGTTCAACCCGGTCTACGGGGTGACCTCCTGGCACGATTACGGCCTGGACGCGCTGCCATGGCGCGCCACGCAGACCCGCAGCAAACGCTGGGGCGCCTACCTGCAGGATGAAATGGAGCTCAGCGCGCGCTGGAACCTGCTGGCCGCCCTGCGCTGGGATGGGTTCAAGGACGAAGACCGGATCGGCAACACCGCCGTGGATGGCAACGACCTGAGCTGGCGCCTGGGCACCACCTACGCCTTCGCCGAGGGCATCAACGGCTATGCCATCGTGGCGGCCGGTTTCGTGCCGCAGGCAGCGGCCAACCAGGACCGCGCCGCAGGCGGGCCGTTCGATGCCGAGCGCAGCCGGCAATGGGAGCTGGGCCTGAAAACCCTGCTCGGTGGCCGGTGGACGATCAATACCGCGCTGTACCGGATCGAGCGCAGCAACATCGTGCAGACCACCGGCGCGGTGGTTGGCGGAGTGAACCAGCTTGAAGCGCTGGGCCTGGTGCGCAGCCAGGGGCTGGAACTGGACGTGCTGGCCGATGTCACCGATCGCTGGGTGCTCAACCTCACCTACGCCTACAACGATGCCGAAGTAGTTAAGGCCGGCCCTGGCGGCATTGCCGATGCCACCGGCGGTTTCGTCAACGTGCCACGCAACAAGCTGGGCCTGTGGACCCGCTACGAACTGCCGGCGCTGGCCTCGGCCATCGGCTTTGGTGCCGATTACACCGACGAACGCATCAGCCGCGACGGCCAGCGGGTAAAGCCTTACACCGTGTTCGACCTGAGCTGGAAGACACAGTGGCAGCAGTGGCAGTTCCAGGCCAACCTGAAGAACGTCTTTGACAAGGTCTACGCGGCCAGCGGCTTCATCGAACGCAACGGCCATTTCCCCGGTGAACCGCGGCGGTTCTACGTGCAGGCTTCCTACACGTTCTGAGCCCAACCGCCGACCGCCGGTGCCACGAAAAACGGGAGCGCCCGTGCGCTCCCGTTTTTCCATGCCACGCCGTAGGCGGGCTTAGAAACGCGCGGTCAGACCAACGAAGATCGCCCGCCCTTCCAGCGTGTAGTAATCGCTGCTGGTATCGGCTGCGTCCAGTTCCTCGTCGAAGAGGTTGGTGATGCCGGCGCGCAGGGTGACCGCATCGTTCATTCGGTAGTTGGCGTTCAGTCCGACCAGCCAGTACGGCGACAGGTAGGAGCCCGGCGCGGTTTCCGTGTCGGTGACGTACTGGGTGCCGATGTAGTGCGCATTGAGCTCCAGCGACAGCGCATCGGCCACTTCCGCTTCCAGCGCGGTGTACCAGGACAGCTTCGGTGTCTCGATCAGGGCCGCGCCGGTGCTCTTGTTTTCCGAGCGGCGGATCCACGTCGCCGAGTTCTTCCAGCGCAGCGCATCGGTGATGCCCAGGTTGAACGTAGCTTCCAGGCCGTTGGTGACCGCCTCTTCCACATTCACCGTGGTCACGTACCACACGCCGTAGGGGTAACGCGCCTTGTAGGCATCGGCGATACCACTGTTGGCGATGCTGCTGTGGGCCTGGCTGACGATCTTGTCCTTGAAGTCGGTGTGGAAGTACAGCAGGCTCGATTCGATGCGCTCGTTGTTGAAGTTGACGCCCAGCTCATAGCTGGTGGACGTTTCCGGCTTCAGGTCCGGATTGCCGGTGGTATAGCAGTTGACGAAGCCGGTCGCGCTGTACGACGAACGGAAACCGGTCGGATTGGTGACCGCGTTGTAGGCACCGAAGGTGCTGTTGCAGCCGTTGCCGCGCGAGCCACTGCTGAACTCGGCCGCGGTCTGCACCAGGTCCGGCGCACGGAAGGCGGTGGCCACGCCGCCGCGCAGCGACCAGGCATCATTGAAGTGGTAGACGGTGTAGACGCGCGGGCTGAACTCATTGTCGTAGCGCTCGTCGTTGTCCAGGCGCGCGCCCACGGTCAGGTTCCAGCGCTCGGTCAGGTCCAGCGTATCTTCAGCGAACAGCGCCCAGGAATCGGCCTCGATGCGGGTCTGGCCGGAATGGTCCTGGCCATCGATCGACGGTGCGCCATTGGAGTTGATGCCCAGCGTGCGCGAGTTGGTCAGCGTGTTGCGCTGGAACTGACCACCGAAGGTCAGTGTGTTGGGTACGCCGGCGGTGAACGGGATGGTCATCTTGGCATCCAACACGCTCTGCCTGGACACCTGGTCGGTCGGCGAGAACACCCCGTTGGATTCGGTGGTGGTGCTCTTGTCGTACTCGCTCTGGTAGAGGCTCACCGCCGAATTGGCCCAACCGTAGTTGCCGTTCCAGGACACACCGAAGCGGTGGTTCTTGGTTTCATCATCTTCGCCTTCACCACCCAGCCAGAACTCGCTGGCTTCCCCGCCCTGCGCCGAATAGCTCGGGTTGGTGTTGGTCTGCTTGCCGACCGAACCGAACAGCTCCAGGTCGTGGGTCTCGTTGAGCGCCCAGCGCAGCGAACCGTCCAGGGTTTCGCTGACCATGCCGGTGGTCGCTGCTGCCTCGGAGGTCACGTTCTTGTCCGCCTGGCGCTCGGTGCGGCCAGCGGACAGACGCAGGCCAAGCGAATCGGTGATGGCCCCGCCGATGCTCGCGCCGATCTGCGTGGTGGTGCCTTCGTCCGAATCGCTGGGGCTCTTGTAGTTCATCGTCGCCGAACCACCCCACTCGTCGGGAATCCGCTTGGTGATGATGTTGATCACCCCGCCCATGGCATCGGAGCCATAAAGCGAGGACATCGGCCCTTTCACCACTTCGATGCGCTCGATGGCATCGGGGCTCAGCCAGTCCAGGTCCTGGCGGGCCAGATCGGTGCGGTAGGCCACGCGCGAGGAATTGCCGATGCGGCGACCATCCACCAGGATCAGCGAGTACTCCGACGGCAGGCCGCGCAGCTTGATCTTCTGGCCTTCGGCGTTCAGCCCCTGTCCGCCGGAGATGCCCGGTACGCGGGTCAACAACTGGCTGATGCTTACCAGCGGCTGCTTTTCCAGCTCCTCGCGGTCGATCACGGTGATCGACGCCGGTGCATCCGCCAGGCTGACCGGCGCGGCACTGGCGGTCACCACGATGCGATCCAGTTCGGCGGTGCGCTGCTGTTCGGCAAACGCCTGCGGGGCAACGGTGGTGGCCAGCACGGCCAGAGCGAGCGCCAGCGGATGGCGGGCCGGTGCAAGGGCACCAGCAGCGGAACGACGGGGGGAGTACATCAGGCCTTACCTCATGCTCAAGCGGACGAAGGACCTCTGGCGGCGGCTCGAGGCAATAGTATTGCGGGAATGATACCCACTCTCATCCATCAATCAGTGTAAGTCATTGATTGATATGCCAATTGACACAGTGTTTCGGAATTGACACGGCACCGCGCGCACCATGCATTTCTGCCCTTGGAGCGGATTCAGGCAGGGCTGGCAGTCCGCTGGCCGGTGAGGCGGATGGCCTTGCCAGGAATCAGGCCCGCACGGGCCAGATCAGGCAACAAGCGATAGAACACCGTGACATGCAGCGTGTAGCCCAGGTCGGCGCAGGCCTGCCGCAACAGCGCCGGTGTCAGGAAGCCGTGTGCCTGCAGCACCGCCGGCGCCGCGCGCAGGGTGGCAATGCGTGCCGAAGTGGCGCGCAGGCCCGCCGCCCGCAACTGCGCTGCGTACGGGTTGGATACCACCAGCGCCTCATCGGCAGCGACGATGCACGTTGCAGGGCAGACAGAATGGCGCAGCGGCAGGGTCATGGGAGGAAGGTGCTCGGCACAGGGGTCAAGGCACCGGCCCTGACGGTCGCCAACGATGGTAGTAGCGAAACCTTGCCGCTTCGCGCAAGGTATTGATTCTTATCTACATCAACATATCGTGTCCGGATTGACACATTCCGGGGCGCACACAGCCCGTGCGGGTAGCCGACAATGCACCGGGCCCCGCGTCGCCTGCCGGCCGCTTCGATGCCCCTGCCCCACCACCTTGGCTGACCTACGTGACCGCTTCCCGCATTCTGATCATCGAGGACGACGCTGACATCGGTGCCCCCCTGGCTGAATTCCTTGAAAGCAAAGGATTGGGCTGTGACTGGGTGACCAGCACCGAGGCCGCCGGTCCACTGCTGCAGCGCGGCGACATCGGCCTGATCCTGCTCGATGTCATGCTGCCGGGCGAAGACGGCCTGAGTTTCTGCCGCCGCCTGGACCCACGGCATCGCCCGCGCATCATCATGCTGACCGCCCTCTCCGAACCCATGGACAAAGTGCTGGGACTGGAACTTGGCGCCGATGACTATGTCACCAAGCCCTTCGAGCCACGCGAACTACTGGCGCGCATCCGCGCGGTGATGCGCCGTGCCCCCGCGCCGGACCCGGACAGCGCCGCGCCGAGCTCGGTACTGAGTCTTTCGCTGAAGTTCGCAGGTTTCAGCTTCCATCCCTACCGCCGCCTGCTGCGCTCGCCGGCCGGCCTGCGCGTGGCCTTGACCGGGGCCGAATCGGACCTGCTGCTGGTGCTGTGCCAGCATCCGCGGCAGGTGCTGACCCGTGCCGAATTGATCGCGTTGACCCGCGGCGAAGGCTTTCCCATCGCCAACCGCTCCATCGATCTGTTGATCAGCCGCCTGCGCCGCAAGCTCGGTGGCAACAGCCCCTTCGAAGAGCTGATCCAGACCGTGCGCACCGACGGTTACGCCTTCCATGCCAGCGTGAGCGTGGGCTGATGCGCCGCCTGCTGGGCAGCATGCTGGGGCAGATCGCTCTGGTCATCGCCAGCACCATGCTGGCCACCTCGTTGCTGCTGACCGCGCTGGTATACGTGCAGAACCTGCAGGCGGGCGCGCCCTGGCCTTGGGCCATCGTGCACCGCGTGGTCAGCCTGGTGAACCTGCTGGAGGGCGTGCCGCAGGACAAGCTGCGCCGGGTCACCCTGCTGGCCGCCGCGCAGCGTCCCAACCTCAGCCTGAGCGTGGTGGATGCGGCCAAGGCCTGCAGCGGCTGGTCGGCCGAAGCCTACGTGCTTGAACTGGCACTGCGCTCGGAGCTGCCGCAGTTGCCCGCCCTGAAGGTCGCCGCCTGCGATTCCGATGACGCCGCCCGCAATATCCAGGTGCTGGTGCCCATCGGTCGGCACTTGGTCGACATCCGTACCGGTACCCTGGGCTATCACCCGTTCCGCTTCGCTTCGCCCCTGTTTGGCGCGGTGCTGTTCCTGTCGGTCAGCGTGCTGGTGTTGTCGATCTGGGCGATCTGGCGCCTGGTGCTGCCGTTGCGGCGGCTGTCGGACACCGTGGAAGCGTTCGCCCGCGATATCTCACCGGCGCCGATCGTCGAGGAGGGACCGCTGGAAATCCGCAACGTCGCGCGCACGGTCAATGTCATGCAGGAGCGCATCAGTGGCCTGATCGACGATCGCACGCGGATGCTGGCTGCTGTCAGCCACGACCTGCGCACCCCGCTCACCCGCATGCGGCTGCAGCTGGAAAGGCCCGACGGACGGCTGGACGGCGCGCGCCTGCGTCGCAACGTCGATGTGATGCAGGGGCTGGTGGACTCTGCGCTTGCCTTTCTTGCCGGCGGCCATGCCGGTGAGGCCAGCGAATGGGTGGACCTGGATGCATTGCTGGCCACGGTCTGCGATGAGTACGAGGAGTCCGGTGCCGACGTGCGTTATGAAGGCCCCGGACACATTCGGTTCCACTGCCGACCCGTGGCCTTCCAGCGCGCAGTGGGCAACCTGATCGATAATGCCATTGCCCACGGCGGCGCCGTCCAGGTCACCGCGGCACAGGACGCACGGGGCGTGCGGATCGACATCGCCGACGACGGTCCGGGGATCCCCGAAGCCCAGCTCGAACAGGTGCTGCAGCCATTCGTGCGGTTGGACGGCCGGCGTGATCCCGGCAACGGCAGCATCGGCCTGGGCCTGTCGATCGTGGAAGGCATCGTGCGTGCCCAAGGCGGCCAGTTGTCGTTGGCCAATCGTCCCGAAGGCGGCCTGCTGGCCCGCCTGGCCTTCCCGGCCGTGCCGCCTCAGCGCTGAGCGGCGCTATGCGGCTCCTGCTCCGCGCGCGCCTGCCAGTGGCGTGGGCTGCAGCCCATCTGCAGGCGGAATGCCTTGCTGAAATGACTGACGCTGGCAAACCCCACGGCCAGTGCGGTATCGGTGACCCGTCGGCCGCTGCGCAGCATCTGCGTGGCCGCGCGCAGCCTGACTTCACGTAGATGGCCGTGCACCGACGTGCCTACCAGCGCGCGGAATCCGGCCTGCAGGCGCTTCTCGCCCAAGCCCACCGTGCGCGCCAAGCGTTCCATCGGCCAATCCTCGCCGTAGCGCGCGTCGAGCAGGGCACGTGCCTGCATGACTTGGCGCCGCTCGCGGGCCACCACGCGGGCAGGACCGCTGGCCACCGCCTGCATCTGGCCCAGTACGATGGCCAGCGCCTCCAGCGCCTTGGCCCGTAGGTACAGCGGTCGCACCTGATCGGCGTACGTGCAGGCCATGACATCGCTGGCGACCTGCAGCAGTGCAGGTGGTGCAGGGAAACCGCCCATCAACCGGTCGGAACCGGGCACGCTGCAGTCCTGCAGGAAGCCGCCCTGCAACGCCAGCAACGGACGGCCACCGGCGCGTTGCAGGCCATCGAGGGTAAACCGGATGTCCAGCACCTGCACCGTGCTGCCGCCGCGCATGCCAAAGCTGCCGCTCACGGTGCGCTGCGCGGTCTGCACCACCGCCGTGCCCGCCGTGGCCTGCAACGGCGGACCACCGTCCAGTGACATCCAGGCGTTGCCCTGCAGGAACACGGCGATGCAGAACATCACCGGGCCGTGGGCATTGACCTCCATGTCCATCGCAGGCGTGCCGTGCCAGCACGACAACGTGATATCGCCCAGATCGTCATAGGACTGCATCAGTCTCGACCAGTCATCGGGCATCTGCAGCACCGGTGACAGCGGATGGTCATGCAGTGCTGCGGCTGGAGCGAGCGCAGCGCCAGGGGCGGTAGTGGGGTCAAGTGACATGCAATTCAGACCGGGAAACGCGCATTGCGGCGCCTAAACGACAGCAGGCCGGAGCCCGTTTGGGAATCATTCCCATTCGCATTCTATGGAGTCGTTTCGATGTCGGCAATCCAATTCCCCACCCGGCACCGCATGCACTGATCAGCGGCGCCGGCATCGCCGGACTCGCCGCCGCGTGGTGGCTGCAACGCACTGGCTGGCGCTGCACGCTGGTTGAACAGGCGGGGAATCTGCGCGATGGCGGGCACATGCTCGGGCTGTCCGGCCCCGGCCTGGCCACCGCGCGGCAGATGGGGCTGGTGGAAACGCTCAAGGCGGCGGCCTTCGCCGACATGGGCCTGCATGTCTACCGCGACCGCCAGGACAGGGAGATCCTGCGGATGGACTACCGCACGTTGCTGCGTGACATGGAGTGGATCACCCTGCGCCGGGGTGATCTGGTCCACGCCCTGCACCGCCAGGTACAGGCCAGCGCCACGCTGTGCTTCGGCAACCGCATCGTCGATGTGCAGCAGGACAGCGGCGCCGTGCAGGCGACGCTGGTCGACGGCAGCCGCATCGATGCCGATCTGCTGCTGGTCGCCGATGGGGTGCATTCCACGCTGCGCCAGACGCTGTTCGCTGCCGATGCCGAGTGCCTGAAGCCCTTGGGCTATCGCTACGCCTCCTACGAAGTGCGCGATCCGGAGGCGCTGGCCGAACAGTTCGTCTCCTATCCCGAGCCCGGCCTGCAAAGCGAGTACTACGCCCTGGGCGAAGGCCGCCTGGCCGCGTTGCACGTGTGGCGCAGCCAGCAGCACGGTGAAGTGGCCGCCGCACAACGGCTGCCGTTGCTGCAGTCGATCAGCGGCAACAGCAACCGCTTCGTGCGATACGGCCTGCAACAGCATGATCCGGCCAGCCCGGTGGTGATCGATGACCTGGCCCTGGTCGAACTGCCACGCTGGCACAGCGGCCGGGTGCTGTTGCTCGGCGACGCGGCACACAGCCTCTCGTTGATCTCGGGCCAAGGGGCGGGCATGGCACTGGCCTCGGCCAGCGTGCTGGCGCAGGAACTGCAACGCGCCGAGCACCTTCCCCGGCCTGCGGCGATCGCCGCGGCCCTGGTCCGCCACGAGCAACGGCTGCGGCCCACTGTAATCCGCCTGCAGCAGCGCAGCCGGCGCCTGGCGCCAGCCTTCGTGCCGGCCAAGGCGTGGTCGTTCCATCTGCGCAACCTGGCCCTGCGCGCAATGCCCGACGCCATGCTGCGCCGCTTCTTCCTCAACGGCCTCAAATCCGAAGCCGAAGCCATGGCCGCACTGGCCTGAGCCGTATCCATCCGGGGCCCGCCGCACGCCCGCCGGTGCCTGCCCTCTGCCTCTCCACGGAGTAACAACATGTCCCTCCCCTCCTCGAACCGTCGCTTGCCGCGGCACGATCTGCTGGCCTTGGCACTGGCCTGCGCCGTGCTGTCCCCCTGGCCGGCCGTTGCCGCATCCACGCCAGACGGTGCCGCGCGGGAAACCAGCAGCAGCAATGACGCAACCCCTGCCCAGGCGCTGGACGCCGTGCAGGTGCGTGAGCGCCGGCTGCGCGCGATCGGCCAGCAGGCCGGCGCCGACCAGGCACTGGTCGAGCAACGCAAGGCCACCCACCTCAGCGATGTACTGGAACAGGTCAGCGGTGTATCGATGAACAGCCTCTACGCGCGCCCGGAGGTGTCGGTGGGCGTACAGGGCCTGGCAGGCTTTGGCCGCGTGTCACAGTCGTTGGAAGGGATCACCCAGAGCTTCCATGCGTTCACCCAGGACATCGGCCAGACCGGCTCGATCTTCATCGAGCCACAGTTCCTCAAATCCGTTGAGATCAGCCGCGGGGTCAGCAGCGGCAGCAGCCGATTGGGCAGCCTCGGCGGCGCAGCGGACTTCCGTTACCTGGACGTGGAGGACATCATCGCACCCGGCCGATCCACCGGCGGCCTGTTGCGTGGATACAGTGGCATCACCGGCAGCGGCAACGGCCAGCAACCGTCCGGCGCCCTGTTCGTGGGTGCGCGCAACGCCAGATGGGAATTCATGCTGGCCGCCGCCGACGCCGAAAGCACCGATTACCGCGTTGGCAGCCATTTCGACACGGGTGACATGCTGCGCGAGTTCAACGCCACCAACCTCAACTACTACGATGGCGTCACCGCGATCTCATCGCATGACAACTGCCGTTATACCGGGGTAACCGGCGTCACCGGGGGGTTCCAGGATGGGCTCAACAACTGCATGCTGACGCCGGCCAAGCTGCAGCGGCTGGAGCAGGCCGCTGACGGCCAGGCACTGGTCGGCACCGGCAAGCGCTCGGACTCTCAGATGCTGCGCCTGCGCCACTTCTTCAACGATGCCCACGACCAACGTCTGTCCCTGTTTGCCAATGCAAGCCATGCCGCCTACGAGACGGACCAGCAGCCCTCCATCTGGCAGCCATTGGCAGGCGAGTCCGGTGTCGGCAGTTGGGGTCGTCGCCCTTGGTCGGTGGCGACCACGCTGGACCGGGTTGCCAGCCTCGCCTACAGCGGTCGATTCAGCGGCTGGCTCAATCCAGACGTGACCCTGTTCCACGAACAGCAGATCCGGCGGCAGAACTGGCTTGGCATTCCCGGCAGCTACGCGGTCAACGAACCCCTGCACTTCAATGTCGACCAAAAATCCACCGGCCTGAAGCTGGCCAACGCCAGTCACTTCCAGGCGCCCTGGGTGGGGCCGTTGCGGCTGGATGCTTCGGTGGAACTGCGCCGCGCCGACAAGGACGTGGACAGCTTCTCCGAAGAGGACTTCCTGAAGACCGTGCGGGCCAGCCAGGGGATCGACTACACCGCGCAGGAGTGGGACGCCAATGCTCGCAACGACAGCCGCAGCCTGGCGCTGGCACTGAGCACGGAGAGCGAGGGCCCGTGGCAGGCCAGCCTGGGCATCGGTTGGCAGCGCCAGTCCCTGAAGGTCTTCTCGCCGCGGTTCCTGACCGGCAACATCGCCCAGGAAGGCAGCTTTGTCGGCATAACGGCGCTACGCGCGCTGTATCGCAGCCAAGGCCATAGCTCCGCGCAGGCACGGGCCATGGCCGCCGAGCAGGTAGCGATCAACAGCCGCCCGTTCCAGATCGACCCCGGTAAAGGCGATACCCGCTTCAGCGAGGACGACAAGCACCATCGCTTCAACCTCAAGTCCGGCACCTTTGCGCTCCAGTACAACCCCGAAGGCACCGGCCTGACCGCCTACGCCTCGTTGGGCTATGCCGAGCGCGCGCCGACCAGCAGCGAGATGTACACCTCAGGCGCGTGGATGCGGCAGTTGTTCGCTGGCAATGGCGACCTGGAGCCCGAGCAGAATGTGTCCCTGCAGGTGGGTGCCCGCTATGAACGCGGTGACTGGCTGCAGGCCGGCGATACGCTGCAGGCCAGCCTCGGCTTCTACCGCAACCGCATCGAAAACTACATCGGCTACGGTCCGATGTGGATGGCCGATGCGAGCATCTTCGGCGATGGCGCAGGCTCGGCCGGAATCTCGGTAGCCAGCGTCAACAACACCGCGCCGGTGGTACGCCAGGGCTTCGAACTGAACCTGCATTATCGCCAGCCGAGCTACTACCTGCGGCTGGCCGCGACCCTGCCGCTGCGCCATGACAATAAAATGTGCAGTTGGAGCTCACCCAGCGAGCACAGCTACTACCTGACCTACGACGCCGACTTCAATCCGATCTACACGCTGACCGGCAAGGGCATCCACCAGTGCTATTCGGGCTGGAGCTGGGTCGCCACCAGCGCCGTCGAGCCACTGCGTGCAAGCCTGACAGCTGCGTGGACACCCCTGGACGGGCGCTTGGAACTGGGCAGCAGCGTGCACTACCGCGGCCATCAGCGTTCGGCTTACTGGTACGTGGAAGAGGCGCAGCAGGGCTATACCCAGGCCTCGAGCGCACCGCTGCCCGATGGTGACGGCTGGCTGACCGCCTACCTGTGGCCCAAGACCATCAAAGTCGATCTGTTCGCGAACTACCGCTTCAACGAGCGCTTCACCGTCGGCATGTACCTGGCCAACCTGACCAACCAGCTCGATGGCACGTCGACCAGCCTGGGCTACAACTTCTACCCGGGACGAACCTTGACCGCCAACCTGGAGTACCGCTTCTGACGCACTGATCCGGTGCGTTCTGGTGGCCCTGCTCCTGGCGCGTTTTCCTGGTGCAGGGCGGGGTAGCGAGGCTGGAGCGGGGGACGGCAAGAACTGCCCCTCCGGGGACCGGCCCAGCCGCCGGGCGGCTGGGGCGGGCGTCGGAGACGGTTTTCTGCCGTCCCCCACACCACGGCCCAGACCGCCCAAGCGCGACACCCTGCGTTACCGAAGCGCCCAACAGAACCCGCCGCTGCCAGCGACCAATCCAATAGAAACCCTCATATCCACATCACCCATCGCGATAAGCGAAACCGCAGAAAACCAGGAACTTCCCGCTAGCATTCCCGCTCACGCCGCCGACCCGCGGCGTTTTCTTTTGTCTCGGGAATCACTGGATGTCACGCCCTTCGCGCCTGCTGCTTGCCTCCGCCGTGTTGACGGCCCTGTCTTCCACGGCCATGGCTCAGCAGCCGGCCAGCACCGACCCCACGGCCGAAGCCAAGCCGTCAGCGGCCACCACCCTGGATAAAGTCAGTGTGGTTGGCAGCCAGATCCAGGGCGGTTCGGCTGCCGCAGCCCTGCAGGTCACTTCGCTCGATCGCCAGCAAGTCGATGCCACCGGTGCCACCGGCGGCGATGAGCTCTATCGCACCATCCCGCAGATGGGCGATGTGTCTTTCAATCCCACCAACGGCGCGACCAGCAGCAATTTCTCGCGCGGTGACGTGGGCTCGGTGGACCTGCGCGGCCTTGGTGTCGGCAATACGCTGATGCTGCTGAACGGCCGTCGCACCGTGGTGCACCCGGGCAGCCAGGCCGATGACAACCTGGTGCCGGTGCTGACCTACAACGCCAATGCCATCCCGGTCGCCGGCATTTCCCGGGTGGAAGTGCTGCGCGACGGCGCCTCGGCGATCTACGGTTCCGATGCCGTTGGCGGCGTGGTCAACAATGTGCTGCAGGACAACCTGCTCGGCGGTTGGCTGGAATTCCGCTACGGCGGTGCCGAAGGCACCAGCCTGCGCCAGAGTGATGCCAGTGGCGCCTATGGTTTCGATTTCGCCGAAGGGCGCGGCAATCTGTCGGTGTTCTTCAACCAGACCCGGCGCAGTGACCTGCCCGCCGGCGATCTGCCCTACGCCGCCTCCACCGACAAACGGCCCCTGTTCGAGGGCACGCGTTTTGCCGGCGCCTCCAGCCTGGACATGCGTAACACGCTCAGCGCCTGGGCAGATCTGGCGGTCCCAGCCAGCTACGGCCGCATCGTTCGTGACGGAGTGGCATTGACCAGTGCTTCGGGGGCCTTCCATATCCAGCCCGACAGCAACAGCGGTTGCGCCACCTCGTTGGGCAGTGGCCTGTGCCTGGACGACGGCACACGGGCCACGGCGGGCGCCGACCGCAACCTGCGCTATGACAGTGCGACCTATCCCCTGTCCCTGCTGCCGTCACTGGTCCGCCGCAACGTGTTCGTCAGCGGCCGCTATGCCCTCAACGATGATGTCGAAGCCTACGGCGAGCTGGGCTGGTACCAGGCGGACACGCGTGCGGTGCAAAGCCCGGTGTTCACCATCGGCTCGACCAAGGTCACCATCCCGGCCAGCAATTATTGGAATCCGTTCGGTGCCACCACCTTGCCCGATGGCAGCATCAATCCCAATCGCCTCAGCGGGCTGGATATTCCTGATGCGGGCCTGCCGGTCACGTTGACCAATTACCGTTTCATGGATCTTGGCCCCACCCTGGTCAAGGTCGAGAACACGCAGTCACGCGTGCTTGGCGGCCTGCGCGGGCATTGGAACGGCTGGGACTGGGACAGCGCCCTGCTCTACTCGCAGGCCGATGTGGTCGATCGCCAGGATGGCATCAGCTCCACCGCCCTGCAGCGACAGTTGGCGCTGGCCACGCCCGATGCCTACAACCCGTTCAACGGTGGCGATCTGGCTGCACCGGCGACGGGCGGTGATACGACGCCCAGCAGCCAGGCCGCGCGCGATGCGATCAGGGTGATGTCCACCCGGCGCAGCCGCACCACGCTGGCCTTGGGCGATTTCAAGGTGTCACGCACCGACCTGCTGCAGTTGCCCGGTGGTGACGTTGGTGCTGCGGCTGGCATCGAGTTCCGCCGTGAGACCCAGCGCGACGACCGCGATGCCCGCGTGGACGGCAGCATTGGCTTCGTCGACGCGGTGACCGGCGAAGTGCAGGCCGCCGATCTGTTCGGGGTCAGCCCCACGCCCGATACAGAAGGGACACGCAACGTCTGGTCGGCTTATGTCGAGCTGGCCGCACCGCTGGTCGCGCCGGAGATGGCGATCCCGTTGGTGCGTTCACTGGATGTGCAGTTGGCCGGCCGTTTCGAGCGCTACAGCGACTTTGGCAACGTGGCCAAACCCAAGGTGGCCATTGCCTGGGAGCTGCTGGAAAACCTGCGCATCCGTGGTTCGTGGTCGGAAGGTTTCCGCGCGCCCAATCTGGAACAGGTCAATGCCACCCTGGTCACGCGCGGCAACACCCGCACGGACTGGTCGCTGTGCGAGGCCGATCTGCGTGCCGGACGCATCACCTCCTTCGCCAACTGCTCGCGCAGCGGCGTAGCCACCGCGCAGCGTTCGGGCAATCCGGACCTGGATCCGGAAGAATCCACGTCCTGGACAGCCGGCCTGCTGTGGACCCCCTCGAGCGCACGCTTTGGCAGCTTCAGCTTCAGCGCCGATTATTGGAACGTCGAACAGACCGGCATCATCGGCCTGTTCGGCGAGGGCAATGCGTTGATTCTCGATTATCTGCTGCGTACCCAGGGCAGCAGCAATCCCAACGTGATCCGTGCCGCACCGACCGCCGAAGACATCGCCGCCGTCGCCGGTACCGGCCTGGATCCGATCGGCACGGTGACCTACGTCAAGGACCAGTATGTGAACCTGCGCCCGCAGACCGTGCGTGGGCTGGATTTCAATGCGGGCTGGCGACTGGCCACCGACCGCGCGGGCACCTTCAACGTGGACCTGTCCGCCACGCGCCTGCTTGAGTTCCATCGCGATCCCTCGCCGGAAATCGCCGCGTTGATCAGCGCGCGCGACACCGGGCTGATCAATGCGGGCACCAGCATCACCGGCGGTGGCAACCTGATCGGCCAGAACGGTACGCCGGAATGGAAGGGCTCGGCCTCGCTGACCTGGCAATACGGTCGCTTCACCACGGGAGGCTTCGTGCAGTACATCGGTGCGGTGGACGATACCGGGCTGATCGACAGCAGCGGCCGTCCATGGCGGGTCGATGCCACGACCACCGGCAGCCTGTATGTGCAGTACGCCTTTGGTGACGACCCCAGCCGTGGCACGCGGGTACGCCTGGGCGTGCGCAACCTCACCGATGAAACACCGCCGCTGGCCGCCACCTCGTCCGGTTACCTCGGCTCGCTGTACGAACCGTATGGGCGTTACTGGTACGCCAGCATCCGCCACGCCTTCTGACCCTGTTGCATTGAAAGGATTGCCCATGACTGCACCCCTCCATGCCCGTCGCGCGCCGCGCTGGCCGGCCCTGCTGTTGCTGCTGGTCTTGCCCACGGCGTTTGCCGAAGCGCCGGTAGCGCACGAGGTCCCCAATACCGCCCCACGCAAAGGCAATGTGGACGATGCCCGTGGCTACCAGCCCATCCACCATCCGTTGCGCACGACCGGCGGCGTGGTGGTCAGCCAGAGCCGCCCCGCCTCGGACGTTGGCGTGCGTATCCTGCGCGAGGGCGGCAATGCAGTCGATGCCGCCATCGCCGTTGGCCTGGCCGAAGCCGTGACACTGCCGCGTGCGGGCAACCTGGGCGGCGGTGGTGCACTGGTGATCCACCTGGCTGCGCAGAACCGAACCACCGCGTTTGATTACTACGGCTCCGCCCCCGCCGCGACCACGCCGAAGCTGTTGCTGGGACGCGACGGCAAGCCCGAGCGTGGCGCCTCGATTTCCTGGAAGGGCGTGGCGGTGCCCGGCACGGTGGCGGCGTTCCATGAAGCGCATGCAAAGTACGGCAAGCTGCCGTGGGCGCAACTGGTGCAGCCGGCGATCGAACTGGCAGAAAATGGGGTCCGCCTGTCCGATGACGAGGCGATGATCCTGGAGTGGGCCAAGCCTACCCTCGCCCGCACCGCGGAAACGCGCGCGCAGTTCTACAAACCCGATGGCAGCAGTTACGTCGCCGGTGAGCTGCTGCGCCAGCCCGATCTGGCCTGGTCACTGCGGCAGATCGCCCGCGACGGTGCCGATGCCTTCTACAAGGGCGAGATCGCCAAACGCATCGTCGCCGCCAGTCGTCGCAACGGCGGCATCCTGACCCTGAAGGACCTGGCCGACTACCGTGCACGCGAACTGGCACCGGTAACGTCCAGCTACCGTGGCGTGCAACTGGCCTTGGCGCCCTCCCCGTCATCGGGCACCACGCTGGCACAGCTGCTGAACCTGATCGAGCCCTTCCCGCTGGCGGTCACCGATGCCGGCAGCGCGCGTGCTTACCACCTCATTGCCGAAGCCACCCGCCTTGCCGGCGCCGATCGCAGCGCCTATGCCGGTGGCCCGCCGCAGCACGTCACGCCGAGCGACGCCCTGCTGGACAAGGCCTATGCCAAGCGTCGCGCCGCGCTGATCTCCGCCGACAGCACCCTGCCTGCCGACGCCGTCACCGCTGGCGATCCGCTGGTGCATGAAAGTCCCGATACCACCCATTACTCGGTGGTGGATGCCGAAGGCAACGCGGTCAGCAACACCTACACACTGAGCAACAACTTCGGCGCCGCAGTGATCGCCCCCGGCACCGGCATCCTGCTCAACAACTCGCTGGGCAACTTCGCCTGGGGCGGTCCGGCCGATTCGCCCAATGCCCCGGCACCGGGCAAGCGCCTGGCCACCACCATCACCCCGTTCATCGCCTTCAAGGACGGCAAGCCCTGGATCGTGGCCGGTACCCCCGGCGGTGGCTCGATCATCTCGGCGTTGGCGCAGTTCGTGGTGAACGTGGTCGACTTCAAGCTCAACATCGCCGAGGCCACCGCGCGTCCGCGCATCAATGCGGCACGCGACGGCACCATTTCCTACGAACTGGCCCTGTCGCCGGACACCCTGGACCGGCTCGAAGCGCTGGGCCACAAGGTCGAGCCGTTCATCACCCAGACCAGCATCCAGTCCATCGAAATCGGCCCGGATGGTTCGGCATACGGTTCGGCAGATCCACGCCGTCCGGATTCGGCTGCCGTCGGCGTCAACGAGTACCGCTGATCCGGAACACGGCCGGGGCGCATCCCCCGAATGGGGGGTCGACGCCCCTGCTTCGGTCAAATAGCATTGATATGCAATTGCATTCAGTTCTCATTGACTTCGGCGATGGCCGCTCCTTCTCATCCTTCTGCTGGCCCGGTGCCGGCCAAGCGCGCCCCGCGCGGCAACAACCATGCCCTGTTGTGGGCCCGTGGCCTGCTCGCGCTGCTCGGTGGCTATGCGGTCGCCGCCTGCTGGGCCACCGCGCTGGCCCGCCTGCTGCCCGGCGCCACCGCTGACGCCACGCTGGTGGCCACCATGGCCGCGTTCGTGGTGTATACCTTGGCCGCGATCTGGGCCTACGCCGCCCGCAGCACCTGGCGTGCGGCGCTGGGCCTG
>DALZLW010000059.1:0-20025 GCA_032007425.1 Stenotrophomonas sp.
GCACGCAGGAGCGGCTTTTGCCGTCCCCCGGGCCAACCCCACCTCCCGGACCCGGGCAGGAGCCCCACGAACCCACCCAAAAGCCCCATCGCTCCCCGCGCGACGACAAAGCCGCCGCCGAACCCAGCGCGATCAGCCAGTGCTAACGTAAGCCCATGAGCACCTACCACCTGCAATCCGTGTTCCGCCCGCAAGCCGTCGCCGTCATCGGCGGCAGTCCCCGCGATCGCTCCGCTGGCCGCGCCGTCATGCGCAACCTGCGCGGTGCCGGGTTCGCCGGCAAGGTCGCCTGGGTGAATCCGCGGCATGCGGAAATCGATGGCATCCGCACGGTCAAGCGGCTCAAGGATCTCGACTGGGTACCGGAACTGGTGGTGGTCACCGCACCGGCGGCGATCGTGCCACAGGTGATCGCCGATGCCGCCGCGCTCGGCGTGGCCGCGGCCATCATCCTCACTGCACAACTGGGTGAAGGACCCGGCTCGTTGGCCGCACAGGTGGAAGCCAGTGCCCGTGCCAAGGGCCTGCGCATCCTCGGCCCACATTGCCTTGGGGTAATCGCACCGCACGCGCGGCTCAATGCCAGCATCGCCGCACATGTGCCGCAGGCCGGTGATGTCGCGCTGGTATCCGAATCCAGTGCCATCGCTGCGGCGCTGGTGGAATGGGGCGTGGCCCGCTCGATCGGGTTCTCTGCGGTGGTCTCGCTGGGCGATACCCTGGATGTGGATTTCGGTGATCTGCTGGACTATTTCGCCACCGATTACCGTACCCGCGCGATCCTGTTGTACGTGGAACACATCAAGGACGCGCGCAAGTTCATGTCCGCGGCACGTGCCGCCGCGCGTGCCAAGCCCGTCGTGGTGGTGAAGTCCGGGCGTGCCGAGCGCATCATGCCGGGCAACGATACCCATGTGCAGGCGCTGGCGCGTGCCGATGATGTGTATGGTGCAGCGTTCAACCGTGCCGGGCTGTTGCGGGTATCGGCGCTGGACGAATTGTTCACCGCGGCGCAGACGCTGGGCAGGTTGGGCAGCTTCCCCGGCCGTCGGCTCGCCGTGCTCAGTAATGGCGGCGGGGTCGGGCGGCTGGCCGTGGACCAGTTGGCGGCGCTGCGGGGCACCTTGGCCGGCTTGTCCGATACCACGGTGGCCAAGCTGGATGCCGTATTGCCGCAGGGCTGGTCGCGCTCCAACCCGGTGGACATCGTGGTCGACGCCGACGGTGAGCGCTATGCAGCGGCCATCGATGCGCTGTTGGCCGATGGCGAGAACGATGCCGTGCTGGTCGTCAACGTGCCAACCGCGTTCACCTCTTCGGCCGATGCCGCGCAGGCGCTCACCCGCACGCTGGGCCTGCGCCCACGCAGCACGCGCGACAAGCCAGTGTTCGCGGTGTGGCTGGGCAATGACGAACAGGCCACGGCCACGCTCAACGCCGCACGCGTGCCCACGTACCCCACCGAAGCCGAGGCCGTGCGTGGGTTCCAGCATCTGGTGCGCTACCGCGATGCACAGAACGCCTTGATGGAAACCCCGCCCAGCCTTCCACAGGATTTCGTCGTCGATACCGCTGCCGCGCGCCGCATCGTCGATGCCGCACTGGCCAGTGGGCAGCGCTGGTTGGATCCCTTGGCCACCCACGAGCTGCTGAAGGCCTATGGCATCCCGGCGGCGCCGGTGATGCACGCCCGCGATGCCCACGAGGCGATGGACCTGGCGCAGCCGCTGCTGGAGCGCGGCACCAGCGTGGTGCTGAAGATCCTTTCCCCCGATATTCCGCATAAGTCGGAAGTAGACGGCGTGCGCCTGAACCTGGCCACGCTGCCGGCGGTGCAGGCGGCGGCAAACGCCATTCTGGCGCGTGCGCGCGAACTGCGCCCGCAGGCGCGCATCGACGGCCTGCTGGTACAGCCGACCATCGTGCGGCCCAAGGCCCGCGAGCTGATCGCCGGTATCGCCGACGATGCCACCTTCGGGCCCGTGGTGGTGTTCGGGCGCGGTGGCACGGCGGTGGAAGTGATCAATGACAAGGCCTTGGCACTGCCCCCGCTGGATCTGCGCCTGGCCCATGAGCTGATCGGCCAGACCCGCGTATCGCGCATCCTCAAGGCCTACGGCGATGTCCCGGCAGCCGACGAGCGTGCCGTGGCGCTGGTACTGGTGAAGCTTGCGCAGTTGGCCGCCGATATCCCCGAAGTGCGCACGCTGGACATCAATCCCCTGCTTGCCGACCGCGATGGGATCCTCGCCCTTGACGCGCGCGTGGCCGTGGCGCCGTCGCGCATCCTGCACAAAGGCCGTGGCCACCCGCGTTTCGCGGTGTTCCCGTATCCCAAGGAATGGGAACGCACCCTGGACCTGTCCGATGGCAGCCGCGCCTTCGTGCGCCCGGTGCGCCCGGAGGACGATGCGCTGTTCCGTGCCTTCTTTGCCCGTGTCACCGATGAAGACCTGCGCCTGCGGTTCTTCCAGTCGGTGAAGCATTTCAGCCATGAGTTCATTGCCCGCCTGACCCAGCTCGATTACGCCCGCTCCATCGCGCTGGTGGCGATCGACCCGCGCAATGGTGAGATGTTGGGGGCCGTGCGCCTGCATGCCGACGCCGACTACAACCGCGGCGAGTACGGCATCCTGATTCGTTCGGACCTCAAAGGCCACGGTATCGGCTGGCGGCTGATGACCATCATGATCGAGTACGCCCAATGGCTGGGCCTGGACGTGGTGGAAGGGCAGGTGCTGCGGGAAAACAGCACCATGCTGGCGATGTGCCAGAGCCTGGGCTTCAAGACCCGGCTGGATCCGGACGACCCGACCATCATGATGGTGACCCTGCCGGTGAAGGACGTGCAGGTGCCGGCGGTCGTTGCCCACCGGGATTGACGGCAAGGCGTTGCGCAGGCCGCGCCGTGCGCTCGCGGTGCATCGCGCAGCGCCCCTGGTCACCTGCGGCGAGGATCGTGCCGGGCCATGCGTGGCGAGCGCAGCGGGAACGCACGCACCGCACAGCGGGCGAGCGCCGTCTGGCAGGCGCCGGCCATTCAGCGCGACAATAGCTGGATGACTGACCAACGCACTCCCCTGCTGCTGCTTCCCGGCCTGCTCAACGACGCCGAGTTGTGGCGTGATCCCATGGCGGCCCTGGCTGACATTGCCGATGCCCAGGTCGGCGACCTCACCGGCGGTGACACCATGGAGGCCGTCACCGAACAGGTGCTGGCCCACGCGCCGCCGCGCTTTGCCCTGGCCGGCTTTTCCCTTGGCGGTTTTGTCGCCCAGCAGATCCTGCGCATGGCCCCTGGGCGGGTGGAGAAGCTGGCCCTGATCGGCACCTCGATCGATCCCGATGGGCCGGAGCGGGCCCAGCAGCGCCAGGCCCAACAGGCCAGCGTGCGGGTGCCGGGCCGCTTCATCGGCTTTGGCGATACCCTGATGCGCAGCTACATCGATGCCTCGCGCCTGCAGGATCACGCACTGGTGCAGCGCGTGCGTGACATGACCGAGCGCCTGGGCGCCGAGGTGTTCCTGCGCCAGAGCGCGCTTGAACGCCGTGATGGCAGCGACGTGCTGGCGGCGTTTTCCGGCCCTGTACTCATCGTCTGCGGTGCCAACGACCGCATCACCCCGCCGGCGATCAGCGAGCGCATGCATGCGCTGGTACCGGGGTCGACCCTGCAGGTGGTGCCGGCGTGCGGGCATCTGGTACCCATGGAGAAACCCGCTGAACTGAGCGCCGCGATGCGTGCCTGGTTGCTGGCCCCCGCCACCGCCCGGTAACGCCGCGCGGCAGGCGGTGGATAGGCCGGGCATGGCCCGGCGCTACCCTTTTTTTCAGCGTCGGCCGTTCAATCCCAGGCCGGGGCGATGCCTTCCGGGTTGGCCAGGCGCTGGCCGCGATCAAGCGTCGCGATCTGCGCCATGTCTTCGTCGGTCAAGCGCAGGGCCGCTGCTTCCAGATTGCCCTGCAGGTTCTCGCGCTTGGTCGACGAGGGAATCACCGCATAGCCCTGCTGCAGGGCCCAGGCCAGCGCCACCTGGGCCGGGGTGGCCTGGTGGCGGCCAGCGATGGCCTGGATCACTGGATCCTTCAGCACCTCACCGTAAGCCAGGCTCATGTACGCCGTCACCTGGATGCCCTGTTCGCGCAGGAAGCCCGTCAACAGCCGGTTCTGCAGGTAAGGATGCACTTCGATCTGGTTGGTGGCGATGGCATCGGCGCCAAGGATTTCGATCGCCTTGCGGGTCTGGGCAATGGTGAAGTTGCTGATGCCGATGGCCTTGGCCAGCCCCTTGGCCTTGGCTTCGGCCAGCGCCGGCAGGTATTCCTCCATCGGCACGTCCACCTTGTCATTGGGCGAGGGCCAATGGATCAGGGCCAGGTCCACGTGGTCGGTGCGCAGTTTTTCCAGGCTTGCGTGCAGGCTGGCCAGCAGCGCGTCACGGCGGAATTCACTGATCCACACCTTGGTCGTCAGGTAGATGTCATCACGGGCCACGCCGGATTCAGCGATGGCCTGGCCGACCTCGGCCTCATTGTCGTAGATCTGTGCGGTGTCGATGGCCCGGTAGCCGACGTCCAGCGCATTGCGGACGGAATCGATCACGGTCTGGCCCTTCAGGCGGAAGGTGCCGAGGCCAAAAGCAGGAAGAGTCATGGGAAGGATCTCAGGGGGAGAAGGGGTACAACGAGGGTAGGGCAGGGGCCGTCACCATGCCGGCAACGGCGCGTTTCATCTGCGTGTGCAGCCTGCCGCCTGCAGCCTTGTGTCAGTGGGCTGCGACGGCAACGCCATCGGCGCGTGCATCCACGCCATCGCGGCGATCCAGGCGGCCGCTGAGCGCGGTCAGGCCGTAGGCACCGGCCACTACCAGCGCTCCCAACCACGGCGTATGCATCAGGCCGACGTGTTCAACCACCATGCCGCCCAGCGATGCACCCATGGCAATGCCGACGTTGAAGGCCGCGATGTTCAAGCCCGACGCCACATCACTGGCCTGCGGGGCGAAGCGCTGCGCCTGCTTGACCACATACACCTGCAGGCCGGGCACATTGCCGAACGCCACGGCGCCCAGGGCCAGCACGGTCAGCAGCACCAGCCAGGGGGTGTAGGCGGTGAAGGTGAGCACCAGCAGCACCAGCGCCAGCAGGGCGAAAATGCGCTTGAGCGCCGGCACCGGGCCCAGCCGATCGGCCAGGCGCCCGCCCCACAGGTTGCCCACGGCCACCGATACGCCATACACCAGCAACACCAGGCTCACCGCATTGGCGGAAAAACCGGTGACGTCCTGCAGGATCGGCGCCAGGTAGGTGAAGGCCAGGAAGGTGCCGCCGTAACCCAGCGCGGTCATGCCATACACCAGCAGCAGGCGCGGCTGGGCCAGCACCGCGAACTGCTGGCGGAAGGTCGCCGGCGCGCTCTGCGGCACGTTGCGCGGCACGAACAGCAGGCTGCCCAGCAAGGCCACCAGGCCCAGCCCGGCCACGGCCAGGAAGGTGGCCCGCCAGCCCAGGTGCTGGCCGATGAAGGTGCCCAGCGGCACGCCGGTCACCAGCGCGACGGTCAACCCGGTGAACATGATGGCGATGGCACTGGCTGCTTTTTCCTTGGGCACCACCGCAGTGGCGATGATCGAGCCGATCGAGAAGAACACGCCGTGGGCCAGCCCGGTCAGGATGCGCGCTACGATCAGTGAGGTATAGCCGGGTGCCATCCAGGCGATCACGTTGCCGACCGTGAAGAGCAGCATCAGGGCCACCAGCAGGCGTTTACGCGGTACCCGCCCGGTCAGGGCGGTCAGCACCGGGGCGCCGATGGCCACCCCCAGCGCATACAGCGACACCAGCAGGCCTGCGGAAGGCAGGCTCACCTGCAGATCGGCGGCAATGGTGGGAATGAGTCCGACGATGACGAACTCGGTGGTGCCGATTGCAAACGCACCCAACGTCAGCGCCAGCAAGGCAAGGGGAATGCCACGGATCATGACCATGTCCAAGGGAGGAAGAAGGCGCGTAGTCTGCGTCGATGACCTGTGCTGAAAAACCGGGTTTCCTGCCAATCACTTGTGACAAATGGTCAATAATCAGCCCATGAAGACCACACTGGACGAACTGCAGGCCCTGTTGGCGGTCATCGACTGCGGCACCCTCAGCGCCGCGGCCGAGCAACTGGGCCAGACCCCTTCCGGCATCAGCCGCGCCCTGGCGCGGCTGGAAGACAAGCTGGGCACCACCCTGCTGACCCGCACCACGCGCCGCCTGCACCTGACGGCCGAGGGTGAAGCCTTCGTCCGTGATGCGCGGGCGATCGTCGATGCGGTGGAAAACGCCGAAGAGCAGATGGCGCTGCGCCGCCAGCGTCCGGCGGGCAGGTTGCGGGTGGATGCGGCCATGCCCTTCATGCTGCACGTGGTGTCACCGCTGGTGGCCGCGTACCGCGCGCGCCATCCCGATGTACAGCTGGAACTCAACAGCAGCGAACGTTACATCGACCTGTTGGAGCGCCGCACCGACCTCGCCATCCGCATCGGGCCCTTGGGCGATTCCACCCTGCATGCGCGCCTGCTGGGCCGCAGCGCCCTGCAGCTCGTGGCCAGCCCGGCCTACCTGCAGGCACATGGCACGCCGGCCACGGTGGCGTCACTGCACGCGCATGTCCTGCTGGGTTTCAACGAACCGGATGCGTTGAACCGCTGGCCCGTGCCCGGCGACGATGACGGCCAATTGCGGGTCCGCCCGGGCATCGCGGTATCCAGCGGCGAAACCCTGCGCCGGCTGGCCTGCGATGGCGTGGGCATCGCCTGCCTGTCCGACTTCCTCACCCACGAGGACCGCGCGGCCGGCCGCCTGCAGCCGCTGTTGCAGGACCTGACCCTGCCGATGTACCAACCCATCCACGCGGTGTATTACCGCAACACGGCGGTTTCCGCCCGCGTGCGCTCGTTCGTCGATCATCTCGCGCAGGCGATGGCCGCGGCCGCCTGGGTGGCCTGAGGCTGCTCAGGCCGGCTGCCATCGCGCCGCGCGATCATCCAGGGTAAACACATCCACCGCCTGCGACAGCGCACCGGCCTGCTGCTGCAGGCTGCGCGCGGCTGCACTGGCTTCTTCCACCATCGCCGCGTTCTGCTGGGTGGTCTCATCCATCTGCACCACGGTCTGGTTCACCTGCTCGATGCCGGCGGCCTGCTCCTGCGACGCGCCGGCGATATCAGTCATGATCGCGGTCACCCGCTGCACCGCCTCGACGATCCCGGCCATGGTCTGGCCGGCTTCCTGCACGTGCTCGGCGCCCTGCGCCACGGTGGCCGACGAAGCGTCGATCAGCGTGGTGATCTCCTTGGCGGCCGCGGCCGAGCGCTGCGCCAGGGCGCGGATCTCGCTGGCGACGACGGCAAAGCCACGGCCCTGCTCCCCGGCACGTGCGGCTTCAACGGCGGCGTTCAACGCCAGGATGTTGGTCTGGAAGGCAATGCCATCGATGACCGAGGTGATTTCACCGATGCGCCGCGAGGACGACTCGATGCCGCCCATGGTCACCACCACCTGCTCGATGATGCGGCCACCGGCACTGGCCACGGTGGTGGCTTCGTGTGCCAGTTGGTTGGCCTGGCGCGCGTGCTCGGCATTCTGGCGCACGGTGGAGGTCAGTTCCTCCATGGATGCGGCGGTTTCTTCAAGATTGGCCGCCTGCTGCTCGGTGCGGCGGGACAGGTCGCTGCTACCGGAAGTGATTTCGGCCGCGGCGGTTTCGATGCGGGTCACCGCCTGCTTGATGCCGCCGACGATCTGCGCCAGATGCGCCGCCGTGCGGTTGGCATCGCCGGCGATTCGGGCAAACACGCCTTGGTGCTGGCCATCCATGCGGGCCGACAGGTCGCCATCGGCGATGGCCTGCAACATCGCCGATACCCTGCCGAGCTCGTTGTCCGAGGTCTGCATGAGCCGGTTCAGACCCTGCACCATCTGGCGGAAATCATGGTCGAAGCGCTCTTCGTTGCCGCGTTGGCTGAAGTCACCGCTGGCCGCGGCCTGCGCCAGGCGCTTGATCTCGCCGTTGATGGCACCGAGGTTGGCCTTGGCCGTGTCCAAGGCCTGGGTGATCACCGCTTTCTCGCCCGGCAGCCGTTCCATGTCCTGGCTCAGGTCACCCACCGCATAGCGGCTGAGCAGGGCGATGGCGCGCAGCTTCACTTCGATGTGGGCCTGGACCAGGCCGTTGGTGGCGGCCACCATCGCGCCATATGCGCCGGGGAAATCCGCCGCGCGCATGCGGTGGCTGATCTGCCCGGCGGCATGGGTGTCTGCCATGGTCTGTTGTGCCTGCAGCACGCCACGCAGGGTGTCCTGCACCGCGCGCATGGCCTGCGCCAGGCGGCCTACCTCGTCATCGCCCTGCAGGCCGATGGGATGGACCAGGTCACCGGCAGCCACCGCACGTGCGGCGGCTTCCACCGCCAGGACCGGTTGCACCACGCTGCGCCGCAACCACCACGTCAGCGCCAGCAGCAATGCGACGGCGATGGCCACGCAGGCCGCCGCGCTGGTCACCAGCAGTGTGCGGGCGTGGGCGCTGCGTGCGTTGATGTCGGCCTCTGCAACGCTGCCGGTATGCGTGGCCAGCGCCTGCAGGGCCGTTGCCAGCGGGCGGTCACGGCCACGCACCGGCGCATCGCCGGCCGTGATGTCGAACCCACTGTCAATGAAGGCCTGCAGGGCGGCCTGGTAATCGCGCTGCAATGCCTGCTGATCGGCCAGGAACTGCGTGGCCAGCGTGCGGGTGCGTGCGTCTCCGGCCAGCATAAGCTGGCGTGCCAGGGCTTCCACCTTCTTGCCTTCGGTGATCAGGGCGCTGGCGTGGCGTGCACGCAGTTGGGCGTCATGGCCACGCAGCAGGACATTCTTCCACTCCTGCACCTGGATCCGGAACTGGCCCTGCAGCGCCTCGGCCTGGCGGTTGGTCGCGTAGGACGCGGGCATCGCGGTACCCAGGTCCAGCCAGGCCGATCCCAGCCCGGCCAAGGCACTGCCCACCAGCACCAACAGGCCCAGGGCGGTCGCAGTGACCAGGCGGCGCAACAGGCTGCGCGCCCGCGGGGGGCGAGGCGATACGGGGGAAGAGGGCATGTGCAGGTGGATCCGGACGCGGGGAAGTCGATATATCGGACCCGCCGACCACTGCTGAAGTGTGGCGTGCATCACGGATTCTGTCGGCGTTAACCGAAGTGAACGTTGCGTCGAGACGCTGTGATGTGCGCGTCGCTGGCTGGCTGCGTGATTGCTGGAAGCTGGGAGGGCCTCTACACAACATCATTAGCGTAAATGGGAATGCCCGTCGTCGGAGACACACTGGATGCCCGCCGTCATCGTCGCCACACCCGCAACAGGGTCACGCCCCCTTCAAGCCTCCAACAGCATACCCACCCGCCTTGCCCCGACCGGCATTGGCAACAGTGTCATGGCGGCACGGGAGGAAGGACACTCTGGCGCCACGGTGCCCTCTGCTGCCGGGGAGCATGGCTTGGGCAGCGTGTCGGCGCTTGTCCAGGCGCTCCAAATGCCTCCGACGATTACCGAACTGCAGGCCGCTCCCGCCTCCAGCGAGGCCTTGGCGGCGCTTTCGGGCGCAGAGGCGCCGGACAGTGCATTGATCCATGCGGCGGAAGTGCGCAAGAAGATGCGATCCTTCTCCCAAATCTCACCCAAGGGATCGCCCAGTCGCACCAGTTTCAGCGCGCGGCGCGTTGCGGCACACATGGGCGTCAGCCATCCGAACCGCCATCAGAATCCCGAATCGGCCAAGGAAAGTACTTCTGTCTCCAGGACCGCGTCGCGTCGCGTGGACCGGACCCACCCGGCCCGGGTGAAGAACCGACGTCGGAACGGGGCATCATCATCAGACCAGAAATCAAGCCCGGCGCCGGTGCTGCCGAAGCTGTCGCCGGGTGGTTACCGCGACATCACGCAGGCAAGCGCCAATCCGGACGCGGCGCGACCGCAATTGGCGCCTGCGTGTCTGGGCGCGTCCGGTCTGGTACAGGCCATGCGCGACATGCTGCAGTTGCGCAGCGCACGACGCAACTTGCCCCTCTGCACCGGTGCCGGTAGCGTAGATATTCTGTCCGGTACCTACACCCACCGCACGCACCAGGCGGTAGCGCTGGGCGAAGCGCACCCGCAGGCACCCTGGATGGTGTTGCACCTGCAACCGCAGGCACTGACATCACGCATGTACGGCTTGCACATCAACAAGTACCCGGACCTGGCGGCGATGTCCGGCAACGACCCCGTGCAGACCGAGGCCCTGGATACCAACATCCTGTTCAGCGCCTTCACACTCTCGGCCCTGCCTGCCGCCGAACTGCAGGCGCAGGGTATCGACGGGCAACGTATCCTGCCACGCAACAGCTTCAAGCTGGTGCAGCATCGCGAAGTGGGTGGCAGGCTCCACACCCATCTTGTGTGGTTCGTCCACCGGGCGCAGGCCGACGGTGTCGCCATCAAAGGGGGGTTCCTGCCACTGCAGGTCGGCCCTGCGTCTTACAAAGTGCATGATCCGCACACCGGGATGATCTTTGAAAGCGACAACCTGCTCGACTTCGTCGATGGATTGGAGCACGTCTCGGGGACGACGATGCGCGTGGATGCCGACATCCCGCTGGCACTCGTGCCACGGCGCAGAACCGAAGCCGATATCCCGCTGCTACCGCTGGACAATCTGTTTGTCATTCTGGAAGCGGCCCAGCCGGACACGCCGGCCGATACCGTCCATCACGATCGAGGCGTGGGCTTCTTCGATGCCAAGCGCTTTTCGCTGCCCGATCGTGGTGCAGAGGGATGGTTGTACCGCAACAGCTTTGCCTTGAAAGGCGATCGATTGGTGTTCCGTGACAAAGCTGGCCATATGGGCACGCTGCGACTGCAGGTAACGGCCAGCAATACGCGCCGTTACCGGTTGCTGGTGCACCATGGACACGATGCGGCATTCATCCGTGAGCATGGCCTGCGCAGTGGCGTCGAATACTCGGCACGGCAGCTGAGCGACATCCTGCAGAACTACGGCCTGCTCTGGCTGCCGGCCAGCACTGCTGAAACCGTGGAAGTGCCGGCAGGGGTGGCGATGTTCCGGTGGCAAGTGCGAACGACCGACGTTGCGCCGGATGTTGGATGATCATTGCGCCGCCCCCCTCTGACGTACCACCGGTTCGGTGGAAGCACACTGCGGCGGGTTGTTCGCAGTTCCAGGTGGCAGGCGGGCAGCGCTGATCGCTGCCCGCCATCCGCTGCGCCTGTCCGGCGTCAGCCTTCGCTGCTTGCTTCGTCCAGCTCGGCGATGTCGTGTGGGCCCAGTGCGATGTTGGCGGCCGCCAGCACGTCCTGCAGCTGCTCCACGCTGGTCGCGCTGACAATGGGCGCAGTCACCGACGGGCGCGCAATCAGCCATGCCAACGCGACCTGCGCAGGCGTCGCCGCATGCTTGCCGGCGATGTCGTCCAGCGCGCTGAGGATCCGCTGGCCGCGCGGATTGAGGTATCTGTCCACGACGGTCTGGCCGCGTGCGTTGCTTTTGCCGGCATCTTCGGCCCGGCGGTACTTGCCGGTCAGGAAACCACTGGCCAGTGAGTAATATCCGATCACCCCCAGCTGCTCGCGCTGGACCAGCGGCTCCAGCGCGGCCTCGTAGCCGGCGCGGTCGTACAGGTTGTACTCCGGCTGCAGGGTTTCATAGCGCGCCAGGTTGTAGTCAGCCGAAACCTTCAGCGCATCGGCCAGGCGCTCGGCACTGTAGTTGGAGGCGCCGATCGCACGCACCTTGCCCTGTTCGATCAAGCGGCTGAACGCGCCAAGCGTGGATTCCAGCGGCGTGGAAGCGTCATCTTCATGGGCCTGGTACAGGTCGATGTAATCGGTCTGCAGGCGCTGCAGCGAGTCGTCCACCGCTGCCGTGATGTTGTCCACGCTCAGCCCCGGGCGCTCGGCCCACTTGGCCACCTTGGTGGCGAGGATCACCTTGTCGCGCTTGCCGCTGCGGGCCAACCACTTACCGATCAGCGTCTCCGACTCGCCGCCCGAATTGCCCGGCACCCATGCCGAATACACATCGGCCGTGTCGACCAGGTTGAAGCCGGCATCGACGAAGGCATCGAGCAGGGCAAAGCTGGCCTTCTCATCGGCGCTCCAGCCGAACACATTGCCGCCAAAAGCGATGGGGCGCACGTGCAGGCCGGAGCGGCCCAGTTGGCGGGTATCGGTCATGGCAGAAGTCTCCTTGGGGGAATGAAGTATTCCAGCATAGGCGGGCAGACATGACCGTGATGCGGCGACACCCAAAAAGCTGTGTTCCGCCACCAGCGGCTACATAACAAATTGTGAACACATCCGGCCTGCGCACTGTTAGGCTCGCCGCACTACCTCGTCTTGAGCCTGTGACCATGAACCCAGCCGTACGTTCTCCTGCGTGTGCCCTGATGCTGTTGGCTGGCGTTGCCGTCGCGGCACTCCCAGCGGCCAAGGCGGCGACCGCCGCGGATGTGCCGGTAACGACGATCAAGGTGGATGGCGCCATCGATCATGCAGTGGCCGCGCCTACCCGCAGTGCGGAAAACCGCGCACGCGACGCCGCGCGTCATCCGGCGCAGACACTGGCCTTCTTCCAGGTGGAGCCGGCAAAAACCGTCGTGGAAATCACCCCGGGGGCGGGCTGGTATTCGGAAATCCTCGCGCCGTTGCTGCGCGGCAAGGGACGGTACGTGGCGGCCGTGGTCGATCCGCAGGCCGTGGCCGAAGGGCGCGGTCGTGATTACCAGCAGCGCAGCCGTGACGGCCTGCAGGCCAAATTCGCTGCGGCGCCGGCGCAATACGATCGGGCCACGATCGTCGCCTATGACCCGGCACGACCGGTGTTCGGTCCAGCCGCCTCGGCCGATGTCGTGTTGACCTTCCGCAACGTGCACAACTGGCGCAAGGCCGGCCAGGCGGCGGGCATGTTCCAGGGCTTCTTCAACGTGCTCAAGCCCGGCGGCGTGCTAGGCGTGGTGGAGCACCGGGCCAAGGCCGATGTCGGCGAAGACGACGACACTGGTTATGTCGGCCAGCAGCAGGTGATCGCGATGGCCGAAGCGGCCGGCTTCAAGCTCGATGCCACCAGTGAAGTGAATGCCAACCCACGCGATGGCAAGGACCATCCCAACGGCGTGTGGACCCTGCCGCCGTCCAACAACCACGATGCGGCCGATGCGGCCAAGTACCGGGCCATCGGCGAAAGTGACCGGATGACGTTGCGTTTCATCAAAGCCGCCCGCTGATCCATAACTGCAACCATGTCGCTGATCCTTTTCAACAAGCCGTTCAATGTGCTGTGCCAGTTCACTGATCGCAGCGTTCCGCCCAGACCCACCCTGGCGGGATTCGGCCTGCCCAAGGGAGTGTATGCGGCAGGCCGGCTCGACCATGACAGCGAAGGTCTCCTGCTGTTGACCGATGAGGGTGGCCTTGCGCACCGGTTGACAGATCCTCGGCACAAGGCGGACAAGACCTACTGGGTGCAGGTGGAAGGCGAGCCGACGGAAGGGGCCCTGCAGCGGCTGCGGCGTGGGGTGGAGTTGAATGACGGACCAACGCTGCCGGCTGGCGTCGTGCGTATGGAGCCCCCGGACCTGTGGATGCGTGACCCGCCCGTGCGTTTCCGGAAGACGGTTGCCGATACATGGCTGAGCGTGACCCTGCGCGAGGGCCGCAACCGGCAGGTGCGGCGAATGACCGCCGCAGTTGGATTCCCCACGCTGCGCCTGGTCCGCGTGGCCATGGGACCGTATCGCCTGGGTACGCTGCAGCCTGGCCAATGGCGGAGCGTGGAGGGTTGAGGGCCGGCAGGGTGATCGGCGATGACGACGACAGTGCCTGCGCGATCGCCTGGACTTGGAGCCGGAGCAATCCGCCCGGTAGCTGCGCAGCACAGTGATAGAGGATGAACACGTAGGCGAGCGCGGCCGATCGCGCTGCCGCGCCTGTACCAGGCAGCAAGGCGAGCAGCCTGCAGCCTGCCTTGAGCGCGTTGTCCGTGGGCGTCACGCCATATGACAATGCTGCCGCATTGGCAAGCGCCCAGCGGCCAAACATTTCCACTCGCAGCGGGTCAAAGGCGTAAGTCGCCATGATCTGGTCCAGCAACGGACGGTGGATGGCGTCGACAAGGGTGCGATAGCGTGTTTCACGTGCGAACGCCAAGGCCAGGTCGGCAGCGGTGACCGGCGAGCCGGAAAGGGCGACTTCCTGTCGCAATAGCGGCGAGTCCAGCAGGCGTACGTCAAAGTCGGGAATGGATGCATTCACCGTCGTTGCGGGGACCGTTCGGGTCGGTTGACCATCACGCGCGCCATCGTGGACCTGCGGCGTGCTCAGCGGGGAGGTTGGGGGACTGGGGGCAGTGAGCATGGGTGATCCGTACCGCGGCCGAACGCCGCCGCTTTACGGTGATGCGTCGCTCACCAACTGCACAATGGCCGACGGCGACAAACTAATCGCAAGAGCGGAACATGGAAAAGGGGCCGTGGCCGGTGACCACGTCCCCTCTCCAAATGCCGCGGCGATGCTGGCCGTGGGTGACTTGCCTCAGGTATCGCTGCCGATGTCGCTGTGCTCATCGACCACGGTATCGGCGCGCCGATTTCGCGCGGCGATGCGCTGCGCCTGGCCGTCCACGACCTGGCCATTGGCGGCCTTCTTCTTCTGTTGCTTGCGGTACAGCGCATAGCCGAGCAGGCCCACGCCCACCGCAGCTGCGGCGATCGTCACCGCCGGGTTCTTGCGCACCAGCTTGCCGGCGGCCTTGCCACCAGTCTTCACCGCGCCGAGTGCGGCACCGGTCTTGATCCAGTCGGTCGCATGCGGGCCCAGATGGCGAAGGCTGCCACCGGCGCTCTTCAGGCCATCGCCTGCAGTGTGGGCCAGGTCCAGGGCGCGTTCGAGGGCGCGGTCGGTAATCACGGTCAGTCTGCTCATGGGGGGTCCTTTGCCTCGGGTCGAAGTCCAGTGTCGCGCGGTCTCTGTAAACGGTACGTCAGATGCAGTTGCGCTTGGAGTGACTGTACGCCATGCGTTCAGCAACAGGCCGCCCTGGCAGCCCCGGCCATGCCTGGCGCGACCGCTCATGTTCCCCGCGGCTTGGCCCGATGGGTTGCCGTGGCCGTCCACGGATCATCCGGCCACGGATGCCGCGGGTAGCGCCCCTTCATTTCCTTCTTCACCTCGGCGTAGGTGTTTTCCCAGAAATTGCGCAGGTCCTGGGTCACCTGCAGCGGCCGCCCACCCGGTGACAGCAGGTGAAGGGTCAAGGGCATGCGGCCTTCGGCGATGCGTGGCGTATCGGCCAGCCCGAACAGTTCCTGCAGCTTCACCGCCAGCACCGGTGGCAGTGGCTCGCCGGTCTCGCTGTCCAGCGCATAGGCGATGGCGCGGTCCTGGCCGGAGGGCACCGCCATGCGCACCGGCGCGTAGCGGTCCAACACCTGCCGCAGGGCCCACGGCAGCGGTGTTTTCAACGCCTCGGCGAAACTGGCCTCGTCCAGCGCATCCAGACGGGTGCGGCCAACGAAGGCCGGCTGCAACCAGTCGGCGCGGCTGGCCAGCAGCGCAGCGTCGCTGTAGTCAGGCAAGTCCAGCTCGGGCATCCAGCCGCGCAGGGACTGCACCCGCGCCTGCCACTGGCGCAGGCCGGGGGTCCACGGCAGGGCGTCCAGTCCCAGCTCGCCCACGGCGTCGGTCAGCGCCTGTGCGGCATGGGCCTGATCGACCCGTCCGGCCGAACGGCTGTCGATCACGATACGGTCGAAGCGGCTTTCCCGCACCGCCACCAGCGCACGGCGCTGCGCATCCCAGCGCACGAAATCGCCACTGACGAAGCGTTCGCCAAAGTGTCGCCGCAGATAGCCTTCGTCCACGGGGGCTGCACGCAGCAGCAAGGCATCGCGGGCTTCGAAACGCAGCTCGCTGGCCACCAACCACGGCTCACCGCGCAGGTCGCTCAGTTCATGCAGGCGCGCGCTGCGGCCATTGGCCAGCAGGTAGCGCAGCGGGTCGGCGGGGTGGCGGAAGGCGATGCGGTCCGGGAAGGCATGCGCCAACAGGTCTCCCAGGGCATGCGCTTCGATGCTGGCAGGCGGCGATGCCTCGCAGCGCAGGCGCCGTCGCCATTGCTTGGCCGCGGCATCGATGGCGGCCAGGCCACTGCGGTTGGCATCGGCCGGCACCCGGCCGGCACGCAGCGCCGCCAGAGCCCGCCAACGCGCGGCCAGGGCATCACCGCCCTGGCGCAGCGGGTCGCGGGCTTCCAGCAAGGCGGCCAGATCGGCGGCCAGCGCCTGCATCGGGCCCGCGCTGGCCGACAGCAACATCACCGCCAGCCGCGGGTGGGTACCCAGTGCCAACACCCGCCGGCCCAGCGTGGTGATCGTCCCGCTGGCCGACAAGGCGCCCAGGCGCTGCAGCAGCTCACGTGCGGCGGCCATGGGACCGGCAGGCGGAGTATCGACGAAGCGCAGCGCATCGCTGCCCCAGGCCGCCAGTTCCAGGGCCAGCCCGGCCAGTTCCACCTGTTCGATCTCGGCGCGGCGCTGCGGCTCCAGCCGTTGCGATTGTGGCCACAGGCGCCAGGCGACACCTTCGGCCACGCGACCGGCACGGCCGGCGCGCTGGTCGGCCGACGCCTGTGCGATCGGCACCACGTCCAGCCGGGTGAAGCCGCTGTTCGGGTCATAGCGCGGTTCGCGGGCCAGCCCACTGTCGATCACCACCCGCACACCGGGCAGGGTCACCGAGGATTCGGCCACATTGGTGGCCAACACCACCCGTCGCCGACCATCGCCGGCCGGCTGCAGTACCCGCGCCTGTTGTTCCACCGGCAGCTCGCCGTGCAGCGCCAGCACCTCCACGTCCGTGCCGGTCGCCTCCTGCAGGCCGGCCAGCACCCGTTGGATCTCGCGCTGGCCGGGCAGGAACACCAGCACATCGCCGGGTTCGTTGGCCAAGGCCTGCTGCACCGCGCGGCGAACCTGCAATTCCAGCGATTCCTCGCGGCGGGCGGGGAAATGGCTGACGGCCACCGGGAAACTGCGGCCGGCACTGCTCAGACGCGGGGCATCGAGCCACTGCGCCAGGCGTTGTCCATCGAGCGTGGCCGACATCACCAGCAGGCGCAGGTCATCGCGCACCTGCATCTGCACATCCAGCGCCAGCGCCAGGCCGAGGTCGGCGCTCAGGTGGCGTTCGTGGAACTCATCGAAAACGATCGCGCCCACGCCCTCCAGCATCGGGTCATCCTGCAGCAACCGGGTGAGGATGCCCTCGGTCACCACCTCGATGCGCGTGCGCGCCGACACCTTGTTTTCAAAGCGGATGCGGTAGCCCACCGTGCCGCCGACTTCTTCGCCCAGCTGCCGCGCCATGAACTGCGCGGCACTGCGCGCCGCCACCCGTCGTGGTTCCAGCAGCAGGATCTTCTGCGTACCCAGCCATGGCGCGTCCAGCAGGGCCAGCGGCACCTGGGTGGTCTTGCCGGCGCCGGGCGGAGCTTCCAGCACCAGGCGGGGATGGGTGGCCAGTTGCTGGACGATCTCTGGCAGCAGTGGGGTGATGGGCAAGCGCGGGGCAGTCATCGGGCAAGGATAAGGGGCAGCGGCGGGCACGGGTACAATGGCCGGGCACTTTCCCCCGCGAAGCCCCATGCAACTGATCGATATCGGCGCCAACCTCACCCACGATTCCTTCGACCGTGACCGCGATGCCGTGCTTGAGCGCGCCCGTGCCGCAGGCGTGGCGCAGATGGTCATCACCGGTGCCAGCCGCGAGCATTCACCGCTGGCGTTGCAGCTGGCCCAGCAACACCCGGGCCTGCTGGTGGCCACGGCAGGCGTGCACCCGCACCATGCGGTGGAATACACCGACGAATGCGATGCGGAAATGCGCACGCTGCATGCCCATCCGGAAGTCGTGGCGGTGGGGGAGTGTGGCTTGGACTACTTCCGCGATTTCGCCCCGCGCCCGGCCCAGCACCGCGCCTTCGAGCGCCAGCTGCAGCTGGCCGCGGACGTGCGGGCCGCCGACGGCGAGCGCAAGCCGCTGTTCCTGCACCAGCGGGATGCGCACGCCGATTTCATGGCACAGATGAAGAACTTCGACGGCCGCATCGGTGCGGCCGTGGTGCACTGCTTCACCGGTGAACGGCAGGAACTGTTCGATTACCTGGACCAGGACTGGTACATCGGCATCACCGGCTGGCTGTGCGACGAACGCCGTGGCGCGCACCTGCGCGAGCTGGTCAGGCATATCCCCGCCAACCGGCTGATGATCGAAACCGATGCGCCCTACCTGCTGCCGCGCAGCCTGAAGCCGATGCCCAAGGATCGCCGCAACGAACCGATGTTCCTGGCGCATATCGTCGAAGAGCTGGCACGTGATCGTGGCGAAGCCGTGGAAGTCACCGCCGCCAATGCCACGGCGGCCAGCCGGGCGTTCTTCCGGCTGCCGTAACGGCCGCCAACTGCACGGGCAGCGCCGGGCCACCTTGTCCGGCGTTACCGCTGCCTTTGCCGCTGCACCGGCCTGGCCCGCGCTGGCGGAAGCCCGTCACCGGGTGCCGCGCCGCCGCGCACTCAGCCCGCGCGCTGCACCTGATAGGCCTGCAGGCTGCAATACGCCACCTGCAGCAGCGGTGCGGCCTGGCCGGCGGCCCGCGCGCGCGCCAGCATGTCGCCGACGATCTGCTGCGCCTCCACCTGTTGCCCGGCTTCCAGGTCACGCAGCATCGACGCCTTCATGGTCGAGCCGGGCTGGGTGAGGCCGGCCAGCGCATGCCCACGCGCGGCTTCGGCCACCACCACGCCCGCGGCCTGGGCCACGGCCAGGCATTCCTCGTACAGGCCGCGCACGATCGCATCGCCGTCATCGGTGGCCACAATGCTGCCCACGTCAGCTCGCAACAGGCACGTGGCGGCCGCCAATGCGGTGAGGAAGCTGTACTTGGCCCACTGTTCCTGGGCGATGTCCGCGCTGGCCACGTGGTCCACGCCGGCCAGCGCACAGGCTTCGGCGAAGGCCTGCACGCGTGCGCTGATGGCGGTGGCGTCGCGCTCACCGAAGCTCAGCCGTGCCGGCTTGCCCAGGTGCAGCACCGCACCGTCAGCGGCCTTGGTCGCACTGATGAAGCACAGGCCACCCAGCACGGCATCGCGGCCGAAGCGCGCATCCAGTGCCGGGTAATGGGCCAGTCCATTGAGGATGGGCAGCACGGTGGTCGTCGCCCCGACCGCAGGGGCGATGGCCTGGATCGAACTGTCCAGGTCGTAGGCCTTGCAGCTCAGCACCACCAGGTCGAACGGACGTTCGGCTGCCAGAGCCGCCAGTGCGTCGGCAGTGACATGCTGCACCGGGAAGTTGGCATCGCCCAACGGACTGCGCAGCACAAGGCCATCATCGTGCAGCTGCTGCGCACGCGCCGGGCGCACCAGGAAGGTGACATCCACACCGGCCTGCGCCAAGCGACCGCCAAAGTATCCGCCGGTGCCGCCGGCACCCAGGACCAGAATCCGCATCGCACACCATCCCAGCAATCCGAGGAATCAATCAGTCCATTGTGCCAGCCGTAACGCATACATCGGCAAGCGCAACCGCGCACCGGAGTGCGGACAACCTGGGCCTACCTGCCGTGCGGCCGCCACGCGGTCTGCCTCCGCGTCTGCAGCGGCCTTCATCGCAGGCAGGCCGCCGGGCCATCGGCCCGGCGCTCCGTCACATCAACTGCGCATGCCCACGCCACGGCGCAGCAGCCACAACGCCACCGCCGTCAGCACCACCACGAAGCCGAGCATCAGCGCATAGGCCACCCACACCGGCACGTCGCTGGTGCCGAGCAGGCCATAGCGGAAGGCATTGACCATGTAGAAGATCGGGTTGGCGTGGGTGGCCGCTTCGGCCCAGCCCGGCAGCAGCTTCACCGAATAGAACACGCCGCCCAGGTAGGTCAGCGGGGTCAGG
>DALZLW010000060.1:0-19665 GCA_032007425.1 Stenotrophomonas sp.
TCGTCGGCATCGTGCTGCTGATCGGCATCGTCAAGAAGAACGGCATCATGATGGTGGACTTCGCCATCGAGGCGCGCCGCACCGGTGCCAACGCCCACGAGGCCATCCGCCGTGCTTGCCTGCTGCGCTTCCGCCCGATCATGATGACCACCGCCGCCGCCATGCTCGGTGCGCTGCCGCTGGCACTGGGCACCGGCATCGGTTCGGAACTGCGGCGCCCGCTGGGCATCGCCATCGTCGGCGGCCTGCTGCTGTCGCAGCTGGTCACCCTGTACACCACGCCGGTGATCTACCTGTACATGGAACGCTTCTCCGAGTGGATGGCGCGCCGCCGCGAACAGCGCGCGCACCGCCTGCAGGGTGGCGCCAGCGCCGTGGAGCCGCGCGCGTGAGCCATGCCCAGCACACGGCGGGGGCCGGCCGATGAACCTGTCCGGGATGTTCATCCGCCGCCCCATCGGCACCACCCTGCTGGCCATCGGCTTGTTCATCGTCGGCCTGATCTGCTACCTGAAGCTGGGTGTGTCGGCCCTGCCGAACGTGCAGATCCCGGTGATCTTCGTGCATGCCAACCAGTCCGGCGCCGATGCCGCGACCATGGCCTCCACCGTCACCGCCCCCTTGGAGCGGCACCTGGGGCAGCTGCCGGGCATCGACCGCATGCGCTCGTCGAGCTCGGAAGGCAGCTCGATGGTGTTCATGATCTTCCAGAGCGACCGCGACATCGACTCGGCCGCGCTGGATGTGCAGACGGCGATCAACTCGGCCCAGGCCGACCTGCCCTCCGGTCTGGGCTCACCGATGTTCCAGAAGGCCAATCCGAACGATGATCCGGTCATCGCCATCGCGCTGACCTCGCAGACCCAATCGGCCGATGAGCTCTACAACGTCGCCGACACCCTGCTGGCCCAGCGCATCCGCCAGATCGGCGGGGTGGCGTCGGTGGATATCGCCGGTGCCTCCACCCCAGCGGTGCGGGTGGACGTCAACCTGCGGCAGATGAATGCCCTGGGACTGACCGCCGATGACCTGCGCAACGCCGTGCGCGCGGCCAATGTCACCTCGCCCACCGGCTTCCTCAGCGATGGCAACACCACCACTGCGATCATCGCCAACGATGCAGTGGCGCGTGCAGCCGACTTCGCCAACCTGATCATCAAGAACCAGGGCAATGGCCGGGTGATCCGCCTGAAGGACGTGGCCAACGTCTACGACGGCCAGCAGGACGCCTACCAGGCCGCCTGGTTCAACCACAAGCCCGCCGTGGTGATGTATGTCTTCACCCGCGCCGGTGCCAACATCGTGGAAACCGTGGACCGGGTGAAGGCACAGATTCCCGCCCTGCGCGATTACCTGCAGCCGGGCACCACCCTCACCCCGTATTTCGATCGCACCCCGACCATCCGCGGCTCGCTGCATGAAGTGCAGATCACCCTGCTGATCAGCCTCGCCATGGTGGTGCTGACCATGGCGTTGTTCCTGCGCCGGCTGGCCCCCACGCTGATCGCCGCGGTCACCGTGCCGCTGTCGCTGGCCGGCGCGGCGCTGGTGATGTACGCGCTGGGCTTCACCCTCAACAACCTGAGCCTGCTGGCGCTGGTGATCGCCATCGGCTTCGTGGTCGACGATGCGATCGTGGTGATCGAAAACATCATGCGCCACCTCGATGAGGGGATGCCGCGCATGCAGGCCGCGCTGACCGGTGCGCGCGAGATCGGCTTCACCATCGTTTCCATCACCGCCTCGCTGGTGGCGGTGTTCATCCCGCTGCTGTTTGCCAAGGGCATGATGGGCGCGTTCTTCCGCGAGTTCACCGTCACCCTGGTGGCGGCGATCGTGGTATCGATGATCATCTCGCTCACCCTGACCCCGGCCCTGTGCAGTCGTTTCCTCGATCCACACCGTGAGCCGGAAAAGCCCTCGCGGCTGGGCCGTTGGCTCGACGCGGGACACGCGCGCATGTTGCGTGTGTACACGGTGCTGCTGGATTTCTCGCTGCGCCACGCCCTGTTGCTGTCGCTGACCCCTCTGCTGCTGATCGGGGCCACCGTCTTCCTGTTCGGCGCGGTGAAGAAGGGTGCCTTCCCGCCGCAGGACACCGGGCTGATCTGGGGCCGGGCCAACTCCAGCGCCACGGTCTCCTTCGAGGACATGGCCAACCGCCAGCGCCGCATCACCGACATGCTGATGGCCGACCCGGCGGTGAAAACCGTGGGCGTGCGCCTGGGCAGTGGCCGCCAAGGCGCCAGCGCGCAGTTCAACGTGGAGCTGAAAACCCGCGACGAAGGCCGCCGCGAGACCACCGCGCAGGCGCTGTCACGCCTCAGTGCCAAGGCCGATCGCTACCCCGACCTGCAGCTGCGGCTGCGTGCCATCCAGGACCTGCCCAGCAATGATGGCGGTGGCTCCAGCCAGGGCGCGCAATACCGTGTCTCGCTGCAGGGCAATGACCTGGCCCAGCTGCAGCAATGGCTGCCCAAGCTGCAGGCCGAGCTGAAGAAGAACCCCAAGCTGCGCGACGTCGGTACCGATGTCGATGAGTCGGGCCTGCGCCAGAACATCGAGATCGACCGCGCCAAGGCCGCGCGCCTGGGCGTATCGATCGGTGCGATCGATGGTGCGCTGTACGGGGCCTTCGGCCAGCGGCAGATTTCCACCATCTACTCGGACATCAACCAGTACAGCGTGGTGGTGAACGCGCTGCCGCAGCAGACCGCCACGCCGGGCGCACTGGACCAGGTGCATGTGCGCGCGGGCAATGGCGAGATGATCCCGCTGACCGCCGTGGCCCGGCAGGTGCCGGGGCTGGCGCCGTCGCAGATCACCCACGAAAACCAGTACACCACCATGGACCTCAGCTATAACCTGGCCCCGGGGGTCAGCATGGGCGAGGCCAAGGCGATCATCAGCGCCACCGTGGACGGCATGCGCATGCCCGGCGACATCCGCCTGAATGACGGCGGTGGCTTCGGCTTTGATTCCGATCCCATGGAAATGCTGATCCTGGTGCTGGCAGCGATCATCACGGTGTACCTGGTGCTGGGCATGCTGTACGAAAGCCTGATCCACCCGGTCACCATCCTGTCCACCCTGCCCGCCGCCGGCGTGGGTGCTTTGCTGGCCCTTTATGGCAGCAACACCGAACTGTCGGTGATCTCGATGATCGCGCTGGTGTTGCTGATCGGCATCGTCAAGAAGAATGCGATCATGATGATCGACTTCGCCGTGGTGGCGCAGCGCGAACACGGGCTGAGCCCGCTGCAGGCCGCGCGCGAAGCGAGCATCGTGCGTTTCCGCCCGATCATGATGACCTCGATGGTGGCCATCCTGGCCGCGGTGCCGCTGGCGATCGGCATCGGCGAAGGCTCGGAACTGCGGCGCCCATTGGGCATCGCGATGATCGGCGGGCTGGTGTTCTCGCAGAGCCTGACCCTGCTCAGTACCCCGGCACTGTATGTGATCTTCTCCTGCCTGGCCGCACACTGGCGGCGCTGGCGCGAGCGCCGCGCAGAGCGCAAGCGGACACGGAAGGCGGCACGGCTGGCCGCGCGGGCCTGACATCTGCGCGCGCCCCACGTTTCATATGCAACCGTTGCCTGCCTGATGCGCGCATTTGACTGCCGTATGACAAAAGAGAACAATTCGCATCAGCCAAGATCCTGATGCACTCCGCCGGCGGTGGCCGACACCGCCTTTGCGCTCCGTCTGATCCAGCCACCTCCCCTTCCCCGCTGTCTTTGATCGCGGATGGTGTGCTGCTGTCCGCGGAGGATTCCGTTGATGCGTCCGTTCCCCGTTCCACGCGTGGCGCTGCTGGCCGCCGCCCTGTCGCTGGCCTGCACCGCGCAAGCCCAGTCCACGCCCACCCCCCGCTCGGCCACCGACCTGGACGCCGTGGAAGTCACCGGCGAGCGCGTGCATGCCGAGACCGGCGCGCTGGGTGACCGCGCCCTGCGCGATACCCCGTTCGCGATCACCGCCGTTGGCCGCGAGCAGGTAGAACAACGCCAGGTGGTCTCGCTGGGCGAAGCCTTCGTACTGGATCCGTCCGTGACCACCCAGGTCAGCGCCTACGCCAGCGGCTGGAGTTCACCGATCCGAAACCGCGGCATCGACCTGAACTACGACAGCTACCGTGTCAACGGACTGCAGGTGTCCTCCTGGGGCACGGAATGGCCGCTGGAGGTGATGGAACAGGTGGAACTGCTGAAGGGCCCAGCCGGCGTCATGTACGGCTTCGGTGCCCCCGGCGGGCTGGTCAACTACGTAACCAAGAAACCCACCGACACGACCACCGTCTCGGCACAGGTCGGCTGGCGTGAACAGGGGATCCTCAGCACCGGTATCGACGTCGGCGGTCGGTTCGGCAATGAGCAGATGTTCGGCTACCGCTTCAACGCGTACCGCGAGAACGGCGAAACCTTCAACGGGGGCGACGTTGACCGCAAGGTCGGCGCGTTGTCGCTGGACGCGCGCCTGTCTGACGCGGTCACCTGGACCTTCGATGGCGTGTTCCAGCAACGCGATCTCTCCCGCGAGTCACCGCAGTACTACTTCACCGGCCTGACTGCGCTGCCGCGGCCGCTGGCCGGGGATGTCGACAACAGCATTCCCGGCACGTTCTACGACACCCGTTCCAGCCTGCTGTCCACGTCGCTGCAATGGCAGATCAACAACGACTGGAAAGCCAGCCTGAGCTACGGCCACACTACCTCGTGGAACGACGTCAACAAGGTTTTCGCCTACATCGACACCCTCGACGGTGACTACACCATCAACGTGTACGAACTGGGCGGCAAGAGCGAATGGGACCTGACCCAGGCCCTGTTGCAGGGCCAGTTCCAGACCGGCAGGCTGCGCCACCAGGTGGTGGCCGGCGCCAGCTACCAGACCGGCCTGGGCTGGGACCGCCCATATGAGTGGAACGCCATCGGCCGCGGAAACATCTACCAGCGCCCGACCGTACGCCACGACGCGGTGGGCGACCAGACCCTCAGCCGCGGCAGCGAGACCGTCCAGCAGGCCGTGTTCGTCAGCGATACCGTGGATTTCGGCGCTGGCTGGTCGGTGCTGGCCGGCGCGCGTTACAACGATTTCGAGACCAAGGGCAGTTACCACACCTACCCGGTCACCCCGACCTATGCGGTGATGTTCAAGCCACGCGAGGACACCACGCTGTACGCCAGCTACGTGGAATCACTGGAAGCCGGCAGCCGCGTCGGCATCGACTACATCAATGCCGGCGAAGTGCTCGATCCCACGCTGAGCAAACAATGGGAGCTGGGCGCCAAGGTAGAAGCCGAGCGCTGGAATGCGAACGTGGCCGCCTTCCGGCTCGAGCGCGGGGCCTACATTGACCGCTTCGTCGACGGCGGCCGGCTGCTGGTGCAGGACGGCATCACGCTGTACGAAGGCGTGGAAGCCAGTGGCGACCTGCGCCTGGACGATGCACTGACGATCGGCGGTGGCGTGACCTGGCTCGATGCAACCTACGACAAGCTTGATCCGGGCAGCACCACCCAGCAGGGCAACCGCACCACCGGCTCGGCACGCTGGAGCGGCGTGCTGCATGCCACATGGCAGCTCCCGTGGGTAGAGGGAATGGAAGCGTATGCGGTGGGTCGCTACTACGGCGATGTCTACTACGATGCCGACAACACCTTGAAGCTGCCCGACTACACCCTGTTCAATGCAGGGCTGGGCTGGCGCACCCAGGTGGCCGGTCATGCCGTGACCTGGCGTGCGGGCGTGGAAAACCTGACCAACCGCAAGTACTGGTCCAATGCCGGTGTCGGCCTTCCCCGCACGCTGGCGCTCAATCTGCGCTGGGACATGTAAGCCGGCGCTCCCCGCGCAGGGCGCGGCGCTACCGGAGGCCGTCCAACGGTCACGGAGCGCCGGGCCATGCCGGCAGTTCCAACCGTCGCCGCGCTACGCGTTTGTCGCGCGTGGCACGGCGCTACCGGATTTCACGCGCGGCCCGCAATAATAGGGGGCACCCCGCCCCACGAGCCCGCATGGCCCTCCGAGATTCCCGCCTCAGCCGCCTGTGGGCCCACGAAAAAGCCAGCTATGGCCTGCGCGTGCTGATCGCACTCGTCGCCGCCATGGCGATGTGCTGGCAGTTGCAGGCCCTGCCCGCCTTGCCGGGCGTGTTCCTTGGCATCATCGCCAGCGCCATCGCCGAAACCGACGATAACTGGCTGGGCCGCATCAAGGCGGTCAGCCTGTCGCTGCTGTGTTTCTGCATCGCCGCGGCCTCCGTGGTCTGGCTGTTCCCGCTGCCCTGGGCCTTCATCGCCGCGCTGTCGCTGTCCACGTTCGGGCTGACGCTGCTCGGCGCGCTGGGCGAGCGCTACGCCTCCATCGCCCAGGCCACGGTCACGCTGGCCATCTACACGATGATCGGCCTGGAACAGCACGGCGCTGCCAGCTGGCAGCAGGCCTGGCATTCGGTCAGCCACCTGCTGGCCGGCGCCGCCTGGTACGGCCTGCTCTCCGTCGTGTGGACCACCCTGTTCGCCAATCGTCCCGTGCGCGAGCGCGTGGCGCGCCTGTATATCGAACTGGGGCGCTACCTGCAGCTCAAAGCCGCGCTGTTCGAGCCGGTGCGCGAAGCCGACCTGCAGCGTCGCCAGCTCGCGCTGGCCGAACAGAACCGGCGCGTGGTCGAAGCACTGAACATCGCCAAGGCGGCGATCCTGGCCCGCTTCGGTCGCTCGGGCCGTCCCGGGGTCAATTCCGGCCTGTACCTGCGCATGTACTACGTCGCCCAGGACTTCCACGAACGCGCCAGCTCCTCGCATTACCCTTACGCGCAGCTGGTCGATGCCTTCTTCCACAGCGACGTGCTGTACCGCTGCCAGCGCCTGCTCGACCTGCAGGGCCAGGCCTGTGCACGACTGGGCGAAGCGATCCGCCTCCTGCGCCCCTTCAGCTATGGCCAGGACAACCAGCAGGCCGCGCGCGACCTGGTCGACTCACTGGCCTTCCTGCGCAGCCAGCAACGGCCGCAGTGGCAGCGCCTGCTGGCCTCGCTGGATCTGCTCGTCCACAACCTGCAGAGCATCGAACGCCGGTTGCTGGATGCCGAACGTTCCGATGCCACCCTGGACAACGTCGACACCCGCCTGCGCGACAACAACCCGCATACCCTGCGCGAAAAGTTCGTCCGCCTGCGCCAACAGCTCACCCCCGGCTCGGTGTTGTTCCGCCACGGCCTGCGCATGGCCGTGGCCCTGGTGGTCGGCTTCACCGCCATTTCCCTGTTCGATTTCCAGAACGGCTCCTGGGTGCTGCTGACCATCGTCTTCGTCTGCCGGCCCAGCTTCGGCGCCACCCGCCAACGGCTGGCCCAGCGCATCGTCGGCACCTTCGCCGGCCTGGTGCTTACCTGGGCCCTGCTGCAGTTGTTCGAGGACCTGCACAGCCAACTGCTGATCGCCCTGCTGTCGGCGTTGCTGTTCTTCTTCACCCGCACCGACCGTTACCTGGTGGCCTCGGCGGCCATCACGGTGATGGCGCTGACCTGCTTCAACCTGATCGGTGATGGTTTCGTGCTCATCGTCCCACGCATGGTCGATACCGTGCTGGGCTGTGCGATCGCGGCGGCGGCAGCGTTCCTGGTCCTGCCAGACTGGCAGGGACGGCAGTTGAACAAGGTGTTGGCGCGAGTGCTCGACACCGCCGCGCGCTACCTGGAGTCGGTGCTGGGCCAGTACCGCAGCGGCATGCGCGATGACCTGGCCTACCGGATCGCACGGCGCGACATGCACAACGCCGATGCGGCCCTGTCCACCGCACTGTCCAACATGTTGCGCGAGCCCGGCCGGGTACGCCGTAATCTGGATGCGGGCTTCCGCTTCCTTGCCTTGTCCAACACCCTGCTCGGCCACCTGTCCGCGCTGGGCGCACACCGCGACCAGGTGGACAGTTATGCGCAGGATCCGCTGGCCCTGGCGGCCGGTGAACGTGTACAGCAGTCGCTGCAGCAGCTGGCCAGTGATCTTGCCAGCGGCACGACCATCCGTGATGAAGGCCCTGATGCCGACCGCGCCCTGGCCGAGCAGCTGGAACAGATGAGCGAGGACATGCCGCCCAAGCTGCAACTGATCCGTACACAGATGGCCCTGGTGCTGCGGCTGCTGCCCAAGCTGCGCGCCGCCTCACGCGATGCGCTGCGCAGCGTACCGGCCCGCGTTGCCGTTGACGGCAGCACGCCCCCGGCGGCGCCGACGTCGTAATCACCGCCATCCTGTTCCACCGCGATTTTTCCGACGAAGTGCTAGGCTGCGCCGGTCCGCAAGGAGGTTCCATGTCCGGTCACAGCCAGTTCGCCCTGCTTCGCCAGCGCCGTTTCCTGCCGTTCTTCATCGTGCAGTCGCTGGGCGCCTTCAACGACAACGTCTATCGCCAAGCCATCATTGGCTTGTTGTTCTTCCTTGGCGTGTCCGACAGCGAGCGCTCGCTGTATACCAACCTGGCACCGGCGATCTTCATCCTGCCCTACTTCCTGTTCTCGGCCTTGGCAGGACAGATCGCCGACAAGCTGGAGAAATCACGGCTGATCGTGATCACCACCACGATGGAGATCGTGATCATGTCGGTGGCGGCGGCAGGCTTCCTGCTGCAGAGCATGCCGATCCTGCTGGTGGCGTTGTTCAGCACCGGCCTGCAATCGACGTTGTTTGGTCCGGTGAAGTACTCGGTGCTGCCCTCGGTGCTCAAGCCGGAAGAGCTCACCGGCGGCAATGGCCTGGTCGAGATGGGCACCTCGATGTCCATCCTGACGGGGATGATCGTCGGCGGCCTGATCTTCACCCTGGCCGCGGGCCACGGCCCGATCGTGGCGGCAACCGCGGTGATTGCGCTGGCGGTATGCGGCAACATCGCGGCGCGCATGATCCCGAAAGTCGATGCCGGCGCGCCGGACCTGGTGATCAACTGGAACCCCCTGCCGGAATCATTGGCCGTGCTGCGCATGGCCAAGAAGCAGCAGGCCGTGCGCAACGCCATCCTCGGCGTGTCGTGGTTCTGGTTCGTCGGCACCGTGCTCACCTCGCAGCTGCCCAGCTACGCCATCACCAACCTGGGCGGTGCGCCGACGCTTTACATCTTCGCGCTGGCCCTGTTCTCCATCGGCACCGGCGTCGGCTCGCTGCTGTGCGAACGGCTTTCCGGCCGCACGGTGGAAATCGGCCTGGTACCGCTGGGTGCGTTCGGCATGACCGCGTTCCTGCTTGACCTGTACTTCGCCCGTGCCGGCGAAGCCACCGCGCAGGGCCTTGAGGTGATGCAGTTCATCCAGGCCGAGGGCAGCATCCGCATCATCGTGGACCTGCTCGGCATCGGTGTATTCACCGGATTCTTCGTCGTGCCCCTGTTCGCACTGATCCAGAGCCGCACGCCCCGGGCCGAGATGTCGCGCGTGTTTGCCGCCCTGAACATCCAGAACTCCGGCTTCATCGTCGCCGCGGCCGTGATCGGGCTGGCCGTGCAACGGCTGCTGGGCTGGACCATCCCGCAGTTGTTCCTTGCCCTGGCCATTGCCAATGCCCTGGTGGCGATCTACATCTTCACCATCGTGCCGGAATTCCTGATGCGCTTCCTCAGCTGGCTGATGGTGCGCACCTTGTACCGGCTGCGTCCGCATGCCATCGAAGGCAACGTACCCGACGAGGGCCCGGCCCTGATCGTCTGCAACCATGTCAGCTACATGGATGCACTCATCCTCGCCGCCACGGTGCCGCGGCCGGTGCGCTTCGTCATGTACTACCGCATCTTCAACATCCCGGTGATGCGCTGGATCTTCCGCACCGCCAAGGCCATTCCCATTGCCGGCGCACGCGAGGACCCGGCCTTGATGCAGCGCGCCTTCGATGAAATCGACGCGGCGCTGGCCGAAGGCGAACTGGTGTGCATCTTCCCCGAAGGCGCGCTCACCGCCGATGGCCGCATCGCACCGTTCAAATCGGGCGTGGAAAAGATCCTGCAACGCCGCCCGGTGCCGGTGGTGCCGATGGCCCTGCAGAGCATGTGGAGCAGCATGTGGAGCCGCCGCGACACGCGCCTGGGCCGTCTGCGCGTGCCACGCCGGTTCCGCGCGGCGATCGACGTGGTGGCCGGCCCGCCATTGGACGGGCGCACGGTGGACGCGGCAGCACTCGAAGCGCAGGTACGGGCATTGCGAGGTGACAAGGCTTAGACGACCGGCCGTCATCACCCGGCGTTAATGGACGAAAACGATTTCCATTGCCATCATTGGACCGTTATCCCTATGGAAGGAACCTTGCATGAGCGCCACTGCTCCACTGCCGCCGGCTAGCGGCACGATTCCGAATTACCTGATCTGGTCGATCCTGGCCACGGTGGCTTCGTTCTTCTTCTGCTGCCTTTCCTGCTTGAGCTTCCCTGGCATCATCACGGGCGTGGTAGCCATCGTGTTTTCCACCAAGGTCAACACCCTGCTCAATCAGGGTGACCTGGAAGGCGCGCGTCGTGCATCGGCCAATGCCAAGCTGTGGTCGTGGATCACCACCGGCATCCTAATCCTGGCCGTGGTCGCATTGATTGGCGTCTGGGCCACCATCGGCGTGGACGGCTACATGCAGTACATGCAGCAACTGCAGAGCCAGATGGAACAGCGTTGATGGCAAGGGCCCACTTCCCGCGATGGGCGTGGGCCCTGCTGCCACCCGCTGCGTTGGCGGCCGGTGGGGGTGTCTGGCTGTTGCGCACGTTCAACCCGAACGCTGCCGACAGTCCGTTTCCCGGCTGTGCTTTCCATGCGCTGACCGGTTATTACTGCGCAGGCTGCGGCATGACCCGCTGCCTGCATGCCCTGGTGCACGGTGACGTACCGACGGCATTGGCAATGAATCCACTGGTGGTGGTGCTGCTGGCATTGACGCCACTGGTGGCCGGCTGGGCACTGGGCTGGCGGCCGCGCCGGCTGGCACCGTTGATGGCGCTGCTACAGCGGCCCTGGCTGTGGCTGACGGTGCTGCCGGCATTCTGGGTGGCGCGCAACCTGCCGTGGCCGCCGTTCACCGCGCTGGCGCCGGTGGGGTGAGTCCCGGCTTGCGGTGGGTTTGCCGCTGAAAGCGGCGGGGTTTTGGGTGGGTCTCTGAAGCCGCTTTCCTGGCTGGGGCCGGGGGCAGGGGCTGGTTCGGGGGACGGCAAAAGCCCGTCTCCGACGTCCGGCCCAGCCGCCGGGCGGCTGTGCGTTCGGGCGCTTGCGAAGCAGTGCTTCGCAAACAAAGCGCCCTCACCCTGCGGGCCTCGCGTCGCGCCATCCATGGCGCGACACGCCCCCGATCCAGCCCCTGCCCCCGGCCCTGTCCGTTCTTCGCGTCGACCCACCGCAAAGCAGTAAAGAAGAAAAGCCAAAGCCAAAGCAGACCACGTGCCCTTCCCGTCCACGTGGCCTGCTTTTGCTTTGGCTTTGCTTTTGCTTTTTTCTTTACTCCGCGTGGGCTGGCCGACGTGGGAAGCTGTCGGCGGGCTGTCGGGGTGGCGGTGTGGGGGCGTGTTTCGCCATGGATGGCGAAACGCGAGGCACGCAGGACGCAGCTTTTGCCGTCCCCCACACCGCCACCCCGACAGCCCTGAGCGCAGATGCTGCTCTCAGCGAGCCACCCACGAGCCCGCCGCTGTCCGCGGCCAAGCCCGACCTCAGGTCATCCACCCCGCCAGCACCAGCACGGCCATCACCACCAGCCACAACAGCAGCATCCGCCACACCAGGCTCATCGCGTCGCGCAGTTCCGGCAGGCGCTGCCACACCGGCAGCAGGCCGGCATCCGTGTAATCGTGCGCCTCTTCCCGCAACTCGGCGTTGACGCTCGCGCGTGCCACCACGGCCAGGAATCCCAGGCCCGCCATCCAGCGTTCGCCGTGGGCCTGCCGCCAGGCCTTCCAGGCGGTGTCGAAATTGCCCACCAGGGCCATGGACAGGGCCATCAGCTGCGCAATCGGCCATTCCACCCAGCCCAGCAGCTGCTGGCCACGCTGCTGTACCTGTGCGCTGACCTGCGCCCGCATCGGGCTCACCGCCAGCAGTGCCAGCAACCGGTACGCCAAGGCGCCTGCCGGGCCCAGCAGCACGAACCACGCCAGCACCGCGAACCAGCGCCGCAATGCGTTGAACACCGTGGCTTCCACCAGGGAGTGCGCGTCCTCACGCAGGCTGCCGCCAGCGGTCTGCAGGTTCTGGATCGCGGCATGGCGGGTGGCGGCATCATCGGCATCGATCACCGCTTCCACATCCCGGTCCAGGTCACGCGGGCCCCAGCACCAGGCCAGCGTGGCCACGCCCAGCAACAAGGAGGGCAGGCCAAACAACACGCCTTTTAGTGCCCAGGCCAACAGGCCCAGCAGCAGGACAGGCGGCAACACCGCCAGTGCCACCACCGCCAGCCCGTCACCGGCGTCGCCGACCTTCTGCTGCAGCACATGCAGCCAGCCGCGGTAGGCACCGAAACGGCGCAGCGACGCAGCGGCCGCCGGCGCGACATGGCCCAGGGCGAGCGCGACCAGTACGGCGACCAGGGTGGTGAACATCAGCGGCTCCTGGCGGGATGAGGAAGGACCGGTCCGGCACTGGCAGGGATCGGCCAGCGCGCGGACAGCAGCGCCAGCCAATAGTAAAACGTACGGCGTGATCCGGGTGCGCGAATCCGGCGGTAGTGTCGTCAGCTGCGCTGTTGCTGATACCAGTGCTCGATCAGGCTGCGCGAAATGGAAATGGGTGGCGACAACCGGATCCCGACCCCATCGTCATCCACGTCACGGGCCAGGGCAGCCCCGACCTCTTCCACGCTGAACCAACGGGCATCTTCCAGTTCGCCGTCCACGGTGGGCGTGTCATCGTGGGCCTGTGCCCGGAAGCCGACCATCAGCGCGCCCGGGAACGGCCACGGCTGGGTGCCCAGGTACTGGCAGGCCGTCACCCGGACCTTGCTCTCTTCGTGCACTTCGCGCACCACGGTCTGTTCCAGCGACTCGCCCGGCTCCACGAATCCGGCAAGCACCGAATAGCGTCGCGGCGCCCAGTTCGCCTGCCGACCCAACAGCAACCGCCCCTGGTTTTCCACCGCCACGATCACCGCTGGGTCCACCCGCGGGTAATGCTCGGTCGCGCATTGCTGGCAACGACCAACGAAACCACCGCGATCAAAACGCACCGCACCGCCGCAGACACCACAGAAGCGGTTGCGCGAATGCCAGTAAGACATGCCACGCGCATAGGCAAAGGCGGTGGCTTCGGCGACCGGCCACAGCAGGGCGGCCTGGCGCAGGTCCAGCCGGCGCGGTGCGCTGACCGGCACCTGTTGGGCATCCACGCAGAACCACGCCTGTTCGCCGCGCAGGCCGAGGAAGATCGCGCTGCCTGGACCACCGCCGAGATCCGCCCCGTGCAGGGCGATCGGCTGGTCGTGTGTATCGGTGAACGCGGTGCCATCCTGGTCGAGCACCAGGATCCGCGCCTGCGGCCAATGGGCCGCCAGCGCCTGCGGATCATCGCGCAGTGCATCGGCACGCTGCAGCGGTTCGTCGACGAAGGAAAATCCAGTTAGCGAAGACAGTGAGGTAGCCATCGCACAAGCCTGACGCCAACAGGCCGAACACACAAGGCTGGATCGCCAGGCGGCAGCAGCCCACCGCCCGCTTTGGCCGCGCCGGCAGCGTGCTGCTACCGGGACGGCACGATCGACCGGCACGCCACGCGTGCCGGCCCGAGGCAATTACATGCTGAAGCTGCTGCCGCAGCCGCAGGTGGTCTTGGCGTTGGGGTTGCGGATGACGAACTGCGCACCCGTCAGGCTCTCGGTGTAATCCACTTCAGCCCCCATCAGGTACTGCAGGCTGAGCGGATCCACCAGCAGGGTGACACCGCTGGTCTGCACGGCCAGGTCGTCCTCGGCGCGGTTTTCGTCGAACTCGAAGCCGTACTGGAAACCGGAACAGCCACCGCCCTGGATGTAGACGCGCAGCGCGAGACCGTCGTTGCCTTCATCCTGGATCAGTTCACGCACCTTGGCGGCGGCCGCTTCGGTGAAATTCAGCGGACGGTCCAGGGACTGGTAGTTCGGCGCGGCGGCTGGCGCGCCCGGTAGGGAGACTAGCGTGCTCATGGGTGCAGGATGGGGGTGTGACCGGCCACTTTCAAGACATCGCGTCGGCGAGCTTGCGGCGTGCGGCGGTGTTGCCCTTGGTGCTGGCGGTCGCCTCGGCAGCATCCGCGCCTGCCGGCGGCGGCAGGGCCGCAAGCGGGGCACTGGCGTGGATCAGACGGCCATTGAGCTGCGAACCGGCATTCATCTCCACCACCTGGTAGTGAACGTTGCCGTTCACCCGGGCACTGGGGGCCAGCTCCACCTTCTCGGTGGCATGCACATCGCCTTCCATGCGGCCGCTGATCACCACCACCTGGGCGCGGATCTCACCCTCGATGACGCCGTTTTCCGCCAAGGTCAGCACGGCATTGCTGGCACCTTCGGCGGCAACCACCTTGCCATGGATGTGACCTTCCACGTACAGGCCACCGCTGAACTCGACATCGCCGCGGATGACCACCTGGCTGCCGATCAGGGCGTCGACCACCAACTGGCCGTCACGGTTGGATTTGCTGCTGCTCTTGAACATCGTCATTCCCCTTTTGCCGGCGTACCGGCTTGTTTCCAGTCGAAGACCTGGGTGGCGCCCCCCGCGCCGCTGCCCAGGGTCACCCGCACCCGCTGCGGCGTGAATCCAGCCGGCAACATCACGCTGCCATTGAGCTGCTGGAAGTACCGGAAGGAATACTCCTGGCCCGGCACCTTGGTGCGCTGGTGCAGTTGGTCCCAGCTTACCGTCGCCAGTTTGCCATTCTGGACGCCCTCGACGGTAAAACGCATCTGACCCTGGCTGATTGCGCCGCGATTGAGGTTCTGCGTCAGTACGGCAGCGTATTGCCAGGTGCCAGCCGCTTCCGGCGAAAACTCGATGGAATGGGTATTGAGTCCCTTGCGCTGGCTGGTCGCACCGACCAACCGTTCATAAAAGGCGACATCGGCGCGCAAGCCGGCGATTTCCTCGTCGCGTTCGGCCAGCGAGGCCTGGACTTCATTGTTGGCGGCGCGGCTGATGCGATCGGAGGCCTCCAGCGTGGCCTGCTTCTGCCGCAGCTCACTGAGCTCCTTGCGGGCGGCCTCCAGCTGACCACTGACGTCGGCACCACCGCCGCCATCGCTGCGGCCCGCTCCCCACCAGACGCCCAGCCCGAGGGCCAGCGCCACACTCAACAACCAGCCGCCGCCCAGCAGGGCCAGCTGGCGGCGATCGCCGCCAGGTGGGGGTTGGCCGGGCATGCGGATCTGTACACGGGAGGGCGGACGGGTGCTCATGACGGGATTCCTTGGGCCTGCGCGGCGGCGCGGGCGGCGGCCAACAGGGCGGCCAGCGGGTGAACGCAGCCCGGTAGGGGCGCGCATGGTCACCGGTCATTGTAGGCCAGCGGGGCCGGGCTCGCCCCGCTCGCCGCAGACCGCCTGCCGGGAAACATTCATTGACATCCCGCTCTGATACTGTGTTCATCTGCGCAGTTCGTGCCGGGAGACCCCATGACCGATGCCCACCTGTTCGTGATCGGCATCCTGCTGGCCTGGCTGGCCGGCATCCGTGTGTACCTGACCGTGTTCGGTGTCGGCCTGGCCGGCCTGCTCGGCTGGGTCGACCTGCCACCGGCCCTGCAGGCCACGCAGTCGTGGTGGGTATTGGGCACGTCGGCGGTGCTGGCGGTAGCCGAGTTCTTCGCCGACAAGATTCCCGGCGTGGATTCGGCCTGGGACCTGCTGCAGACCCTGGCCCGGGTCCCTGCCGGTGCATTTCTCGCCGCGGCCACCTTGTCACCGGACGGCGACCTCGGCAACGGCACCCTGCTGGCCGGCGCCGGTGTGGCGCTGGCCAGCCATGGCCTGAAAGCCGGCACCCGCGCCCTGCTCAACACCTCGCCGGAACCGGCCAGCAACTGGGTGGCATCGCTGGCCGAAGACACCGTGGTGGTTGGCGGATTGGCGCTGGCGCTGGCCCATCCCTGGCTTGCGTTGCTGGCGGTGTTGGCCTGCAGCCTGATCGGCGCCGCCGTGGTATGGCTGGTGTGGCGCTCGCTGTGGCGCGGGGTCCGCTGGCTGCTGCGGGGAGGACAATCGGCCGCACCGCCCCCGTCTGGACAGGACGCTGCCGCATAATACAGGCCCACAAGGACACCGCATGGCCGTGAACGAGACCGATCCTGCGCGCGACGCGCGTGCCGAAACCCCGCCCGCCGACCATTGGCAGCGCTGGGCCGACACCCCTGTCCCTGCAGCCGCCGGCTCGCCACTGCAGGTGCCTGCGGCGCTGCAGCCGACCAGTCAGGCCGTTGGTCCGGCGGCGGCCAATGAAGTGCCACCGCCACTGCCCCCCGCCAGCGGCATGGAAGAAGCCGATGACGGGCTGCCGCCATCCGCCGAGGCGCCCTACCGCGTGTTGGTGGTGGAAGACGATCGCGCCCAGGGCCTGTTCGCCCAGAGCGTGCTGCAGGGTGCCGGCATGGAGGCCAATGTGGTCACCGATGCCGAAGCGGTCCTGCAGGCGCTGGGCCGCGGCCGCCCCGACCTGATCCTGATGGACCTGCACCTGCCGGGTGTGGATGGCATGCGGCTGACCGCGATGATCCGCCAGCAACCGGGCATGGAATTGCTGCCCATAGTTTTCCTCAGCGGTGACCCGGACCCGGAGCGCCAGTTCGAAGTCCTCGATATCGGTGCCGATGATTACCTGAGCAAGCCGATCCGCCCGCGCCACCTCATCGCCGCGGTGTCCAACCGCATCCGGCGCGCCCGCGCCCAGGCCGCCAGCCAACCGGGCACGGCGGCCGCACCGCTGCTCAACAACCCGGAAACCGGCCTGCCCACCCGCCAGCACGTGCTGCAGCAGCTCAACATCGCACTGTCCCAGCACGAACACGGCGGGGTGTTCTTCGCCGAAGTCGCCAGTGCCCTGGGCCTGCGCGAGCGCTACGGCTATGCCGCGTTCGAACGGCTGATGGTGCAGGCGGCACAGCGCCTGGCCGAAGCCGCCCGCCCGCACCTGTTGGCGCGGCTCAATGACAACAGCTTCCTGCTGCTGGCGCGCGATATCGACGAAGCCGCACTGGAGGCCACCGCCCAGCAGCTGCGCGCGCAGCTGTCCGAACGCCCGTTCGTGATCCGCGACGATGAATCCGTGCACCTGCGCGGCGTGGTCGGCGCGGCCGCACTGTCCAGCGGCTTCGCCGACGCCGGCAGCGCGCTGGAAGCGGTGGAACGCACCACCCTGCAGGCGCGCCTGCTCAGCAGCGGCGTGGCCACCTATGTGCCACCGGAAGTGACCACCGCGCAGGAGCACCTGGCCCTGCTCGATGGCCAGCTGGAGCTGGATTACCAGCCTATCGTCGCCGTGGCCGGCGGCGGCAACGCCCAGTACCAGGTGCTGCTGCGCCTGCGCCAGGCCGATGGCACGGTGCTGCCGGCGGGCCAGGTGATCCCGGTCGCCGAAGCGGCCGGGCGCATCGCCGACCTCGACCAGCAGGTGATGGACCACGCCCTGGGCCTGCTCGACCAGTACCGCGCGGCCATCCCGTCGATGCACCTGTTCGTGACCCAGTCGCTGCGCACGCTGGCTCGTGATGCGTTCGCCGACTGGTTGTTGGAAACCATCGCCCGGCGCGGCCTGGACGGTAGTGCGCTGGTGATCGACGTGCGCCTGCCCGATGCGCTGATCCACGCGGTGTCGCTGCAGCAGTTCTGTCGCCGTGCCGGCGCGGCCGGTGTGCGCTTCTGCCTGAGCCAGTTCGAACCCAGTGCTGAAGCCAGTGCGCTGCTCGGGCAGCTGCCGCTGGCCTTCGTGCGCCTGGCCGCGCGCTTCTCCAGCAGCCATGCAAGCCAGGAAAGCCGCGACGAACTGCGCAACACCATCGACCTGGCGCGTAGCGCCGGCGTGCAGATCATCGGCCAGCAGATCGAAGACCCGCAGGCCGCAGCGGCGCTATGGCTGGGCGGGGTCGATTTCATCCAGGGCAACATGGTGCAGTCGGCCGGCAACCGGCTGGACTTCGACTTCCTCAACGCGGCGCTTTGATATGACGACCCAAGGACGGGGAGAAATGGGGTGGATCGGCGGCGCCATCGTGCTGGCCGCCGGCTTTGCGCTGATGGCGGCCTTGGGGCTGCCAGGGCCATGGGCGTGGCTGGCATTGCTGGCGGTGATTGCCGTATTGCCGGCCGCATCGCGTTGGCGCCGCCTGGCCCAGCACCGCCAGCAGGCGCTGGAAGAGGCCGAGCTGCTGCTGCGGCAATCGCGCGAGGAAGCCGAACAGTTGCGCCGCCGCAGCGAACAACAGCAGCAACTGGAACAGGAACTGCTGCACGCCAAGCAGGCCGCCGAAGCCGCGACGCTGGCCAAGGGCGAGTTCCTGGCCACGATGAGCCATGAGATCCGCACCCCGCTCAACGGCATCATTCCGATGCTGGACCTGTTGGGCAGCGGCCGGCTGGACGAAGGCCAACGGCGCATGCTCGGCACCGCCGCCGACAGCTCGCAGCAGTTGCTGCGCATCGTCGATGACATCCTCGATTACTCGCGCCTGGAGGCCCAGGCGCTGACCTTGGAAATCACCACCTTCAACCTGCGCGAACTGCTTGACGGCGTGGTGCAGCTGATGCAGCGCGCCGCCGAAGCCAAGGGCCTGCGCCTGCGGCTGGAGCTGGACCCAGCGGTGCGCCTGTCCGTGCGCGGCGACCCGGTACGGCTGCGGCAGGTGCTGAGCAACCTGATCGCCAATGCCATCAAGTTCACCGCCAAGGGCGAGGTGGTGCTGCAGGTGCAACGCAAGGGCAGCAATGCCTCGCGCCACGAACTGCGCTTCGAGGTACGCGACACCGGCATCGGCATCAGCACCGAACAACAGGCACGCCTGTTCCAGTCCTTCAGCCAGGCCGATGCGTCCACCACCCGGATGTACGGTGGCACCGGCCTGGGGCTGGCGATCTGCCGGCGCATCGTCGAACTGATGAAAGGCCGTATCGGCGTGGCGTCCACGGTCGGCCAGGGCGCCACCTTCTGGTTCGAGATCCCGCTGCTGAAAGCGCTCGGCGATCTGTCGGAAGTGCGCGGCCGCGGCCATGGGCGGCTGCTGGTGTTCAGCGCCGACGACAGCCTGGCCCACCGCGTGCGACGGGTGGCCGAGCACCATGCGCTGGATGTCGAACGGGTTGATACCCTGGGTGAAGCCCTGACGGCCGTGCGCGCCGGCGCGGCGCCCGGGCGACCGGCCCTGGCCTGGCTGCTGGTCGATGCGCGCAGCCTGCGCAATGGCGGCCCGGCGCTGCGCCAGGCCATCAGCGAACGCGGCCCGCACGATGGGCTGCAGGTGCTGTGGCTGGGCGGTGCGGAAAGCGAGGTGGAGCCGCATCACCGCCAGCATTGGCGCAGCACGCTGGACGATGACGGCGACCTGCATGCGCTGTTCTCGCCGGTAGCCGCGGTGCTGGAGCCCGTCAGCAACGGCCCTCTGCTGCCCCACCTGTCCCGCATGCCCCCTGCGCCGCTGGGAACACCCGTGCCGCGGCGGCGTTGGCGGTGCCCGGCGCGCCCGCCCCGCTC
>DALZLW010000061.1:0-19657 GCA_032007425.1 Stenotrophomonas sp.
CGCTCGACCGCCGCCGCCGCCCAGGCCCAGATCGAGTGGGCGGCCGCACCCCATGAAACGCGCGCCGAGGTCCTGCGCCGGGCGGCCCGGCTGGCTGAAGACAACATCGACACGCTGATCGACTGGTTGGTCCGTGAAAGCGGTTCGACCCGACTCAAAGCGGGTTTTGAAGCGAAGGTGACCATCAAGGCACTTCACGAAGCCGCCGCGCTGCCTTCGCGCAGCACCGGTGAAATCCTGCCGGCCGAACCGGGCCGCTTGAGCCTGGCCCGGCGTCGTCCGCTCGGCGTGGTCGGGGTGATCTCACCGTTCAATTTCCCGCTGTACCTGGCCATGCGCGCGGTCGCGCCGGCGATCGCGCTGGGCAATGCGGTGGTGCTCAAGCCCGATCCGCGTACCGCCGTGTGCGGTGGCGTGGTCATCGCCCACCTGTTTGAACAGGCCGGATTGCCGGCCGGCGTGCTGCACATGCTGCCGGGCGATGGTGCCGCCGGTGCTGCGCTGACCAGCGATCCGAACATCGCGATGATCCAGTTCACCGGCTCCACCGGCGCCGGGCGCAAGGTCGGCGAGGCCGCTGGCAAGCACCTCAAGAAGGTCTCGCTGGAACTGGGCGGCAAGAACGCGCTGATCATCCTCGACGATGCCGACCTGGACCTGGCCGTGGCCAATACGGCCTGGGGCGTTTACCTGCACCAGGGGCAGATCTGCATGGCCACTGGCCGCGTGCTGGTGCACCGGCGCATCCACGATGCCTTCGTGGCCAAGCTGGTGGCCAAGGCGCAATCGCTGAAGGTCGGCGATCCGGCGCGTGAGGATGTGGCGCTGGGTCCGCTGATCAATGCTGCCCAGCGCGACCACGCGGCCAAGGTGGTTGCCGAAGCGGTCGCGGCCGGCGCCAGCCTGCAGGCCGGTGGCACCCATCAGGACCTCTTCTTCGCACCCACCGTGTTGACCGGGGTCAGCCGGGACAACCCGGCCTACAACGAAGAAATCTTCGCGCCGGTGGCCGTGGTGGTGCCGTTCGACGATGACGACCAGGCGGTGGCGCTGGCCAATGACACGGACTATGGCTTGTCCATGGCGGTGATCTCCAGCGATGTGGGGCGGGCGCTGAAGCTCGGCGAGCGCCTGCGCACTGGTCTGTTGCACATCAACGACCAGACCGTGAACGATGAAGTCATCAACCCGTTTGGCGGTGTCGGTGCGTCCGGCAACGGCACCAGCATCGGTGGCCCGGCCAACTGGGAAGAGTTCACCCAGTGGCAGTGGCTGACCGTCAAGGGCCAAGCCCCGGCCTATCCCATCTGATTCCAGGAGACCCGTCCATGAGCGAGAATGCCCAAGCTGTCCAGATCACCGCCGCCGTCGTGCGCGGAAAGGAACAACCCTTCGTCATCGAGCAGGCCACCCTGCGTGCGCCGCAGGACGACGAAGTGCGGGTGAAGATGGTCGCCACGGGGTTGTGCCACACCGACCTCATCGTGCGTGACCAGTACTATCCCGTGCCGCTGCCAGCCGTGCTGGGCCATGAGGGCGCTGGCATCGTCGAGGCGATCGGACCGAACGTGCGCGACCTCAAGCCTGGCGACCACGTGGTGCTGACCTACGGCCAGTGCGGCCATTGCAATCCCTGCCGTGGCGGCCATGGGGCCTATTGCAGGGACTTCTTCGGGCTGAACTTCGGTGGCCATGATGGCCACGGGCAGACCGCCATCACCGACGCAGCCGGTGCGCCGTTGCATGACCACTTCTTTGCCCAATCCTCCTTCGCCACCTACGCCTTGGCGCGTGAGATCAACGCGATCAAGGTGCCCGACGATGCGCCGCTGGAACTGCTCGGCCCGCTGGGGTGCGGCATCCAGACCGGCGCCGGTGCGGTGCTCAATTCGCTGAAGGTAGGCTCGGGCAGCAGCTTCGCCAGCTACGGTGCCGGTGCGGTGGGCCTGAGCGCGGTCATGGCGGCCAAGGTAGCCGGTGCCACCACCATCATCGCCATCGACGTGGTGCCGTCCCGACTGGAACTGGCCAGGCAGTTGGGGGCCACCCACGTGGTCAACAGCCGTGAAACCGATGTGATCGAGGCCGTGCGCGAGATCACCGGTGGCGGCGCCGATTTCGCGCTGGAATCCACCGGGCGGCCGGAAGTGCTGTCGGCGGGCATCGAGGCGTTGGGCGGATTGGGCATGATGGGCGTGGTCGGCGCGCCCAAGCTCGGCACCACGGCCAGCTTCGATGTGAACAACCTGCTGCTGGGCGGGCGCAGCATCCGCGGCATCGTCGAAGGTGACAGCGTGCCGCAGGTCTTCATCCCGCAACTGGTGACCCTGTACCAGCAGGGCCGCTTCCCGTTCGACCAGCTGGTGAAGTTCTATCCCCTGGAACAGATCAACCAGGCGGCCGAGGACAGCACCAAGGGCATCACCCTGAAACCGATCCTGCGCATCGCCCACTGAAACGAAGCGTTGTCGCACCGGTCAGCCCGGTGCGACAACGCCGGTGTACCCTGAGCCACGGTGGCGGAGGGGCCATCGACGCGGAAGGTGATGGCGATGATGGCAACAGCGTTTCCACAACAGCAGCTGGTGGCGGCCCGCACCGCGTTCGTCGACGGCGATGCGCAGGCGCTGGCGCTGCTGCCCCCGCCGTTACGCGCGTCGTGGCAGCGCTCCCGGGCGGCTGGCGTGCATCCCGCGCAGGAACCCTGGTACCCGCCGCTGCAGGGCCGCGGACGCGTGCTGGATGATCCCGCCGACCGGCGTCTGGCGCGCTGCGTGCAGCCGGAGCTTGAACAGTTGTGGGCGGCCTTCGGTGGGCGCGGCTGGACGTTGTTCTGCGCCAACCGCGAGGGTCTGGTGATCGCCCAGCAGGCCCATGGGCTGGAAGATGACCCCCTGCTGCGTCCCATCCAGGTCGGGCGGCGGATGAGCGAGGCGGAGATCGGCACCACCGCGCCCGCGGTCAGCCTGGCCGACGACCTGCCGGCCCTGGTCTGTGGCAGTGCGCATTACCTGCAGCGGTTCGCCCCGGTGTTCTGCCTCAGCGAACCGCTGCACGACGTCGATGGTCGCGTCTGTGGCGCGCTGGACATCACCGGGCTGGGTGAACGCGATGCCGGGCTGTTGCAGGGCTACTTCCGCCAGGCCGCCCTGGCCAGCGAGAACCGTCTGTTCCACGCACTGCCTGACGTGCACCTGCTGGCCCTGCAGCACGATGCACGCTGGCTGGGATCGCCCCTGCAGGGATTGCTGGCGGTGCAGCCCGACGGGCGGGTCCGCGCCGCCAACCGGGTGGCGCGGCGGCTGCTGGGCCTGGCCCGCCGCGGCCCGCTGCCGCTGTTGATGCTCGATGAAGTCTTCGCCGGGGCCAGTGCGGCCCAGCGGCGGCAACTGCTGCAGCCGGGGCCGGCGCACCGTGCACGGCTGGGCGAGGGGCGCGCCGTCTATCTGCAGCACCTGCGGGCACCACGGGCTGCCCGAGGGCAGCGCCAGGTGACGGCCACGGCCAGTGCGGCGGCGCCATCGCTGCGTGAGCAGCGTCGCGATGCCGCTCGTCGCGCGGCCCGTGATGCGGGCGGCAACATGAGCCTGGCCGCCCGCCAGCTGGGGATCTCGCGGACCACGCTGTACAAGCTGCTGGCGCAGTAGCGCTGCCAGGGCAGCGCATCGCGCGGCCGTCAGTCGCGGAAGTTGTTGAACTGCAGCGGCAGCTCGAACTTGCCGGCCTTCAGGACCGCGATGGCTTCCTGCAGGTCGTCGCGCTTCTTGCCCATCACGCGCAGCTTGTCGCCGTTGATCTGGCTGTCGACCTTCAGCTTGGCCTCTTTCAGGGTGGCCGCGATCTTCTTGGCGATCTTCTGCTCGATGCCCTGCTTCACGGTGACCTTCTGCCGGGCCTGCGCCAGGTTGGTCTCCACGTCGCCGAATTCCAGGCTCAGGATGTCGATGCCGCGGGCGGCAACCCGGGCGCGCAGGATGTCGGTCATCTGCTTGAGCTGGAACTCGCTGGGCGCGGACTGGCTGATCACCTCGCCCTCCAGCTTGAAGTGGGCATCCACGCCCTTGAAGTCGAAGCGGGTGGCCAGTTCCCGGTTGGCCTGGTCCACCGCATTGGTGAGCTCATGGGTGTCTACTTCAGAGACGACGTCGAAGGAAGGCATGGGCAGAACTCCTGTATTCAGTGCCCTCATTCTAGCGGGCCGGGTGCATGGCTCGCTGGCGGCGGCGATAATGGGCCATGATCGCCCAACGTTCCCCTTCCCACGCCGTGGCGTGGATGATCGCCGCCGTCGCCAGCTTCTCACTGATGGATGCCGGCATGAAGCAGCTCGCGCTGGCTTACCCCTCGCTGCAGGTGACCTTCCTGCGCGGCGCGGCCTCCTTGCCGTTCGTGCTGGTATGGGTGTTGGCCAGCGCCGGCCCGCGCTCGCTGATTCCCCGCCGCTGGTCGTTGCACCTGCTGCGCGGCGTGCTGGGCATGGTGATGATCGGCTGCTTCGTTTTCGCCTTGCGCGACCTGCCGCTTTCGACCGCTTACAGCATCTACTTCGTCGCTCCACTGCTGATCGCCGCGCTGTCGGTGCCGCTGCTCGGCGAACGGGTCGGGCCACGCCGCTGGGTCGCCATCGGCATCGGCCTGCTTGGGGTCATCGTGGTGCTGCGGCCCGGCGTGGATGGTTTCATTTCCATCCCGGGGCTCATGGTATTGGCGGCGGCCACGGCCTATGCGATCGGTGCGATCACCGTCAGCCTGCTCACCCGCACGGATACGTCGCAGTCCATGGTGGTCTGGTTCCTGGTCATCATGGCCATTGGCGCCGGGCTGTTGGCGATGCCGGACTGGGTGCCGCTGCGCCTGCGTGATGCACCGCTGATCGCAGGCATGGGCCTGGCCGGCGCGCTGGGCCAGATTGCCCTGACCCGCGCCTTCCAGCTGGGCGAAGCATCGATGATCGCGCCGCTGGAGTACACCGGTCTGGTCTGGGTGATCGGCTGGGACCTGCTGTTCTGGCAGCAGTTGCCGGATGCCTGGACCTGGAGCGGGGCCGCCATCATCGTCGCATCCGGCCTGTATCTGCTGCATCGCGAACGGGTCAACCGGCAGGCGCCACCCAAACCGCTGGACCACCCCTGACGCCAGCGATCTGGCGCGCTTCCGCATGCCGCTTTCAGGATCCGGGGGGGAGTGTCGTGATCGCCATGCCCATGTGGCTTTTCGTGCGCGATCCACCATGACAGTGCGTGATCATCAAGTCGTTGACCGCGGAGGCGCGCGCACGGCCGTCGATGACGGCGGAGACGTGCGCACCGGCGTCGAAGGCGCTATGGGCCAGAGCGGCGAGAACGCACTGGCGTACAGCAGGCCGGTCAGGAGCGAGCGCCAACCGCGCAGGCGCAGGACTTCGAGTGCTGGCAGGCGCGCTCCTGCCACGACGGCATCGCGCAGTTCACCATGGAACGTCCGCGCATCGGCCATGAAATCCCCTTGGCCGGGAAGGACGTTCTCGCTGGAAAGGAAGGGCGATGGCTGCGGGTCGGGTCCGGCTTCTTCATACGTTGCGATGAAGGCCGCCAACGCTGCGCTGAATCCCTCTGGCGCATGTTCTTCCAGCATTTGCTGCAGATGGGGCAGGCGGGTTTCAGTATCCACGCTGGCCCACATGTCCGCTGTTTCAATCAAGGCCGCCCCCTGGCGCAGCTGTGCCAACATCGGCCGCACCTTCACCAGCAAGGCGGCGTCCAGCGAGGCGCGGTCAGCAGGACGCCCCGACAGGGCCAGTTGCTGCTGCAGGGTGCTGTAAAGCTCGGCCAGGAAATCCCGCAGGGCAGCATCCTCGTCGTCGATGGCCGGGCCGGCACGCAGCAGCGCCATCACCAGCGGCGCCAGCGTCGCGCCGATGTTGTTGTCCATGCGCACGTGTGCTGCAACCATATCGGTGACCTCCGGGTGGAGGTCGGCGAGGCGACGGGGGATTTCTGTTTCCGCGTCAGGCAATACATGGAGGGGATTGTCGATCGAACTCGATGCGTTGCCTCCAACAGGCGCGCGGTTGCTCTTGCTTTGCCCTGGTCCGTGCAGGATGGACACCGTCGCAGGGTTGCCAATGCTGCGGGGCAGCCCGCTGCGCGGTGGTTTGGTACTGCGCGGCGGACGCGATGCGGTGTGCGTCGTTTCGTGGACGCCAGGACAGGGGCCGAACTCGGGCATGGTAAAGGGCAGGACAAGTGGCGGGGCACAGAGTGTCGACCCAGGGCGGGGGACGGACTGCCACCCGTCGCTCACTACACCCCTTAGAACCAAACGGAATATCATTGTGGGCCAGACGACGCGCGCCCGCGCCCTGTCGCTGGTAGGCTGCACGCCCTCCCATCCCCCCACCCGGTGAGCCGCTCCCCGTGATCGAGTTCCAGCGCCTGCACAAATCCTATGCCGTGGCCGGCCGCGCCGTCAGTGCGCTGCAGCCGCTGGACCTGAGCATTGCCGCCGGCGAGGTGTTCGGCATCATCGGCCATTCCGGCGCCGGTAAATCCACCTTGATCCGCCTGATCAACCGGCTGGAAGAGCCCAGCGGTGGCCGCCTGCTGATCAATGGCGAAGATGTGACCGCGCTGGATGCCGATGGCCTGCGTGCACTGCGGCGGCGCGTCGGCATGATCTTCCAGCACTTCAACCTGTTGTCGGCGCGTACCGTGGCGGGCAATGTGGCGTTTCCGCTGGAACTGGCAGGAACGCCGCGTGACCAGATTGATGCCCGGGTGGGCGAACTGCTGCAGACCGTGGGTCTGGAGGCGCACGCCGACAAGTACCCGGCCCAGCTTTCCGGTGGTCAAAAGCAGCGTGTCGGCATCGCCCGCGCGCTGGCCACGCGTCCGCAGATCCTGTTGTGCGACGAGGCCACCAGCGCCCTGGATCCGCAGACCACCGCCTCGGTGCTGGCCCTGCTGGGCCGGATCAATCGCGAGTTGGGCCTGACGATCGTATTGATTACCCACGAAATGGACGTGATCCGCCGGGTCTGCGACCGCGTGGCGGTGCTCGATGCCGGGCAGATGGTGGAGAGCGGACCGGTGACCGAGGTGTTCCTGCACCCGCAGCACCCGACCACCCGGCGCTTCGTCAATGAATCCGAGCATGTCGACGAAGGCGTACTGCACAGCGATTTCGCTTCGGTCGGTGGCAGCATCGTGCGCCTGACCTTCCTCGGCGCTGATACCTACGAGCCGTTGCTGGGGCGGGTGGCGCGCCTCACTGGCGTGGATTACAACATCCTGTCCGGGCGGATTGATCGGATCAAGGACACCCCCTACGGCCAGCTGGTCGTTTCACTGGTAGGCGGCGACCAGGCTGCCGCACAGGCCGCATTCGTCGATGCCGGCGTGCATGTAGAGGAGTTGCGTCGATGAACATTGCAACCGCGGGTGGATTTTTCCGCCATCTTGATGCGGCCAAGTGGGCCGATATCGGCCAGGCCTGCATCGATACGCTGCTGATGCTCGTGGGATCGCTGCCTCTGGCGCTGGCTCTCGGCCTGCCGCTGGGCGTGCTGCTGTACCTGTTCGGTTCACCCCAGATGCATCGCCGGCCCGTGGCCTATGGCGCGTTGGCGCTGGTGGTGAACCTGCTGCGCTCGGTGCCGTTCATCATCCTGATGATCGTGCTGATCCCCATCACGCTGGCGCTGATGGGGACATCGTTGGGCGTGCGCGGTGCGATCGTACCGCTGGTCATCGGGGCGGCACCGTTCTATGCGCGGCTGGTGGAAACGGCCCTGCGTGAGGTGGATCGCGGCGTGATCGAGGCCAGCCAGGCGATGGGGGCGACGACCTGGCAGCTGGTTACCCGGGTGCTGCTGCCCGAAGCCCGTCCCGGACTGATTGCCGGTGCCACGGTGACCACCGTGGCGCTGATCGGCTTTACCGCCATGGGCGGTGCCATTGGGTCCGGTGGTTTGGGAGACCTGGCCTACCGCGATGGCTACCAGCGCTCGCATACCGACGTCGCGCTGGTGACCGTCGTGCTGTTGCTGGTCCTGGTGCAGGTGCTGCAGATGATCGGTGATCGCCTGATGGCCCATTACAGCCGTCGCTAGGGCTTGGCCGAGCGGAGAGGGCCGGTGCGCTCAGCGTTTGTTGGGCACTTCGAAGCCCAGCTTGTCCACCTGTTCGGGGAACTGTGGCACGCGCTTGAGCTTGTCGGTGTTGACGCCATATTCGTCACGCAGGCGCAGCGCGAGGGTGCGGTACAGCTCACGGTCCATATCCGGGGTGCGCGAGAAGATCCAGGCCATTTCCCGGCCGGGATAACCGATCAGCGCCCAGGAGTAGTCAGGGGCGACCTGCAGCACACGTGAATGGGTCGGCACGACGCGGTAGAACCATGTGCGCCAGGCGTGGTTGCCGCTTTCCTCATCGACGCTCGCCCGCGCGCGCACCTCGTCCAGCGGCTCGCTGAACCCTTCACGGAAGCGATAGACGATGCCGACCTTGTTGTCCGGGCGCAGGGTGTACTCGTTGACGCTGGCAACGTGGCCGCGTTCGATGAAGTTGGGTACCCGGCCGATGACATACCAGGTGCCCATGAAGCGTGGCAGATCGATAGGCGCATCCGACGGCAGGCCCGTCGCAGCGGCACTGGCCCGAGGCGGCGCAACCGCTGCAGGGCTGGCCTGCGACAGGCAGGGCGCCGCCAACATCAGGGAACACAGCAGGGCAGGGGGCAGGAAACGGATCGACAGCATGCGACAGCGGGCTCCGGACAGGGCTTGCCCCAGCATGGTCGAACGCCCGCGAGGGAAACGTCAATGGGTAGAGTGCAGAAGCGTCGCAGCCTGTGAGAATGCCTGCTGGCAAGGTAGCCCATCACACCGCTGGAGCCGCCCGCATGCCTCGTACCGTCCGCGTCCGTCGTATTTCCCCGTCGTCCACCGCCGCGCCCCAGCCCGCCAGCCCCCGCCCGGATCCACGCGTGCTGGGCTATGTCCGACAGGTGGCACTGGCGGGGCTGGCCCTGGTCCTGGTCTGGCCGGCAGCGCGGGGTAGTAACGAATGGATCGGCTGGCTGCCGATGTGGCTGGTCGGCATGCCCTGGCTGGCGTGGTGGGCCATGCTGCGCTTTCCGCTGCCGCGTTGGCAGCCCCGCCGGGCGCAGGCGAGGCGGCGCAGCCGACGCGCGACCGCCAGCCCGGTCCGCACAGCCTGACCTTCGACACGGGGGCGGGGCAGGGACGGTGTGGTAGCGTTCAGCCGCATATGACCCACTGGAGCTGCAATGTCCCGTTTCGCCTCCGCCTGCCTGCTGGCCGGCATGATGACCGCTGCCACGGCGGGGACCGCCATGGCTGCTGAAGAAGCCGACCGCTACGCCTGGCTGGAAGATGTCAGCGGTGAAAAGTCACTGGACTGGGTCAAGGCGCAGAATGCCAAAGCCGAAGCCCGCCTGGCGCAGACGTCGGCCTTCAAACAGATGGAAGCGAGCATCCGCCAGGTGCTCGACTCGGACGCCAAGATCCCCGGCGTGCAGAAGATCGGTGAGTACTACTACAACTTCTGGAAGGACCAGACCCACCAGCGTGGCCTGTGGCGGCGCACCACCCTGGCCGAGTACCGCAAGGCCAGCCCGCAGTGGGAAACCGTGCTGGACCTGGATGCACTGAACAAGGCCGAAGGCGAGAACTGGGTGTGGCACGGCGCTGACTGCCTGCGCCCGGACTATTCGCGCTGCCTGATCGCGCTGTCGCGTGGCGGCGCCGATGCCGATGTCACCCGCGAGTTCGACCTCGCCAACAAGACCTGGATCAAGGACGGCTTCTTCCGCCCGGAATCCAAGGGTGGACTGGGCTGGATCGACCGTGACTCGGTGTTCGTCTACACCGATTTCGGCGAGGGTTCGATGACCACCTCCGGCTACCCGCGCGTGGCCAAGCTGTGGAAGCGCGGCACGCCGCTGTCGGCAGCCACGGTGGTGTATGAAGGCAAGCCCGATGACATGTACATCGCGGCGATGCACGACGACACCCCGGGGTATGAGCGCAACCTGGTCAGCCGCACCCTGGCGTTCTATAACAACGAACTGTACCTGCGCGCCGACGATGGCAAGCTGAGCCGCATCGATGCGCCGAACTCGGCGGAAAAGGGCCTGCACAAGCAGTGGCTGAGCCTGCAGTTGCGCGAGCCGTGGACCGTGGGCGGCAAGACCTATGCCGCCGGTTCGCTGCTGGTGACCCAGCTGGCTGACTTCCAGGCCGGCAAGCGTGATTTCCAGGTGCTGTTCGCCCCGACCGATACCACGTCGCTGGACAGCGTGACCTGGACCAGGTCGCACGTCGTCCTGAACGTGCTGGATGACGTGAAGAACCGCCTGCGCGTCCTCACCCCGGCGGCCGACGGCTGGAAGACCAGCGATTTCACCGGGGCGCCAAGCTTCGGCACGGTCAACGTCGGTGCGGTGGACAGCAATGACAGCGATGCGGTGTGGATGACGGTCACCGACTACCTGACCCCGACCACGCTGTCGCTGGCCGAAGTGGGCCAGGCGCCGGAAACGCTGAAGACCATGCCGGCCTTCTTCGACGCCAAGGACAAGGTGATCGAGCAGCACTTCGCCACCAGCAAGGATGGCACCCGCGTGCCTTACTTCGTGGTGCACGCCAAGGACATGCCGCTGGACGGCAGCAATCCCACCCTGCTTTACGGCTACGGTGGCTTCGAGATCTCGCTGACCCCGTCGTATTCCGGTGGCATGGGACGGGCCTGGCTGGAGAAGGGCGGCGTCTACGTGGTCGCCAACATCCGCGGCGGCGGCGAATACGGTCCGCGCTGGCACCAGGCCGCACTGAAGCAGAACCGGCACAAGGCCTACGAAGACATGGCCGCGGTGGCCAAGGATCTGGTCAGCCGCAAGATCACCAGTGCCAAGCACCTGGGCGTGCAGGGTGGCAGCAATGGCGGCCTGTTGACCGGCAACATGCTGACCCAGTACCCGGAGCTGTTCGGTGCGGTGGTGGTGCAGGTGCCGCTCCTGGACATGAAGCGCTACAGCCACCTGCTGGCCGGTGCCTCGTGGATGGCTGAGTATGGCAACCCGGATACGGCTGACTGGGAATACATCAAGACCTTCTCGCCGTATCACCTGTTCGATGCAAAGAAGAGCTACCCGCCGGTGCTGTTCACCACCTCCACCCGCGATGACCGCGTCCACCCGGGCCATGCCCGCAAGATGGCGGCCAAGATGATCGAAGCGGGCAAGGACGTGACCTACTACGAGAACATCGAAGGCGGCCACGGCGGCGCAGCCAACAATGCGCAGGCCGCGCACATGTCGGCGCTGGCCTATGCGTTCCTGTGGGAGCGCCTGGGCGGTAAATGATGGAACGGAAAACGCCGCCTGCAGGGCGGCGTTTTCGTTTGCCGGCAGCACCGGGCCATGCCCGGCGAGCGCGCAGTGCGGCAAACCGGGGGCGACGGGGATGGCCCGGTACCTACCGCAGCCGTTCCAGCCCGCGTGCGATGCGTGCGACGGCTTCCTGCAACCTGGGGATCTCCTGCGTATAGGCCAGCCGCACGTGCTGGTTGGCCCGGTGGAAACCAAAATCCAGCCCCGGGGTGAAGGCCACGTGCTCGGTTTCCAGGAAGTGCGCACAGAAGGCCTGCGCGTCGTCGGTGAACGCGCTGACGTCGGCATAGAGGTAAAACGCGCCCTGTGGCTCCACGTCGATGCGGAAGCCGAGCTCGCGCAGGGCAGGGAGCAGGAAGTCACGGCGCTGCCCGAAGGCTTCGCGGCGCTGTTCGAAGATCGCCATCGCTTCGTCGCTGAAGCAGGCCAGTGCCGCGTGCTGGGCGATGCTGGACGCGCTGATGTACAGGTTCTGCGCCAGCTTCTCAAGCTCGGGCACCGCCGCCGGTGGCGCCACCAGCCAGCCCAGACGCCAGCCGGTCATGCCGAAATACTTGGAGAAACTGTTCAGCACGAAGGCATGGTCATCGACCTGCAGCACGCTGGCCGCATTCATGCCGTAGGTCAGGCCGTGGTAGATCTCGTCCACCACCAGGTGGCCACCGCGCGCATGCAGCGAAGCCGACAACGCGCCGAGCTGATCGGCCGAAAGCACCGTACCGGTGGGATTGGCAGGCGAAGCCACCAGCGCACCGACACTGTCGCTGTTCCAGTGCGCCTCCACCAGCGTCGGCGTGAGCTGGTAAGCCGTTTCCGGGCCTACGGGCACCAACTGCGCCGCGCCTTCGACCAGACGCAGGAAATGCCGGTTGCAGGGGTAGCCAGGATCCGCCAACAGCCAGTGTTTGCCGGGATCCACCAGCAGACTGCTGGCCAGCAACAGGGCGCCGGAGCCCCCGGGCGTCACCAGGATGCGCTCCGGGTCGATGTTCAACTGGTAATGGCTGCGGTAGAAACCGCTGATCGCCTCGCGTAGCGCCGGAAGTCCACGCGCGGCGGTGTAGCGGGTGTGGCCGGCGGCCAGTGCTGCCTGTCCGGCCGCCACCACCGGCGCGGCGGTGGTGAAGTCGGGTTCGCCGATTTCCAGGTGGATCACATCATGACCAGCCGCCTCCAAGGCCTGGGCGCGGGCCAGCAGGGCCATCACATGGAACGGGGCGATCTGCTGGCTGCGGTGGCTGTAAGTGCTGGGGCCCGTGGCGGGCAGGGAGGGCAGGCTGTTCATCAAGCCATGGTACGCGGTCGCCGGTGGCCATGGCACCGGTCGGCCGTGACCTCCGGCAGGCTTGCCGGGATCGCGGCGTTGCGATGATGGGCGCCTCCCTGCGGCGCCCTTGGGCGGCCGGCAGGCAAGGACGCCGTTGCATTCTCCCGCCAGGAACCCCATAGCATGAAACCCACCTTCTGCCTGTTGCTCGCCAGCCTGATGACCAGCACTGCCATTGCCGCCCCCCTGCCCACCGCCCCGGATGCAGCCAAGCGCCCCCATGAGGTGAAGGCCCCGTTCGGTGCCACCCGCAACGACGACTATTACTGGCTGCGCGATGACAAGCGCGAAAACAAGGCGATGCTGGCCTACCTGGCTGCCGAGAACGCGTACACCGATGCCGTGCTGGCGCCGCTCAAGCCGTTGCAGGACACCCTGTACAAGGAAATCGTCGCCCGCATCAAACAGGACGATTCCAGCGTGCCGGCGCGCGAGCGCGGCTACTGGTACTACACCCGTTTTGAAACCGGCCAGGATTACCCCATCCATGCCCGCCGCGAAGGCAGCATGGAAGCCCCCGAAGAAATCCTGCTGGACGTCAACCAGATGGCCGCCGGCAAAGGCTTCTTCAGCATCGGTGCAATGGAAGTGAGCCAGGACAACCAGCTGCTGGCCTGGGCTGACGATGATGTCGGCCGCCGCCAGTACACCGTGCGTTTCAAGGACCTGCGCAGTGGCAAGGTACTGCCCGACACCATTGCCGGCACCTCCGGCAACGTGGTCTGGGCCGATGACAACCGCAGCGTGCTGTACGTGGAAAACGATCCGGAGACCCTGCTCACCGTACGGGTGAAGAAGCACGTGCTTGGCACCCCGGCCAGCAGCGACGTGGTGTTGTACGAAGAGAAGGACGACAGCTTCTACATGGGCATCGGCCGTACCCGTGACGACCGCTTCATCACCATCGGCGTGCACAGCACGGTATCTTCGGAAGAGCGCTACGCCCCGGCCAGCGATCCCACCACGTTCACCGTGCTCGCCCCGCGCCAGCGCGACGTGGAATATGACGCCGACCATTTCGATGGCCGCTGGGTGATCCGCACCAACGATGGGGCGAAGAACTTCAAGCTGGTCACCGCCCCCACCGATGCCACCTCGCGCACGCAGTGGCAGGACTGGATCGCCCACGACGATACGGTGTTCATCGAAGGCTTTGAACTGTTCGATGGTTTCGCCGCGATCGCTGAACGCTCCGAAGGCCTGGAGCGCATCCGCCTGCTGTTCAAGGACGGCCGCCAGGAGTACGTCAAGGCCGATGAACCGGCTTATTCGATGGGCCTTGGCAACAACACCGAATCCGATACGCCGTGGCTGCGTTACGGCTATACCTCGATGACCACGCCATCGAGCACCTATGAAATCAACACCACCACGGGCGAACGCCGCCTGCTCAAGCAGCAGCCGGTGATTGGCTATGACGCCAGCAAGTACACCACCGAGCGCGTGTGGATCACCGCCCGCGACGGGGTCAAGGTGCCCGTCTCGCTGGTTTACCGCAACGGCTACCAGAAGGACGGCAAAGGTGCCCTGTTCCAGTACGCCTACGGCAGCTACGGCATGTCGATGGACCCGTACTTCAACCAGACCGCGGTGAGCCTGCTCGATCGCGGCGTGGTGTATGCGATCGCCCATATCCGTGGCGGCCAGGAAATGGGCCGTGACTGGTACGAGAACGGCAAGCTGCTGCACAAGCAGAATACCTTCAATGACTTCGTCGACGTCACCCGCGGGCTGGTGGCCCAGGGCTGGGCGGCCAAGGACCGCGTAGCGGCCTCCGGTGGCAGCGCCGGCGGTCTGTTGATGGGCGCCATCGCCAACCAGGCGGCGCAGGACTACCGCGTGCTGGTGGCGCAGGTGCCGTTCGTGGACGTGGTCACCACCATGCTCGATGCCAGCATTCCGCTGACCACCAATGAATACGACGAGTGGGGAAACCCTGAACAGAAACGGTACTACGACTACATGTTGAAGTACTCGCCGTACGACAACGTCGCCCGCCAGGCTTACCCGGCCATGTTTGTCGGCACCGGTCTGTGGGATTCACAGGTCCAGTACTGGGAGCCGGCCAAGTGGGTCGCGAAGCTGCGCGATGACAACATCGGCAGCTACCCCATCGTGTTCCGCACCAACATGGAGGCCGGCCACGGTGGCAAGTCCGGGCGCTTCGAGCGTTACCGCGAGCTGGCTGAATCGTATGCCTTCGTGCTGCAGCAACTGGGCCTGGACGGTCAGGGCAGCACCCCGGCCACGCCCTGAGGCGCGGCAAACCGTCGGCGCCGGGCCGTGCCCGGCGACCGGCGACGATGTGGCCACAACGCGCCAATGGCTATACTCGGGGCATGAAGACCGAACGCCCCCTGCCGCTCCGCACCCTCCTCCTGATCCCCATCGCCGCCAGTGCGTTGCTGCTCGCTGGCTGTGGCAACAAAGGGCCGCTGGTCCTGCCGCAGAAGCCGGTTCCCGTCGAGGAAGTGGTCGAGCCGGTTGATGCCCCGGCCGCCGAAGGCCAGGTGCCGCCGGCCAGCACCGATGTGGATGCCGGCAACGCCAACACCGTGCCCGACCCGGTGGCCCCGGAAATCGACGACGGCACTGGCGATGGGGAGCGCTGAGGTGGGGGCAGTAGCGTTGCGCTTCAGCAAGATGCATGGGGCCGGCAACGATTTCGTGGTGCTGGACCTGCGCGATGGCACCCCGCCGCCCGCCCCGGCCCTGGCCGCCGCGCTGGCTGATCGCCACACCGGCGTGGGCTGTGACCAGATCCTGACCATCGAAGCCCCGATCGCTGAAGGCTCGGTGGCCTCGTACCGCATCTGGAACGCCGATGGTTCCACCTCGCGTCAGTGCGGCAACGGTGCGCGCTGTGTCGCGGCCTGGCTGGTCCGGCACGGTGACACGGCGCAAACGCATTTCCACATCGACAGCCCGGTGACCACCCATGCAGTGGACAACCTGGGCGATGGCCAGTTTGCCGTCGCGATGGGCCAGCCAGAGTTCGAGCCGGCCTTGATCCCGCTGATCGGCTTTGCGCATCCGCGCGAGGAATACCTGTTGCCGCTGCAGGGAGAGTCCGTGCGCTTTGGCGCCGTGTCGATGGGCAACCCGCATGCGGTGATTGAAGTCGGCCTGGCCGACGCGGCGCCGGTGGAACGGGTCGGGCCACTGCTGCAGCAGCACGCCTCCTTCCCCGAATCGGTGAACGTGGGGTTTGCCCAGGTGATCGACCCGGGCCATGCCCGGCTGCGCGTGTACGAGCGCGGCGTTGGCGAAACCCTGGCGTGCGGCAGTGGCGCCTGCGCGGCGGCGGTGGTGCTGATGCAGCGCGGGCGCCTGCAGCGTGATGCCCGCATCAGCCTGCCGGGCGGCGAGCTGCGCATCCAATGGCCGGGCCCCGGCGAGCAGATCGTCATGTCCGGGCCGACCGCTTTCGTGTTCGATGGAGAATGGCAGGCATGACCGACAGCACCGACAAACTGGGTGGGCATGAAGTCGCCGCGTGGCTGCGACGCCACCCGGGCTTTCTCAAGCAGTTCCCGGACCTGGCGTTGACCCTGGTGGTGCCACGCGATGACGGCCCGACCGCTTCGCTGGCCAGTTACCAGTTGGAAGTGCTGCGTGACAAGAACCGTGAATTGTCGCGGCGCCTGCATGACCTGGGCCAGACCGCGCAGGTCAACGAACGGCTGGCGGTGCGTACCCACCAGTTGACCCTGGCACTGATGAAGCAGACCAGCGCGGCCGATACGCTGCGCGCGATGGCCGCATCGCTGGAAGAAGATTTCGCCGGCGATCTGGTCCGGCTGGTGGTGCATGCGCCGGTGCCTGGGCTCGAGCAGGCGGCCTGGCTGCAGGTGCTGGCCGCCGATGCGCCGGCCCTGGGGCCGTTCAAGGATTGCCTGAAGGATGGTGAACCGCTGTGTGGACGCCTGCAGGCGGAGAAAAACAGTGTGCTTTACGGTGAGCGCGCCGAGGAAGTGCAGAGCACCGCGCTGCTGCCCTTGCCAGGCGTGGGCCTGGTCGCCGTCGGCAGCCGCGATGGCAACCGCTTCTATCCCGGCATGGGCACCTTGTTCCTGCGCATGATGGGCGAATCGCTGGCGGTGGCCCTGCAGCGTTTCAACAACAGCTGATCCTGCCCGATGGATGCGGTCAACGCCTTCCTGCAACACCTGGCGGTGGAACGCCGCATGTCGGCGCACACACTCGATGCGTACCGGCGGGATCTTGATGCGCTGCAGCACTGGACCCAGGCCCAGGGGTTGGCCGTGGATGCACTGGACGCCGAGACGCTGCGCCGCTTCGTGGCCGATGAACACCGCCGTGGCCTGTCCGCGCGTAGTCTGCAGCGCCGCCTGTCGGCCTGCCGCAGCTATTACGGCTGGCAACACCGCCATGGCCGCGTCGTGGTCGATCCGACGCTGGGCTTGAAGGCGCCGCGTGCGCCGCGCCGACTGCCGCAGGTGCTCGATGCCGATGAGGCCGTGCGGCTGGTGGAACTGCCACCAGAGGGCGAGCTGGGCCGCCGCGACCGTGCGCTTCTCGAACTGTTCTATTCCTCTGGCCTGCGCCTGAGCGAACTGTGTGGTCTGGTCTGGCGTGATCTGGACTTCGCCAGTGGGCTTGTCAATGTACTGGGCAAGGGCAATCGCCAGCGCCGCGTGCCCTTCGGACGTCCCGCGCGTGAGGCCCTGCAGGCCTGGCGCGAAGAAACCAATGGCACGGCCACCGCACCGGTCTTCCCCGGCCGCAACGGGCCGATCAGCCAGCGGGCAGTGCAGGTACGGATCAAGCAGTTGGCCCAGCGCCAGGGCCTGTTCAAGCATGTGCACCCGCACATGCTGCGGCACAGCTTCGCCAGCCATATCCTCGAATCGTCCGGCGACCTGCGCGGCGTGCAGGAACTGCTCGGGCACGCGGACATCGCCACCACCCAGATCTACACCCACCTGGATTTCCAGCACCTGGCCAAGGTCTACGACGCCAGCCATCCACGCGCCAAGCGCCGTCGTGGGCAGGGATCGAGCGGGTAATGCCGGGGCGGACCCACGCCTGACGACAACGCCGGGCCATGTCCTTGAAAACGCCTGATCGGAGGCATGCCGTCGCTGGCGCCAGGCCTTGCCCGGCGAGCGTAACGGCGTGCGTCCCACGCCGTTGCCGTTGGCGCCCGCCGGGCATGTCCCGGCGCTGACTGGCAGGCTTGATCGCACGGGCCGCTGTCCCCATCTCGGGATCACCCGTACCCGGAAGGCCAAGATGGACCCCAGTCAGAATCCCAATGTGTTCCACGCCACAACCATCGTCTGCGTGCGCCGCGGCGAGCATGTCGCCATCGCCGGTGACGGCCAGGTCACGCTTGGCCACACGGTGATGAAGGGCAACGCCCGCAAGGTGCGTCGCCTCGGTCGTGACGGGCAGGTACTGGCCGGCTTTGCCGGCGCCGCCGCCGATGCCTTCACCTTGTTCGAACTGTTCGAAGCCAAGTTGGAAAAGCACGGCCAACTGCAGCGTGCAGCCGTGGAACTGGCCAAGGACTGGCGCACCGAGCGGCGTCTGGGCAAGCTTGAAGCCCTGCTGGCCGTGGCCGACAAAGAAACCTCGCTGATCATCAGCGGCACCGGCGACGTCATCGAGCCGGAGGACGGCATCATCGCCATCGGTTCGGGTGGTTCGTATGCGCTGAGCGCCGCGCGTGCGCTCATCGGCCACACCGAGCTGGACGCACGCACCATCGCCAGCGAAGCCATCAACATCGCCGGCAGCATCTGCATCTATACCAACCGCAACGTGGTGGTGGAAGAACTGTGAGATCGGCGTGGCGGGCAGCGTGCTCCGCCGGCAAGGACGATGTCCGGAACCGGTGGGGGCTGGCCGTTGGTCGGCACGACCTCCCCGTTTCGTCCGCCGGGAATGGCCCGGCGCTACCGTCATTTGATCATTGAGTGCCCTCATGTCGAAGAATAACGAAAACTCCTCCGCCTCCATGACCCCGCGCGAGATCGTGCAGGAACTGGATCGCCATATCGTTGGCCAGCACGACGCCAAGCGCGCGGTGGCCATCGCCCTGCGCAACCGCTGGCGGCGCATGCAGCTCGATGCCAGCCTGCGTCATGAAGTGATGCCGAAGAACATCCTGATGATCGGCCCGACGGGCGTGGGCAAGACCGAAATCGCGCGTCGCCTGGCCAAGCTGGCCAATGCGCCGTTCGTGAAGGTGGAGGCCACCCGTTTCACCGAAGTCGGCTATGTCGGCAAGGATGTGGAGCAGATCATCCGCGATCTGGCCGATACCGCGGTCAAGCTGTACCGCGAGCAGGCCAAGACCCGCGTGCGTACCCAGGCCGAAGAGCGCGCCGAAGACCGCATCCTCGATGCGCTGCTGCCCAAGCGCAGCGGCGGCATCGGCTTCGATCCGCAGGCGGCGCGGGATGAACCCTCGGCACAGGAGGGCGATACCCGCATCAAGTTCCGCCGCATGCTGCGCAATGGGGAACTGGATGCCCGCGAGATCGAACTCGACATCGCCGCCAACACCAGCATGGACATCATGACCCCGCCGGGCATGGAAGAAATGGGCCAGCAGCTCAAGTCGATGTTTGCCAACCTCGGCGGTGGCAAGTCCAACAAACGCACGCTGACCATCGCCGCTGCGCGACCGCTGCTGGTGGAAGAGGAAGCCGGCAAGCTGGTGAACGAAGAGGACGTACGCGCCGCAGCCATCGAGGCCTGTGAACAGCACGGCATCGTGTTCATCGACGAGATCGACAAGGTGGCCAAGCGTGGCGACAACGTCGGTGGTGGCGATGTGTCGCGCGAAGGCGTGCAGCGTGACCTGCTGCCGTTGGTGGAAGGGTCCAACGTGTCGACCAAGTACGGCACGGTGAAGACCGACCACATCCTGTTCATCGCCTCCGGTGCGTTCCACCTGGCCAAGCCCAG
>DALZLW010000062.1:0-18965 GCA_032007425.1 Stenotrophomonas sp.
AGGGCCAGACGATCAACATCTCGCAGATCGCCAACGCCAACATCAGCAAGCTGGGCAACTGGACCAGCGCGACCACTAATGCGCAGGTATCCGGCGCTCTGCCCACGGGCGGCGCAGTTGCAGGGGAGGCTGCTCAGGCCTCGAGCATGGCGCTCGGCACGTTTACGGCAGGCGCTGGCGGCGCGGCAGACAGCGAGTTCTCCCTGACGTTCACGGCGGGCTCAGATACGCTTGATATTGCCGTTACCGGTGAGACTGCATCAGCTGCCGATGTCGCAGCACGATTCGTTGCGGCGGGGTTCGGCGCTGACGGTACCGGCACTGTAGACGGCTTCAGCCTGAACCTTGGCGCTCAGACCACCCTTGCAGGAGCGATTGGCGCAGGCACGCTTTCGGTAACTCGCGCCGACGGGCAGGAGTTCACGGCCGCTAGCGCTACTGATGGGGGCGCGTACACGACGACCACTCCGGCCTTCGCGACAGCTACTGGCACGACCACCAACGGCACTGAAGCAGTGGCGGCCGTTCCGGCGACGTTTACGGAGACTACCTTCACCTTGGCCAAGGAGGGTGGTACCGCAGTTAACATCAAGGTTGGTGCAACTGCTAACGCAGGTGATCGAGCCACCGAGCTCGTGAATAAGATCAACGCTCAGACCCATGAAACGGGTGTTACTGCTTCGCTGATTGAAGGCAAGCTGGAGCTGACTTCGAAGGACGGCAACTTCACGATCGGAGGGGGTGGCGCGACACTTACCGAACAAACCGGCCTGACCGCTGGCACGTCGGGGGACATCGCTACGGACACCGCATACGCTGCTGGCGGCGCCAAGACTGGCTTTGCCGACATGGACATCTCCTCGGTCGAGGGCGCCGACAACGCCATCCTCGCCATGGATGCCGCGCTGAACTCGATCAACTCCTCGCGTGCAGACCTGGGCGCCATCCAGAACCGTTTCACCTCGGTGGTGGCCAACCTGAACACCTCGTCGGAAAACATGTCGGCCGCCCGCAGCCGCATCCGCGACGTGGACTACGCTTCGGAAACCGCTGAGCTGTCGCGCAACCAGATCCTGCAGCAGGCCGGTACGGCGATGCTGGCCCAGGCCAACCAGAGCAGCCAGAACGTGCTGAGCCTGCTGCGCTGATCCAGCGGCACGACAACACGGACTGAAAGGAAAGGGGGCTTCGGCCCCCTTTCCCGTTTCCGTCGTCAGCCCGTCATGGCACGGGCCTTGCATCGTTTGTCGGCGAATACTCGCCATCAATCGCTAAAGCAATCGCCCCGTCGGCCGATAGCTCAGGTAGTCCACCTGCTGTCGGCCGTCCCTGCAAAGGAATCCTCCATGTCCCTCGGCACCATCGGCTCCGGTCTCGACATTCCATCGCTGGTCTCGCAACTCGTTGCCAACGAGCGCGCGCCCAAGGAGAACCAGATCAATACGGCCGGTGTTGCCGCCAGCGCCAAGGTTTCGGCACTGGGCACCATCCGTAGTGGAATGTCTTCGCTGCAGACTGCGCTGGCCAACCTTGTGAAGGGTGTCGCCACGCCGGGCCTGAAGGCCACGGTCAAGGAAGACGCCGGTTTCACCGCCACGCTGGACACCAGCTCCACTGCGGGGAAGGCGGCAGCGGGCACGCACCAGGTCGAAGTCAAATCCCTGGCGCTGAACCAGAAGCTGAGCTCCAAGGCGTATGAGAAGGACGCCGTTGTCGGCGACGGCACACTGAGCATCGCCTATGGCGAGAAGACCCTCAACGTCACGATTCCCACCGGCGCCAAGCTGGCCGAGGTCGCGGCGGCGATCAATTCTGCTGCCGGTGGCAAAGGCGTGACCGCAGCGGTCGTGACTGCCGACGATGGGCAGCATCTGGTGCTCTCCGCCGTGGACTCCGGCACCAAGGGGGCTCTCACCGTCAGCGCCACTGGCGGCAACGGCGGCTTGGCTGACCTGACCTACGACGGCACCGCCAGCTCGGCAATGAACGTGCAGGTGGAAGCCAAGGATGCCGTCGTCCTGGTCGATGGGTTCACCCGCACCTCCAGCTCGAACACCATCACCGATCTGGTGCCCGGTGTCAGCCTGACATTGACCAAGGCCAACGAAGGCAATCCGCAGACCCTGACCCTGGCTGCGGACAACAGCACGCTCAAAACCAACCTCAACGCCTTCATCACCGCCTACAACGGCATCCAGTCAACGTTGAAGACATCCAGCGCCTACAACGCCGAAACCGGCGTGGCGGCGACCTTCACTGGCGACGCCATGGTGCGCGGTCTCCAGCAGCAACTGCGCAACTCGCTCAGTGGCAACGTCAACGAACTCAAGACGCTCGGCCTGACATTCGCGGCAGACGGCACGCTGTCGCTGGATGCGGCCAAGCTGGACACCGCACTCAGCAAGGACCCGCAGGCGGCGGTGAACCTGTTCGGCGCCGACGGCAGCATCGGCAAGCCGCTCACGGACATGCTGAAGAGCAACCTGGACAGCACCACCGGCACCATCGTGCAGCGGCAGAACACGCTGAACAAGCAGATCAAGGCACTGGAAAAGCAGCTCGATGACCTGGACGTGCGCATGCAGAGCGTTTCCGACCGTTACACCAAGCAGTTCACTGCAATGGAAACGATGATCAGCCAGATGCAGAGCGCGATGTCCTCGGTCGCCTCGCAGCTCACCACGACGTCCAGCTGACCCTCAAGTCACGCGGCATCGCCGCCGATAACCTGATCAGTACCGAAGACCACCGACGGCACCGCGCACGGATGCCGCAGCTTCGGCAGCAAAGGAGATAGTGTTCCCATGTACGGTTCCAACCGGCATTTCGCCGAGGAGTACCGCAAGGTCGGCGTCACCACTTCGGTCGTCGATGCCGATCCCCACAAGCTGGTGGCACTGCTGCTGGCCGGTGCCTGCGAGCGCATGCGCATCGCTGAATCGGCCATGCAGCGCAATGATCCGGCGCGCAAAGGTAAAGCCATCGGCGAGGTCTGCGCGATCATCGGTCACCTGGATGGGTCTCTGGATCACGAGGCCGGCGGAGAGATCGCCGCCAATCTCTCGGCGCTGTATGAATACGTGATCACCCGCCTCACCGAGGCAAACCTCAACAACGACCCGGTTCCGCTGCAGGAGTCGTTGCGCCTGATCGGCGAAATCGACTCGGCGTGGAATGCCATTCCGGTAGACCAGCGGACCATGGGGGGCGCTCGATGACCCCGACCGGCACCGAGCACCTGCACACCGGCCTGGACGCCCTGCAGGCCCTGCTGCCGGGCGACGACCACGCCACCAGCGGACAGCGCCTGGCCGAACACCCGCACGCCGTCGCCGCGCTGGCCACTGCCGTGCAGCGGCCCAGCGACGCAGCCCTGCGCGACCTGTTGGCCCATCAGCAGCGGGTGCTGGGCAGCATGGTGCAGTTGCGTGATGAGGCCGCCGGCCAGCTGAACCAGGGCAAGCGCTCTCTTCGCGCGGCGCAGGCCTACCTGCGTGCAGAATCGCTGGCATGAACGATCCCAGCGCACCGTCCATCCACCACCCGGCCGAACAGGCGCTGTTCGAGGAAACCCTCAGCTGCGACCAGTCTCTGCCAGCGGAATTCATTGCCGGCAATGGCGGTATCCGTGCCGGCGTCGCCGAGAGCCTGCTGCGCAGCATCGCGCTGGTGGAAGACGGGCGCAGCGACGACCATGACGAGCGCAATGAATCGAGCCAGCAGTTGGCACGACTTGAAGCCAAGCTGGACCTCAGCCTGCAACTGATCGGTCGGCTGGTGCGGCAGCAGAGCGACAGCTTGCCGCTGCGACCGGTGCGCTGGTCGCGCCGTGGCATCCGCCTGCAGGTCGGGCCGCGCAGCGGCAGCGCCGCCGGTACCCATGGCGTCGTGCGCCTGCAACCCAGTGATTGGCTGCCCGAATCGGTAGACCTGCCGGTGGAAGTGATGGCCGAAGCGGCCGACGGCGCAGGCGCCCACTACCTCTGGCTGCGCTTCAGCGCCTTGGGTGACAGCCTGGAAATGGCGCTGGAGCGCCACCTGTTCCGCGTCCATCGCCGACAAATCGCCGATTCGCGCCGGACGCGCTGAGCGCACTGAGATACACAGCACAATGCTGGCGCGTTCAGCTTGGCGGATGACCTCACGTCCGTTAAGGTGTTGCCTTTGAAAACACCTCCCGGCCTGTGCGCGTTCTGATTGTCGATGACCACACCCTCGTGCGAGCAGGCCTTGGCCGGCTGCTGCAGGGTTTTGCCGACGTCAACGTCGTTGGCGAGGCCAGCAATGCCGAACAGGCCCTGCAGCTGACCCTGCAGCACGCCCCGGATGTGGTGTTGATGGATCTTTCCCTGCCCGGTCGCACCGGCCTGGACGCGCTCAGTGATATCCACGCGCGTGCGCCGGGTTCACGCGTGGTCATGATGAGCATGTATGACGATGCGGTGCATGTACGCGACGCGCTGGACCGTGGCGCCGCCGGCTTCGTTGTGAAAGACGCCGCACCGCAGGAGTTGGAGCTGGCCCTGCGCGCCGCTGTTGCCGGCCAGATGTTCCTGAGCCCGCAGATTTCCGCCAAGATGCTCGCCCCCATGCTGGGCCGCCAGGCGCAGCCTAGCGGCGTTGCTGCCCTGCCGCCGCGACAACGCGAGATCCTGCGTCGCATCGGCCAAGGCCAGAGCAACAAGGAAATGGCCGCCGAGCTTGGCATCAGCGTCAAGACCATCGAAACCCATCGCGCACGGATGATGGAAGCGTTGGGATGCCGACGCGCCAACGATCTGATCCTGTTGGCCGGGCGCCACCTGGGCGAGCTTTGATCCCGCCACAGCGTCAGCCGGCCGTCACTTCTGGCAGCGGTTCGCAATAACCTTGGGGGCCACGCGCCCGCGGCTGGTCTCGAATAGGGGCGCTGCGAACCGATCCCGCGCCAGAAAGCCGATGCATTGTCAGGGAATCCCTGACACGGCGTAGGGAATGTTCCGCGGCGGTTAAGGAACGTCCCGATTACGTCAACGTCCTGTGCACTGCAAGATGCGTACCGAAACGCGCCAGTGGTGGCGTCCCGGGCTCTGCAGATGAAAGCCGCACTCAGCACCCAGCTTGGCCAACAGCTGCACTTGACCCCGCAGTTGCTGCAGTCCATCCGACTGTTGCAGTTGACCGGGCTGCAGCTGGAGCAGGAAATCCAGCTGGCACTGGAGACAAATCCCCTGCTCGAAGTGGATACCGCGGAAGACACAGCCGCGACGGACGCCGATCCAGGCACCGCCGCGCTGGAAACCGCCGCGTTCGACGAGCTGCCGGAGCCGACGATGTGGGACGTGCCCGCAGCCAGCTGGCAGGACGGCGACGATGACCGCACCGCGCGACTCGTGGCCGACGAAAGCAGCGACCCGCACCTGCGCATCCTGCGCCCGCTGGCGTTGGAACTGGACGACACGCAACTGGCGGTCGCCGCATTCTGGCTGGAGCACTGCGACGATGCCGGCTACCTGCAGGGATCGCTGGCTTCGCTGCAGCTGCTGGCCAGCGCACGCCATGACCTGGATGCGGCCGACGTCGAGTATGTGCGCCAACGCCTGCTGCGCGGCGAGCCGGCCGGAATGGCGGCACAGGACCTGCGTGAGTGCCTGTGCGCGCAGCTGGACGCCTTGTCCGGCGTGGTCGCCGCACGCCACCTGGCCCGGCGCATCCTGCAGGGCCCGCTGGAGTTGCTGGCCAGCCACGATCTTGTGGCACTGGCCGCCCATCACGATGCCGAGCCGGGCGATGTCCGCGAAGCAGTACGCCTGATCCTTTCGCTACAGCCGCGCCCGGGCGACAGCCTGCAGCCGCAGCAGGACACCGCGGTGCTGCCGGATGTCATCGCGTGGTTCGCCGACAACCAATGGCGCGTGGCCTTGAATCCCACCACCAGCCGCCGGCTCAGCATCAACAGCCAGTACGAACAGGTGCTCAACGCCGCGCCGGACAGCCACCCCGCCCTGCGCGAAATGCTCGGCGAGGCACGCTGGCTCACCCGTGGGCTGGCGATGCGCCATGACACGCTGTTGCGCACCACCCGGGTGATCGTCGAGCGCCAGGCCGCGTTCCTCAGCCGTGGCGAGGAAGCCATGGCGCCGCTGACGCTGAAAGAAGTGGCCGATGCCATCGGCATGCACGAATCCACCATTTCCCGCATCACCACCGGCAAGTACCTGCAGACCCCGCGCGGCACCTTCGAGCTGAAGCACCTGTTCGCGGTGCGTCTGGAGGGCGCCAGCGTATCCGGCGCCGCGGTGAAAGCCATGGTGCGCCGCCTGATCGAGGCCGAGCCGGCTGGGCGTCCACTGGCCGATGATGCCATCGCCGCGCTGCTGGCCCGGCAGGGCGTCAACATCGCACGGCGCACCGTGGCCAAGTACCGTGAGCAGATGGACATCGCGCCAGCCCGCGAACGCCGCCGCGCCGGCGCGGCCTCCCCTTTGATGGCCCTGGCGGGCTGAGGACAGCACCATGACCACTTTGACCGTCCTGCTGGTCGATGACCACGAAGGCTTCATCAACGCGGCCATGCGCCATTTCCGCCGCATCGAGTGGCTGCAGATCGTTGGCAGCGCTGCCAATGGGCTGGAAGCGATCGAGCGCTCCGAATCCCTGCGACCGCAGGTCGTGCTGATGGACCTGGCGATGCCCGAAATGGGCGGCCTGCAGGCCACGCGGCTGATCAAATCACAAGACGATGCGCCCTACATCGTGATCGCCAGCCACTTCGACGATGCCGAGCATCGCGACCATGCCCTGCGCGCCGGCGCCGATGCGTTCGTCAGCAAGCTGTCCTACATCCAGGAGGTCATGCCGATCCTGGAAGCCTGCCGGGAGACGCAGCCATGAGTGAATCGCGCATCCTCGTGCTTGACGACGACGCGGTGCGGGCCGAGCGCACGGTCGCCCTGCTGGAGTTCATGGATTTCAACCCGCGCTGGATCGCCGACGCGGCCGATTTTTCCAGTGCGCGCTATCGCCAGGCCGACTGGATGGCAGTGATCGTCGGCAGCTTGCAGCCCGGCACGCATGCCGATGCGCTGTACGCCTGGCTGGGCCAGAGCAGCCTGCCGCCGCCCATCCTGCTGGTCGATGGCGATGTAAGTGCCTTTGCCCAGCGCCACGGCCTGCATGAAGCCAACGTGTGGCCGCTGGAGGCACCCTTGCGGCATGCGCAGATGGAATCACTGCTGCGCCGTGCCAGCCTCAAGCGCCTGGACGCCGAACACCAGGCCGGCGCTGCGCAGGACATCGGTCCAACCGGTGACGGCCCGGCGGTCAGCGCCCTGCGACTGATGATCGAGCAGGTCGCTGCGTTCGATACCACCGTACTGGTGCTGGGTGAGTCGGGCACCGGCAAAGAGGTCGTTTCGCGCAGCATCCACCAACGCTCGCCGCGCCGCGATGGCCCCTTCGTGGCGATCAACTGCGGCGCGATACCGGCCGAACTGCTGGAAAGCGAGCTGTTTGGCCACGAGAAAGGCGCGTTCACCGGTGCGTTGAGCGCGCGCAAGGGCCGCTTTGAGATGGCCGAGGGCGGCACCCTGCTGCTGGACGAAATCGGCGACATGAGCCTGCCGATGCAGGTCAAGTTGCTGCGCGTGCTGCAGGAGCGCAGTTTCGAGCGGGTGGGCGGCAACCAGACCATTCGCTGCAACGTGCGGGTGATCGCCGCCACCCACCGCGATCTTGAATCCCGGATCAGCGAAGGCAAATTCCGCGAAGACCTGTTCTACCGCCTCAATGTCTTCCCCATCGACGTGCCGGCCCTGCGCGAACGCGTTGAAGACCTGCCCGCGCTGGTGCAGACCATCGCCGCGCAACTGGCCCGCACCGGCCGCGGTGAAGTGCGCTTCACCAGTGAAGCCCTGCAGGCTCTGGCTGGCTACGCCTGGCCAGGCAATGTGCGCGAACTGACCAACCTGGTGGAACGGCTGGCGGTGCTGCACCCGGGTGGCCACGTCCGGGTCCAGGACCTGCCCGCGCGTTACCGTGCCGATGCACCGACGGCCGCCGTTGCGGCCCCGGTGCCGGCGACCGCGGCCCCTGCCGAGGAGCGGCTGGATCTGCGCAGTTTCTCCTTCCATGCTTCCGGTACCGGCACCGGCACCGGCGCCACATCCGCGGCACCCACGGGCGCCGCCGCATCCGACAGCGCTGGCGACGGCCTGACCGCCGCTGCCCTGCCCGACGATGGCCTGGACCTGCGCAACCATATGGCCACCATCGAGCTGCGACTGATCCACGAGGCGCTGGAACGGACCCAGGGTGTGGTGGCCCACGCCGCTCAACTGCTCGGCCTGCGCCGCACCACCCTGGTGGAGAAACTGCGCAAGTACGGCATCGAGCGCGACCAGGCCGAGTTGGCCGGCTGACCACGGTTGTCTGTCCCCGCTACAGGCGGCTGCGCCAGCTCCGCGGCAGGGACGATTGGGTCAATCGCCCCCGCAAGCGGCAGCACTTTGAACGTTCCTTCAAAGCCTGCCGGTTGCGGTGCGGTCATCCTGTGTGCTCCTCATGGAAGGAGCTGCACATGCGTGTTTCCGATACTTATCGCAGAGGCAGGCACTGGGCCCTCACGCCGATCGGCGTGCTGGCAATGGCCTGCCTGCTGCCTGCAAGCGTCCTTGCTGCAGAGACGGCATTCCCTGGCGGGGATCAGGCCGCAGCCGGCAGCACCACCTGCCAGCTCTCGCCGCGACTGGCCGGCCAACGCTTCGTCAATGTCTCCGATTCAGCCTGGCGGCCGGACAACCCGAACGCTGGCAGGGTCGTCGAGGTGGGCTTTGAAGCCACACGCTATCAGCTGAAGGTCCTTGGCACTCACCACGTGTACGCTGGCACTTACCGTGCCCGACGCCTGCTCGACAATGTCGTGGCCGTCGACATGCATGAAACCCACCCACTGGGCCCGGTCCATTACCAACTGCTGCTGAGTTGCCTGGCCCCGTCGCAGGGTCGTTTCATCTATACCCAGTTCAATGGCCCCATCCTGCCCGCACGAAGGCAGAACACCGGACAGTGGAACCGGGTGAACTGAGAGCCGGAAACACGGCGCCGGTTTTCCGGCGCCCACTGCAAGGGGCCCTCGGACACAGCCGGACGGCACACACTGAACAGCTGAACCATTCCGGCACGGGGCTTGCATTGCCCATGGAGCAACCATCGCTCCATGGACCCCCCGATGACCCACTCCGTCACCTCCATCCTCTCGCAGATCCGCAGCTACCAGTCGCAGGTCAGCCAGCCCATGGGCCCGGTGGCCGAAGCGCCGCGCAGCAATGCCCTGAATCCCACGGCTGCGCCCGGCGCCACCCAAGGCGTGACAGCAGCCACCGGCATTCCCGCCAGCTTCACTGAGACCCTGCGTGGCGCACTGTCCGCGGTGAACGGGGCACAGGCAACGTCCGGCGCCCTGGCCCGCGATTTCGAACTGGGCAAGCCCGGTGCCGACCTGGCCAGGGTGATGGTGGCCTCGCAGCAATCGCAGATCGCCTTCCGCGCCACCGTGGAAGTCCGCAACCGTCTCGTCCAGGCTTACCAGGACGTGATGAACATGCCGCTGTAAGGACCTCGGGCCATGGCATTGACGCTTTCCAAGGAATCACTGAACACCGAAAAGGCCGGGCAGTGGTTTGATCGCCTGCAGAGCCTGCAGATCGCCCGCAGGCTGGGGCTGATGGTCATGATCGCGGTGGCTGTCGCCGCCGGTCTGGCCGTGTTCTTCTGGTCGCAGAAGCCAGGCTATGTGCCGCTGTATACCGGGCTGGACCAGAAGGCGACCGCCGAGGCGACGGATCTGTTGCGCACCGCGCAGATCCCGTTCGAGCTGGACCCCGCCACCGGTGGCATCACCGTGCCGGAAAAGAACCTGCATGATGCCCGCCTGAAGCTGGCCGGCTCCGGCCTGACCGACAGTGGAAGGCTGGGGTTCGAACTGATGGAGCGCGACCCCGGCTTCGGTGTCAGCCAGTTCATGGAAAACGCCCGCTACCAGCACTCGCTGGAAACCGAGCTGGCGCGCACCATCAATACCCTGCGCCCGGTCCGCGATTCGCGCGTGCACCTGGCCATTCCCAAGCCCAGCGCCTTCACCCGCCAGCGCGACGTCGCCAGCGCTTCGGTGGTGCTTGAACTGCGCGGCGGGCAACAGCTCGAACGCGGCCAGGTCGAGGCCATCGTGCACATGGTCGCCGCCAGCATTCCCGATCTGAGCGCCGAGCGCGTGACCATCGTCGACCAGAGCGGGCGCATGCTCAGCGTGTCCGATCCAAACAGCGAAGCAGCCGTCAACGCCGCCCAGTTCGAGCAGCGCCGCCGCCAGGAAACCTCGTACAACCAGCGCATCCGTGAGCTGCTGGAGCCGATGACCGGCCCCGGCCGGGTCAACCCGGAAGTCAGCGTGGAGATGGATTTCTCCACCACGGAAGAAGCGCGCGAACTTTACAACGGTGAGCCGCAGAAACTGCGCAGCGAGCAGACCAGCCAGAGCGAAAGCAACATCCCGGGCCCGCAGGGCGTGCCGGGCGCTGCCAGCAACACGCCCCCCGGCCAGGCCGCCGCGCCGACCACGGCGCCAACGCCTACGGAAACGTCCACCAACGCCACCCGCAACTACGAGCTGGACCGCACCCTGCAGCACACCCGCAAGCCTGCCGGGCGCATCGAACGCGTCTCGGTGGCGGTGCTGATCGACAACGTGCCGCGCACAGGCGCCGATGGCCGCATCACCGAGCAGGCCCTGTCGGCCGCCGAACTGACCCGCGTCGAGGCGCTGGTGAAGCAGGCCGTGGGCTTCAACGCAGAACGCGGCGACACCGTGTCGGTGATGAACGCACCGTTCGTGCGTGACACCACCCCGGTTGAAGGTCCCGCCTGGTGGGAGCTGCCGCAGGTGCAGGACGGCGCACGCTTGCTGCTGGGTGCGATCGTGGTGCTGGCCCTGCTGTTTGGTGTGCTGCGCCCAGCCCTGCGTGGCATGGGCAACAAGCCGGCGCCGGCACAGCTGGGTCAGGAACCCCTGTCGGCCGATGTGCGGGTGATGGACGATGAGCTGGAACTGCCTGGCCTGCACAACGAGCGCCTGCCCGCAGGCGCCGCCCCGCTCGCACTGCCGGTGGACTCCTATGAAGAACGGCTGCGGCTGGCGCGGGAGGCGGTGAAGACCGACTCCAAACGTGTTGCCCAGGTGGTCAAGGGGTGGGTGGCCCATGACTGAGGCACAACTGAGTGGCGTGCAGCGTGCCGCGATCCTGCTGCTGTCGCTGGGCGAACAGGAGGCCGCTGACGTACTGCGGCACATGGAACCCAAGGAAGTACAGAAGATCGGCATCGCCATGGCGACTATGTCCGACGTCACCCGCGACCAGGTCGAGGGGGTCATGGAAAGCTTCAACAATGAGCTGGTGTCCAAGACCTCGCTGGGCGTGGGCTCGGATGACTACATCCGCAAGATGCTGGTGCAGGCGCTGGGCACCGAGAAAGCCAGCAGCCTGATCGACCGCATCCTGCTGGGGCGCAACACCACCGGCCTGGACGCCCTGAAATGGATGGATCCGCGCGCCGTTGCCGACCTCGTCCGCAACGAGCATCCGCAGATCATCGCCATCGTCATGGCCCACCTGGAAACCGACCAGGCCGCAGATGCCCTGAAGCTGCTGCCCGACCGCACCCGGGTCGACGTGCTGCTGCGCATCGCCACCCTGGACGGCATTCCGCCAAATGCCCTGAACGAGCTCAATGAGATCATGGAACGTCAGTTCGCCGGCAACCAGAACCTGAAGTCCTCCAATATTGGTGGCGTGCAGGTGGCGGCCAACATCCTCAACTTCATGGACAGCGGCCAGGACCAGGCCATTCTCAGCGAGATCGCGCGCGTCGATGCGCCGCTCAGTGGCCGCATCCAGGACCTGATGTTCGTCTTCGACGACCTGGTCGAACTGGATGACCGGGAGATGCAGTTGGTGCTGCGCGAAGTCAGCGGCGAACGGCTGGGCCTCGCGCTGCGCGGTGCCGACATCAAGGTGCGTGACAAGATCACCCGCAACATGTCCCAGCGCGCCGCCGAGATCCTGCTGGAAGACATGGAGGCGCGCGGACCCGTGCGCTTGTCCGACGTGGAATCGGCGCAGCGCGAGATCCTCGCCATCGTCAAGCGCATGGCCGATGAGGGTACCGTCACCCTCGGTGGTGCCGCCGAGGCGATGCTGTGAACGGCGCCGTGCGCTGGCTGGCGCCGGACCTGCTGGCTCCGCCGGCGGCATCATTCGATTCCCTTGAAGTGGTGCGCGAGGACAGCCCGCCACCTGCACCGCCGGAACCGGTGCTGCAGCTACCCACGGTCGAAGAAATCGAAGCGATCCGCAAACAGGCCGAGGCCGAGGGCCTGGCCCGCGGCCGCCAGGAAGGCTACGCCCAAGGACAGGCCGAGGTACGCCGCCTTGCAGCGCAGATCAATGGCATCCTCGACAGCTTCAGCCGTCCGCTGGCACGATTGGAAAACGAGGCGGTCGCCGCGCTGGGCGAGCTGGCCGTACGGGTCGCCGGTACGCTGGTTGGCCGCGCCTACCAGGCCGAACCGGAACTGCTGGCGCAACTGGTCGGCGAAGCGGTGGCCAGCGTGGGCGGCAGCAGTCGAGACGTGGAGGTACGCCTGCATCCGGACGACATCGCGGCGCTCACCCCGCTGCTCACCCTGTCGCCGCAACACCGCCTGTCACCTGACCTGACCCTGGGCCGGGGCGACCTGCGCGTGCATGCCGAGAGCGTACGCATCGACGGTACCCTGGAAGCCCGTCTGCGCAGCGTGCTCGACGCGCTGGTGCGGCAGGCAGGAGCAGGCGCATGAGCCCACGCGATCTCAGTGACGGCTCCACCGACGCCGGAGCCGCCGAGTGGTCAGTCGCACGTAACATCCGGCTGGGCGCGCGACTGGATGCCCTGCGTGCTGACAGCCAGCACAGCCGCGGCTTGATCCGCGAAGGCGTGTTGCGCCGGGCGGTTGGCCTGACCCTGGAAGCCGTTGGCTGCGAAGCCCCCATGGGCGCCAGTTGCAAGGTGGAAATCATGGACGGCGGCTGGGTCGATGCCGAGGTGGTCGGCTTTGCCGGCGAACGCACTTATCTGATGCCCAGCGCCGAACTGCATGGCCTGCTGCCCAATGCCCGCGTCGTGCCCTCCGGCCGCAAAGGCGGCGTGGAGGTCGGCGAAGGGCTGCTGGGCCGGGTGATCGACAGCGATGGTGTACCGCTGGACGGCAAAGGGCCGATCCGTGCCGAAGGCGCGGTCAGCATGGCCGGGGTCAGCATGAACCCGTTGGCCCGCGAGCCGATCACCCAGCCGTTGGATGTCGGCGTGCGTGCCATCAACGCCCTGCTGCCGATCGGCCGTGGCCAGCGCGTGGGCCTGTTCGCCGGCTCCGGCGTGGGCAAGTCCACGTTGTTGGGCATGATGACCCGCTATACATCCGCCGATGTGATCGTGGTGGGCCTGATCGGCGAACGTGGCCGCGAAGTCCGCGACTTCGTTGAAAGCACGCTGGGCGAAGAAGGCCTGCGCCGCGCCGTGGTGGTGGCCAGCCCCGCCGATCGGCCGCCGTTGGCCCGCCTGCATGGGGCCTATCGGGCCACGGCCATCGCAGAGTGGTTCCGTGACCAGGGCTTCAATGTGCTGCTGCTGATGGATTCACTGACCCGCTTCGCCCAGGCCCAGCGAGAGATCGGCCTGTCGGTCGGCGAGCCACCCACCACCCGCGGTTATCCGCCATCGGTGTTCGCCAAGCTGCCCGCGCTGGTGGAACGTGCCGGCAACGGTGCCAAGGGCCGCGGCTCGATCACCGCGTTCTACACGGTCTTGACCGAGGGTGATGACCCACAGGACCCGATCGCCGACGCGGCACGGGCCATCCTCGATGGCCACATCCTGCTCTCGCGCCGGGTTGCCGACAGCGGCCTGTATCCGGCCATCGACGTGGAGTCCTCGGTCAGCCGCGTGGTCACCGAGATCGCCGACGAGGCATGGCGCCTGCGCATCCGCAAGCTCAAGCGGCTGGTATCGGCCTATTCGAGCAACCGCGACCTGATCGCCATCGGCGCCTACCAGCGCGGCAACGACCCGGCCACCGACGAGGCGCTGGCGCGCTGGCCGGAAATCGTCGAATTCCTCGGCCAGGACGTGCACCGTGCGGCTGACCTGCCGCACAGCCAGGCCGCCCTCAAGCAACTGGTTGAACGCGAGGCTACGCCATGACGCCCTCCAAACGCCTTGCTCCCCTGCTCAAGCGGGCCCAGGAAAAGGAAGACAGTGCCGCCCGCGATCTGGCCGAACGCCAACGATCGCTGGACACCCATGTCTCGCGCCTGGACGAACTGCGCCGCTATGCCGATGACTACGCCAACGCGCAGATGGCCGCCACCAGCCCGGCCCAATTGATGAATCGACGCGCCTTCCTCGACCGTCTGGACAGTGCCGTGCAGCAGCAGAGCCAGACAGTGGACAGCAATCGCGAGCGTGTAGACGCCGAACGCGCGCGCCTGCTGCTGGCCAGCCGCGATAAGCAGGTGCTCGAACAGCTTGCCGCCAGCTACCGTGCGCAGGAGAACCAGGTTGCCGAGCGACGCATCCAGCGCGAGATGGATGACCTGGGCGCTCGCCGGATCCGCAAGTTGTCGGCCGACGATGGCGACGGGAGCAACCCGGCATGATCGGCCTGGAGTCTTCACCCACCGGCATCGGATCGTCCCCCGGCAACCGCTCGGGCACCTCCCCGGCAGGCAGGTCCTCGCCAGGTGGCACGTCACGTTTCCAGGCCATGCTTGACGACGGCCAGCCAACTGCAGGCGGCGGTGCCCCCGCCGATGCCCGCGCCTGCGCGACCAACGCCCCATCGCCTGCCGAGGCGGGGCCCGCTGATGTGGCGCAGGCGACCACAAATCCGCCGCCAGACGCACGCAACAGCACCGACAGCACTGACAGCACTGACAGCACTGACGGCATCGATGATCCAGCCGAGGCCTGGCCACCGCTTGGCCTGGGGGCGTTGCCTGGCCTGCTGCCGCCGACGGCGCCGCCGCCGCCAACACCGTCACCCGCTGCGGGCGATGCTTTGCTGACAGCAGCCGCCACACCGCCGACCGCCGCCGCACTGCAGCCTGCACCCGCCGTTTCCACCACGGCCAACCCCGCGCCGGCACAAGCCGCCAGCGCGGGCATCGCCGCGGCCGCCAACGAAACGGCGCAGGACCCCTTGCCGCTGCCCGAAGCCATGCTCGCCCAGGGCCTGGACGATGCCGTGGACAGCGACCCGGACGCCGCCCCCGATGCACTGCCCCCTACCCTGCAGGGACTGCAAGCGCTGCTGGGCGGCCGCGCCACTGGCGCCGACCCGGCGCTGGGCAACGTGCAACGGCCGCTGGACAGTTTGCCGCCCGCCGTCTTGGGTGAGCCCACGTTCGACGATGCCATCGGCGTGCGGGTGGGCTGGATGGCCGAGCAGAAGATCGGCCACGCCCATATCCGTCTCAGCCCGGATGACATGGGCACGATCGACGTGCGCCTGCAGATGGACGGTGACAAGGTGCAGGCCAGCTTCAGCAGCCCGCATGTGGATGTCCGCCATGCGCTGGAAAGCAGCCTGCCGCGCCTGCGTGAGCTGCTGGGTGAGCAGGGCTTCCAGCTCGCCCACGCCGATGTCGGCCACCATGGCGCGCAGCACGATGGCCGGGCCAGCGGCCCGCCTGACCCGTTCGGCGGCGGCGACGGAGAGTCGACGCCGTCCACGGCTGGTGACGACGCGGCGGCCGCACCGGCACTGCGTCGGCTCAGCCTCCTCGACGCCTACGCCTGATAGTCGCGGCGGTGGTGACGGGAAACCGTCGCCGATGCCGATTGCGAATGCCCGACCATCGCGGCACGCCGCTTGCATGCTGACTGGGGCAACCCCCAGGAGTAGGCATACGTGGCCGCAGCTGCAGACAAGACCAAGAAATCCGCCGACGCCGATGCGCCCAAGCGCTCGCGCGGCCCCCTGCTGATCACCCTGGCCGTGGCGTTGATCGCCGCTGCCGGTGCCGCTGGCGGCATGTGGTACTTCACCCAGCGCGGTCACGGCGATGATGCCCAGGCACCGGCCACCGCCAGCAAGGCCCCACCCGCCCCCGCCCAGTACTACGGACTGGAGCCGCCGTTCGTGGTCAACCTCAACGGCCCGGCCGATGGCGCACGCTACCTGCAGGTCGAAGTGCAGTTGGTGACCCGTGACGCGGCGGCCCTTGAATCGATCAAGACCCATGCCCCGGCGCTGCGTGCCCGGCTGCTGATGCTGTTCTCGCAGGTCGCGCCACAGGACATCGCCGACCGTGCCGGCAAAGAGAAACTGCAGGCGGCCTCGCTGGCCGAAGTGCAGAAGGTGCTGGAAGCCGAGACCGGCAAGAAATGCGCCGACGACCTGCTGTTCACCAGCTTCGTGACCCAGTAAGGCGCAGCCCTGATGAACGACCTGCTGTCACAGGATGAAATCGATGCCCTGCTCCACGGCGTGGACAGCGGCGCGGTGGACACTGGCATCGATGAGCCGGCCCCCGGCGAAGCACGCTCTTACGACTTCGCCAGCCAGGACCGCATCATCCGTGGCCGCATGCCAACGCTGGAGATGGTGCACGAACGCTTCGCCCGCTTGTGGCGGATCGGGCTGTTCAACCTGATCCGGCGCTCGGCCGAGCTGTCCGTGCGCGGCATCGAGCTGATCAAGTTCAACGATTACATGCACTCGCTGTATGTGCCGACCAACCTGAACCTGATCCGATTCAAGCCGCTGCGGGGCACTGGGCTGATCGTATTCGAGCCCACCCTGGTGTTCGCCATCGTCGACAACTTCTTCGGCGGTGACGGACGCTATCCCACCCGCATCGAAGGCCGCGAGTTCACCGCCACGGAAATGCGGGTGATCCACCTGCTGCTGAAGCAGACCTTCGCCGACCTGCGCGAAGCGTGGGCGCCGGTGATGGACGTGGACTTCGAGTACATCAATTCCGAAATCAACCCGCACTTCGCCAACATCGTCACCCCGCGCGAATACGTGGTCGTGTGCAGACTGCACGTCGAGCTCGACGGTGGTGGCGGTGACATCCATGTGACCCTGCCCTACTCGATGCTGGAACCGATCCGCGAGCTGCTCGACGCCGGCATCCAGAGCGACCGCAACGAACGTGATGAAAGTTGGGGCAAGACCCTGCGCGAGCAGTTGAACGTCGCCGAGGTCACCCTGTCCAGCGTCCTGGCCAGGAAGCGGATGACGCTTGGCGAACTGACCCGGCTGAAGGTCGGTGACGTGCTGCCCATCGACCTGTCGCCACAGGTACCGATCTGCGTGGAAGAGATCCCCGTCTTCACCGGCGAGTTCGGCATCGCCAACGGCATGAACGCCGTGAAGATCATCGCTACCCATCCGCCGGGCACCCGCAAGCGCAGCCCCGTTTCCCAGGAAGATCCCCAATGAACGATATCGATGCCAACGAGCCGACACCGGCCCGCTTCGACACCCTGCAGGCCGACACCGGCGCATCCGCCGGCGCCGATCTCAACCTGGACATGATCCTCGACGTGCCGGTGACCCTGTCACTGGAAGTCGGTCGCGCCCGCCTGCCAATCCGCAACCTGCTGCAGCTCAATCAGGGCTCGGTGGTGGAACTGGAGCGCGGCGCCGGTGAAGCGCTGGATGTCTTCGTCAATGGCACCTTGATTGCCCACGGTGAAGTCGTGGTGATCAATGATCGCTTCGGCGTGCGCCTGACCGATGTGGTCAGCCCCAGCGAACGCATCCGGAGACTGCGGTGAGCCTGATCGGTGCAACCGCGGCCGGTCTGCTGGTGGCCGCAGTGCCGGCCGGCAGCAAGGCGCTGCAGCACGCACCGCCCAGCTCCCCCGGCCTGTTCGGCGCGATGTTCGCCCTGCTGGCCGTGCTGGCCCTGGTGATCGGCCTGGGCTGGCTGCTCAAGCGCCTGCCCGGCAGCGGCTTCCGCCAGCCGGAAGGACTGAAACTGGTCACCGCCCTGACCGTCGGTGCCAAGGAACGCATCGTCGTGGTCGAGGTCAACGGTGAACAGATGCTGCTGGGCGTGACCGCAGGTGGCATCACGAAATTGCACACCCTGGACATACCCCTGCCGCCGCCCGCGCCGGTGAAGCTGCCGGAACTGAAGAACCTGCCCAATTTCGCCCAGTTGCTGCAGCAGCGGCTGCGCAAGGACTCCTGAAATGCGTTTCAACGCCCCTGCCGGCGCGCCTGACCGCCGTCTCCCCACCTGGCTGCCCGCGCTGCTGCTGGTGACCACGTGCCTGCTGCTGCCGGCCATCGCGCTCGCAGCCCCCGGCGCCACCCCGCTGCCGGACGTGGACGTGGGCCGTATCGGCAACCAGCCGGTAAGCCTGCCGCTGCAGACGCTGCTGCTGATGACGGCGATCACCTTGATCCCGTCGATGCTGCTGGTGCTGACCGCCTTCACCCGGATCATCATCGTGCTGGGCCTGCTGCGGCAGGCACTGGGCACCGGGCAGACACCGTCCAACCAGGTGCTGCTGGGGCTCGCCCTTTTCCTCACCGCCATGGTCATGCTGCCCACCTGGGACAAGGCATGGAGCACCGGCCTGGCCCCCTACCTGGACGGCAAGATCGATTTCCAGACCGCGTGGACCCTGACCACCCAGCCGTTGCGCGGATTCATGCTGGCGCAGATCCGCGAGACCGACCTGTTGACCTTCGCCGGCATCGCCGGCCATGGCACCTATGCCAGCCCGGATGCCATTCCATTCCCGGTGCTGGTCGCCTCGTTCGTGACCAGCGAGCTGAAAACCGCCTTCGAGATCGGCTTCCTGATCTTCATCCCGTTCGTGATCATCGACCTGGTCGTGGCCAGCGTGCTGATGTCGATGGGCATGATGATGCT